>ONBJ01000004.1 GCA_900316025.1 uncultured Eubacteriales bacterium
GCTATTTCCTCGCCGTCAAGAAAATCCTGATTTCTTTCATCTATTTTTACGTAAGGTCGTCTGGGAAGAACATTTTCATATGCAGGACGTATGATTTTGCTTGCATTTGAAAGCTCCTCTATACGGTGAGCACTCCAGCCTGCAATTCTTGCAACGGCAAACAGGGGAGTAAACAGCTCTTTCGGAAGTTCAAGCATACTGTATACAAAGCCGCTGTAAAAATCTACATTTGCACTTACGCCCTTATATATTTTTCGTTTCTGAGCAATAAGTCTTGCTGCGATTTTTTCAACGTTGCTGTAAAGCCTGAACTCTTTTTCACGTCCCTTTTCCTTGGAAAGACTTTCAACAAATCCCTTGAAAACTCTTGCACGGGGGTCACTTATCGAGTAAATTGCGTGACCCATACCGTATATAAGACCGCTTCCGTCAAAGGCTTTTTTATCAAGTATTTTTTCGAGATAAGCCGCAATTTCGCCCTCGTCATCAAAGTCGGTTACATGAGCTTTTATGTCATCAAACATTTTTACTACCTTTATATTTGCACCGCCGTGCTTAGGACCTTTAAGAGAACCAAGTGCCGCCGCTATGGTGGAGTAGGTGTCCGTGCCTGATGATGTTACAACGTGGGTTGTAAATGTGGAGTTGTTTCCGCCGCCGTGTTCTGCGTGAAGAACAAGTGCCATATCTAGAAGCTTTGCTTCGAGAGGTGTATATTTTGAATCGGCACGGAGCATATAGAGAATATTCTCAGCGGTGGAAAGTTGCGGCTGGGGAGTATGGATTATAAGGCTCTGATTATCGTGAAAGTACTGATAAGCCTGAAAGCCGTAAACAGAGAAAATAGGGAAAAGGGATATAAGCTGAATACACTGTCTTAAAACATTAGGGACTGAGGTATCGTCAGCGTTGTTGTCATATGAGTACATTGTGAGAACGCTTCTTGATATGGCATTCATAATATCCCTGCTGGGAGCTTTCATAATTATATCTCTTACAAAGCCTGTGGGAAGTGTGCGGTAGTAGTCAAGCAGTTCGCAGAACTCACGCAGACTTTTTACTCCGGGAAGCTCTCCGAAAAGCAGAAGGTATGCAACCTCCTCAAATCCGAAGCGGTTTTCGCTTGTAAAACCTTTTACTATATCTTCAACATCATAGCCTCTGTAGAAAAGCCTTCCGTCCTGCGGAATACGTGTACCGTCAGGTGCTTCCTCGAAGGAATATACCTCTGAAATTTCTGTAAGACCTGTGAGAACACCCTTGCCGTTCAAATCTCTCAGACCTCTTTTTACATCGTACTTGCTGTACAGAGAGGGGTCTATCATATTGTTCTTTATACACTTTTTGCTCAGTCTGTATATTTCGGGGGTTATCTCGCTGAATGCACGATTTTCGCCCCGCATTGTAAAATAGCTGTTCATATATTACCACTTCCTTTTTATTTGAATTTTAATCTGAAAGATTATCTGAAAGTTATTATTTGAGTTCAAGAATTACATCGTCAACATCTTTTCCCGGAGGTATCATAGGGAGTACGTTTGAATCGGGTGAGATGTGGAAGTCTATTAAAACGGGAGCGTGAAGCTCAACTGCCTTTTTTAGTGTGGGGAGTACGTCCTCAGATTTTGAAACGGTGAAGCCCTCTATGCCGAAAGCTTTGGCAGCAGCTTCAAAATTTGTAGCTCTGTGAGGGTCGGTAGAGGAAAATCTTCTGCCGTAGAAAAGTTTCTGCCACTGTCTTACCATACCGAGAACCTCATTATTGAATATCATTACGATAACGGGAACATTATAGCTTTTGAGAGTTACCATTTCATTCATATTCATATGGAAGCTTCCGTCACCTGTAACAAGGAAAACCTTACTTTCGGGTTTTGCAAAATATGCACCTATGGCTGCTCCCATACCGTAACCCATTGTACCAAGTCCTCCCGAAGTAAGGAAGGTTCTGGGTTCTTTGAAACTGCACTCCTGAGCCGTCCACATCTGATGCTGTCCTACATCGGTTACAACAATGTCGCCGCCGTCCCTAAGACTTTCCATCGCTCTGAGAATTTCCTGAGGTGTTATGTATTCGCCTATCTTAACTTCTGTAACTGTTGAATATTTTGTAAGGCTGAGTTTCCAAGGCTCATGGTTCTGCTGTTCAAGTCTTTTGTTAAGTTCGGAAAGCGAAGTCTTTACATTTCCGATAAGCCATTTGTCAACCTTTACGTTTTTGTTTATTTCGTTTTCGTCTATGTCAAGCTGAATGATTACGGCTTTTTGTCCGAATTTATCGGTATCGCCTGCAACTCTGTCGGAAAATCTTGTACCTGCCGCAACTATGAGGTCAGCCTCTTTTATAGCCATACCTGTTTCCATTATGCCGTGCATACCCATATTTCCTGCAAAGAGGGGGTGGTCTGCCGAAATTGCACCCATTCCCATAAGTGAGCAGCATACGGGAGCGTCAAGAAGTTCTGCGAATTTTGTAAGCTCCTTTGATGCGTTGCTGGAGATTATTCCGCCGCCTGCGTAGATTGCAGGTTTTTTGCAGTTTTTAAGAAGACTTACTATTTCGTCTATGCTTTTTTCGTCTGCGGAAAATATCTCCTGACACTTGCAGGGGTCTTCTCTTACGTATTCGGTTTTCAAGGCAGTTATGTCCTTTGGAATGTCTACAAGAACAGGACCCTTTCTTCCGCTCTGAGCTATTTTAAACGCTTTTCTTATGGTAGGAGCAAGCTCCTCCATTGATGATACCTGAAAGCTTGCCTTTGTGACGGGCTTTACTATACTTGCTATGTCAACTTCCTGAAAGCTTGACTTTCCGAGTAATGCCCTGCCTACGTTACCTGTTATTGCAACAACGGGTATACTGTCCATAAATGCAGTTGCTATTCCTGTTACAATATTGGTAGCACCCGGGCCGGAGGTTGTTATTACTACTCCTGTCTTGCCTGTAACTCTTGCGTATCCGTCGGCTGCGTGGGAAGCTCCCTGCTCATGTGCAGTCATAATATGTTTTATTTTGTCACTGTATTTATAAAGTGCATCGTAAATTTCCAGAACAGCTCCGCCGGGATATCCGAAAACGGTATCAACCCCTTGTTCCAGCAGACATTCCGCTATAATCTCAGAACCCTTTAATTCCATTTTTAACAATCCTTTCGTATATCACTTTATCTTTTTTGTTTTAAGATATGTCCAAAAATGTAAATGTATTTTAAAAATACATAAGGAATAAGCCGATATAACTTAGATTGTATACTTTTGTTAAGTTTTTGTCAAGCTAAATATCAAGCTATTTATCGGAGTCGGTGCAATATGCGGTATGTATAGATATTCATAATTATCATAAATTTCTTACCTGTTCAAAAAACATATTAATATCACACTTGCAGTTATTTTTGGTTTGTGCTATCATATAGTGTACAGTTTGAGGATTGGGGTAGTTTTATTTGCATAATACAAACGAAATTTTAAATCTGAATAACGAATATATACCGCTTGTTGCTCAGATTATGGAGATACGAAAAAGAGGAAATACACCTCTTGCGTATGTAAGAACATACGGCTGTCAGCAGAATGTTGCAGACAGCGAACAGATAAAAGGACTTCTGGGACAAATGGGTTATGATTTTACCGAAAATCCCGAAGAAGCCGATTTTATACTTTTCAATACTTGTGCGGTAAGAGAGCATGCGGAGGACAGGGTTTTCGGAAATGTAGGTGCGTTGAAATCTCTGAAGCGTAAGCACCCGTCTGTACTTATAGCCCTGTGCGGCTGTATGATGGAGCAGAAGCATATAGCAGAACGTATTTATAAGAGTTTTCCGTTTGTGGGACTGGTTTTCGGAACGAACTGTATACATCAGCTTCCAAAGCTTATGTATGACTGCCTTGTGGACGGAAAAAGACTTGTATTCAGAGGAAATGATGATACAACGGTATACGAAAATATACCTGTAAAACGTGACGGCACGTTCAAGGCATGGCTGCCGATTATGTACGGCTGCGATAATTTCTGTACTTACTGTATTGTTCCGTATGTAAGGGGCAGAGAAAGAAGCCGAAATCCCGAAATTATAATTTCGCAGGCGAAAGAGCTTATTGCAAAAGGCTATAAGGAAATTACACTGCTCGGACAAAATGTCAATTCTTACGGAAAAGGACTTCCTACCGAAGATAAGATGACATTTGCACAGCTTATTTCCGAAATTGATAAGATTGACGGAGAATATATCCTCCGTTTTATGACCTCACATCCGAAAGACTGTTCCAAAGAACTGATTGATACTATTGCGGAGAGCAGGCATATATCAGTTCATCTGCATCTGCCGTTCCAGAGCGGCAGCGACAGAATACTTAAACAGATGAACAGACGCTATGACAGGGAAAAATATCTTGAAATAATAAATTATGCCAAGGAAAAAATACCGCAGCTATCGCTTACCAGCGATATAATAGTCGGCTTCCCGGGTGAAACATACGAGGATTTTAAGCAGACGCTTTCGCTTGTGGAGGAGGTAGGATTTACGTCATTGTTTACGTTTATTTATTCGCCGAGAAACGGAACGCCTGCCGCAAAAATGGCTGACCCTGTAAGCTATGAGGAGAAAAACAGATGGTTTCAGGAGCTTCTGTCGCTACAGGAAAAAATATCGGCAAAACGCTGTGCGGATATGGTAGGAAAGCAGTACCGTGTTCTTGTGGAGAGTATCAATGAAAAGAATAATGAGCTTCAGACCCGTACATCAGGAAATGTTATAGTTGAGGTACAGGGCGATGAAGGTATCATAGGAACTTTTCAGAATGTAGAGGTTACATCTGCAAGAAACTGGATACTTAAAGGAAAAATTATCTGATTTTTTGATTATAAAAATTATATTTTAAAGGAGTTTTAAAAATGAGTATTGTAGATTTGGCAAGAGAAATAGGCAGAGAGCTTCAGAAAGACAAGGATTATCTTTCGTTTAGAAATCTTGAAAAAGCGTGCGATGAGGACAAAGAGCTTCAGGATCTCGTTGGTGAGTTCAATCTTAAAAGAATGTCCCTGAACAACGAATCTGCAAAGGCTGACAGAGATGAGGAAAAAATCGAAAGACTTAACAGCGAACTCAGAATATGCTACTCTAAAGTTATGGAGAACGAAAGTATGGCAGCCTATAACAAGGCGAAAACATCGTTTGAAAACAGGGTTCAGCAGGTTATCGGAATTATAACGCAGTGTGCAGAGGGAGCAGACCCTGATACGGCAGAGGGAGTACATTCCTGCGACTGCGACTGTTCAAGCTGCGGAGGGTGTCACTGATTTTTGGATTTAAGATTTAATCCGTTGTATTCTGATGCTGCAAATTTCAAAAGCACGGCTTTTGAAATTTGCAGCAATTAGTCTTGATATTATAAATTTTGAGGTGAATTTTAATGGCAGAGCTTTCTCCGATGATGAAGCAATACCTTGAAATAAAAAAGGAAAACGAGGACTGTATTCTTTTTTTCAGGCTGGGCGATTTTTACGAGATGTTTTTTGAGGACGCAAAGACAGCATCGAGAGAGCTTGAGCTTACGCTGACGGGAAGGGACTGCGGTCAGGCTGAAAAAGCTCCGATGTGCGGAGTACCTTTTCACAGCAGCGAAACATATATAGCACGTCTTGTAGCAAAGGGCTATAAGGTTGCGATATGTGAGCAGATAGAAGATGCAGCGTCCGCAAAGGGACTTGTAAAAAGAGATATAATAAGGGTTATAACTCCTGGAACAGTTACCGAAAGCAGTATGCTTGAGGACGGAGTAAATAATTTCATATGCTGTATATACTCTTCAGGGGACTGTGCAGGAATATGCTACTGTGATATTTCCACTGGTGAATTTTCGGGTACGTTCTTAAAAGGAGAAATTCCGTCTTTGATTAAAAACGAACTTGGAAAGATAAATCCCAGAGAAATTCTCATAGGCGGAGATATTATAAAATATAAAGAGCTTTCCGTATTTATCAAAGATAAGCTTTCGGCAGGAGTTGAGCTGACAGAGGACGAAAAATTTGATTACGGAGAATGCTGCACAATAATTTCGGAAATTTTCGGAAAAGATACTCTCAGACAGCTTGAAGATAAGAAATTCGGATTTACGGTACTTAGTGCAGGAGTGCTTTTATGGTATCTTAAGGATACTCAGAAACAGGGAATGGAACGTCTGAAAAAATTCAATATATATTCCGATACGCAGTATATGTCCATAGATTTCAATACAAGAAGAAATCTTGAACTTACGGAAACTATGCGTAACAAAGAGAAAAAAGGCTCTCTTCTGTGGGTTCTTGACAAAACAAAGACATCAATGGGAAAAAGACTTATTCGTTCGTGGATAGAGAAGCCTCTTTTAAGCTGCGGTGCTATAGTAAAAAGACAGAATGCAATAGAAGAGCTTGTAAACAATACGGTTCTCAGACTTGAAATTACCGAATCACTTCAGGGTATATTGGATATGGAAAGACTGATGACAAGAATAGTTTACGGAACATCAAATGCAAGAGAGCTTCGTTCCCTTGCAAATGCTCTTGCAAAGCTTCCGATGGTTAAGAGAACTATTGAGAATACATCGTCTTCCCTTATGCGTGAAATTTACGAAAATACAGATACACTTGAGGATATATACCTGAAAATAAACAGTGCCATTGTAGACGAACCGCCTTTTAGCATTCGTGAGGGCGGAATGATAAAAAAGGGTTACAGCAGCGAACTTGATTCAATAATGGACGATATGAACCATTCTTCCGATATTCTGACAGAGATAGAAACCGAGGAAAAGAAAAAAACAGGTATTCCTAAGCTTAAAATAGGGTATAACAGAGTTTTCGGCTATTACATAGAGGTGTCAAATTCGTACAAAAATCAGGTTCCTGCCGAATACATAAGGAAACAGACGCTTGCAAACTGTGAGCGTTATATAACTCAGGGACTGAAAGCTGTAGAGGGAAGAATACTTGGAGCAAAGGAAAAATCTGTAGCTCTGGAATATAAGCTTTATGAAGAAGTCAGGTGCTTTACAGCCGATAATCTTACAAGGGTTCAGAAAACAGCCGAAAGCATAGCAAGGCTTGACGTTTTATGCTCACTTGCAAATGTTTCAAGCGATAACAGATACTGCAAGCCTGATATAAATTTAAAGGGTATTATAGAAATAAAGGACAGCCGACATCCTGTTGTTGAGCAGCTTGTAAAGGACGTTCCGTTTGTTCCGAATGATGTTTTTCTGGATAAGGACAGCAACAGAACCGCAATAATAACAGGTCCTAATATGGCAGGAAAATCCACTTATATGCGTCAGACGGCACTTATAGTCCTTATGGCACAGATGGGGTGTTTTGTTCCGGCGGCATCTGCAAATATAGGAATTGCAGATAAGATATTTACAAGAGTTGGTGCGTCAGATGATTTGTCGGCAGGTCAGTCCACGTTTATGGTTGAAATGAGCGAGGTCGCAAACATAATAAGAAATGCAACTCCCGACAGTCTGCTTATTCTTGACGAAATAGGAAGGGGTACTTCTACATTTGACGGAATGAGCATAGCAAGAGCTGTTCTTGAATTTGTAAGCGACAGAAAAAAGCTTGGTGCAAAAACTCTTTTTGCAACTCATTATCACGAGCTTGCCGTTATGGAGGAGCTTCTTGACGGAGTTAAGAATTACAACATAGCCGTAAGAAAAAAGGGTGATGATATAAAGTTCCTGAGAAAAATAGTTCCAGGCGGAGCAGATAAAAGCTACGGAATAGAGGTTGCAAAGCTTGCGGGTATTCCCGACTGGGTAATAAAGCGTGCAAAGGAGATTCAGAAAGAGTACGAAAACGGAACAGCCGAAAACGTGAACGTAAGCAAAATCAAAACCAGAAAGAAACAAACCATAGAAAGTTCTGATACTCAGATGTCATTTCTTGGAAGTATGGCTGAAAACGAAATCATATCTGAACTTAAAGCTACAGACGTAAATATGCTTACTCCTATGGAAGCTATGAACGTTCTGTACAGACTGAAGGCAAAGGCAGATGGTTTACATAGCTGATTTACGTCAGCACAATGCGGCGATTGCTTCCCGAAAAAGACAAGTCTTTTTCGGCGAAACGGCATAGCCGTTTCGGAGTACTGCGGAAATTCCGCAGTACGGGCAATCGCCGCAGCGAAGCCGCAGGCTGAGCAATAGTTATGGCAAAAATAAAGTTTTTAAGGAGGCACGGCATCTTTGGGAAAAATAAATGTTCTTGACAAAAGTATAGCAGAGCTTATTGCCGCAGGAGAGGTTGTCGAAAGACCTGCGTCTGTCATAAAGGAGCTTCTTGAAAATTCGATAGATGCAGGAGCCGATGCAATAACCGTTGAAATAAGAAACGGCGGAGTTAAATACATAAGGATTACGGATAACGGTTCGGGTATTTTAAGCGAAGATGTTCCCAAAGCGTTTCTTCGTCATGCTACAAGCAAGGTGTCGAATGCAAATGACCTTGACAGTATAGCAACACTGGGTTTCAGAGGTGAGGCATTGGCATCGGTATGTGCCGTTGCAAAGGTGCAGATGCTCACGAAGCACGAAAGCGAGGATATAGGCACACTTTATGAAATAAGTGCAAGCGAGCAGTCAAAATATGAAGCGGCAGGCTGTCCTAAAGGAACTACAATAATAGTGCGTGATTTGTTTTACAATGTTCCTGCCAGAATGAAGTTTCTGAAAAAAGATGTGGCGGAAGGAAATGCTATTGCCAACATACTTGACAAGCTGGCACTTTCTCACAGCGAGATTGCCTTTACTTTCATAAGGGACGGAAAAAAGGTTTTGCAGACATCGGGTGACGGAAATCTTAAATCAGCCATATATTCCGTATACGGAAAGGAATTTGTAAGCAAGCTTATCCCGATAAAGTATGAGCTTGACGGAGTTATGATATACGGATATATTACAAAGCCTGAGTACGGACGCCCCAACAGAAATATGCAGAATTTTTTCATAAACGGAAGATTTGTAAAATCTGTAACGGCGGCAAAAGCGTTGGAGGAAGCCTACAAGGGAAGTATAATGGTCGGAAAGATGCCGTCATGTGTTATGCACATAAGGATACCGTTTGAAAGCATAGACGTAAACGTACACCCTGCCAAGGTAGAGGTACGTTTTATAAACGAAAGACCTATTTTTGATTCAGTATATCACGGAACAAAAACAGCTCTTTTAAAGGGCGATGAGGCAAAGAAAATAAGTCTGAATAATACCGATATTATTCCGCATAAGATACAGCAGCCGTTTTCTTTTGAAAGCACTCCGTATGCTGCAAAATCTGAAAAACCTGCCCAGATGTCCTTGAAAATACCGCAGAGTGAAAAATCCGAATATATTCAGGAACCTGAGATATTTATACCGAAAGCAAAGCAGTTTGTTCAGTCGTCATACGGAAATTCTCAGGAAAATGAAGCTGCTGAAATATCGGCAGATAATTACAGAGCAGTCCTGAAAGAAGAAAAGGCTGATATTGACAGCGTTATTTCAGAAGAAATTTCCGAAAAAGCCGAAGAAGAAAGCTTTATTGAAGAAGTCGGCGGAGATACGGCGGAAAACAAAACGGAAACCGAAGCTGAAAATATATCAGAAAATTTTGTCAGTGACGAAGAACAGCTTAAATATCTTGGAGAAGCATTTTCGGCATATATAATTGTGCAGAAAGGCAGCGATAAGATAATGTTTATAGATAAACACGCAGCTCACGAAAGAATTATATATGAACGTCTTTTAAAGGAAAAGGGCAGGGGATATATGCAGATACTGCTTACACCTGTTATAGTATCGCTGCCTAAAAATGAGTATGGTGCGGTTATTGAAAATATAGACAAGCTCAATGAGTATAATTTTGAAATAGATGATTTCGGAAACGGAAAAATAGCTGTAAGAGGTATACCTCAGTATGTTGAGCATTACGGAATAGAGGATATGATTGCGGAAATAGCAGACAATCTTATAGCAAAAAAGAATGATATAAATACGGAGCAGATGGACTGGATATTTCACAGTGCCGCCTGTCGTGCAGCAATAAAGGCAGGCGATGTGAACTATGAGCAGGAGCTTATGGAAATTGCCAGAACAGTTGATACCGATGAAAATATAAGATATTGTCCTCACGGCAGACCGGTAAGGTTTATTCTTACAAAAAGAGAGCTTGAAAAGCAGTTCGGCAGGGTGTGATATTTTGGAAAACAATAAGAAAATACCGCTTGTTGTCATATGCGGGCCTACGGCTTCGGGAAAGACAGCACTTAGTTTAAGTCTTGCACGTTATTTTGATGCTGAAATTGTTTCTGCTGATTCAATGCAGATTTATAAGGGAATGGATATAGCAACGGCGAAACCGTCAGAAAGTGAAATGGAAAGCGTAAAGCACCATATGATAGGCTTTGTTGAAACTAATGAGAACTACAGTGTTGCCGAATATGCGGCTAAGGCAAGAGATGTTATAGCTGATATTTACGGAAGAGGGAAAATTCCGTTTCTGGTAGGCGGTACGGGACTGTATATAAGCTCCATTCTGGATAATATTGAGTTTGGAAAAGAAAATTACGATAATGACATAAGAGAGGCTCTGAACAAAAGACTGATTGCTGAGGGTGCAGAGGTTCTTCTTAAAGAGCTTTCGGAGTTTGACCAGGTATCTGCTCAGAGAATAGGTACGTCAAATCACCGCAGGCTTATAAGGGCGATTGAAATTTATAAGACAACAGGCAGAACAATGACAAGTTTTATTGAGGAGTCAAAGCTTACACCATCGCCGTACAATGATGTAAGGCTTGGGATTACATATCTTGACAGGCAGAAGCTGTATGAGAGAATAAATATCAGAGTAGATGAAATGATTGAGAACGGTCTTATTGAAGAAGCTGAGGATTTTCTGAAAATGGGATATAACTCCACGGGAGCAAAGGCTATAGGCTATAAGGAGCTTGAGCCGTATTTCAGGGGTATTATTACGCTTGATGAGGCGGTGGAAAATCTGAAGCGTGAAACAAGACGATATGCTAAACGTCAGCTTACATGGTTCAGACGTGACGAAAAAATAGTGTGGCTTTACAGAGATGTTATGTCAGAGAATGAAATTCTGAAAAAAGCTCTTGAAACAGTTGAAAAAAGCCTTATAATATAATATCATTGGTACAGTTCAAGGGTTTTGCCCTTGAAAATCCCGCCAAAGGCTCTGCCTTTGGAAACCGCAAGGGCTCTGCCCTTGACCCGCAAGCCTTTGAAAAGGCTTGACCTAAACTTTAATGTTTTTCGGTCAGAAGGTGATGTAATTGAAAAAAAGTTCATTAAAATTCAGGTATATGATTATTCCTGTTGCAATAGCGGTTCTGCTTATATATTTTGGTGTATCAATGATAGCTCCGAGTTTTTCAATGGTATATGTTGAGCCTGCAAGGGAAGAAACAGTATCAAAAACTCTCAGCACAAGAGCATACATAATAAGAAATGAAAGTTATGTGGTCAATAACACGGGCGGAGTGCTTTATTACAACTTTGATGACGCTTCCGCAGTTGAAAAGGGCGGAGTTATAGCAGGAATATATGAAAATGAAACCGATGCCATAAATTTCAACAAGATAAACAAGCTGAATACAAAGATAGAGAACCTGAAAAAGCTCAATTCAATGTCCGAGGTTATAGGAGCATCATTGGAATCCATAAACAAATCGCTGAACAGCAGTATACACAGCTTCATATCCGATGTTGACAGCAACAGGTTCGGTAATGCAGAAAAGTCGGTTGATGACTTTCTGTACTCGATAAACGAAAAACAGATTATAACAGGAAAGATAAATAACTTTGACAGCAAGATAAAGGAGCTTGAAAACGAGAAGATAATTCTTGAGCAGTCAATAAAGCCGTCACTGGGTCAGATAGTTGCAGACAGGGCAGGCGTTTTTACAAGCCATACGGACGGCTGTGAGGAAAGCTTTGAATATGCACAGGCACAGCATATATCATATCAGGAGCTTTCAGCGTTGCAGTCGGCTGAGAAATCCGAGCCGCCAAAGAACGTGATAGGAAAGATAATATCCGATGTAAACTGGTTTATATGCTGTCCTGTGAGTGCCACAGAAGCGGCTGAGTTTGACGAAATATCCGGAACAGTCAGCATAGGAATCCCATATGCTTCAACGGAGCATTTCAATGCAAGACTTGTGTCTGTAAACAAGGAAGGTCAGACAGGAAATGCAGTTGTTGTTCTGGAATGCAAGTCTATGGACGCAACGCTTGCAAAGATAAGAAATGAGCAGATTAACATTTCTGTAAAGGAATATTCGGGTATCAAAATAGAGAAATCCGCAATACACCGTGACAAAGTAACCAGAACAACAGATAACGGTGACGGAACATCAAGAACCGAGGAAAGAGTTGTTGACGGAGTTTATATACTTTACGGAAATGAGCTTAAATTCAAGGAAATAGTCAGTATATATGAAACAGATGATTATGTAATATGCAGTAAGGATAATGAAAATGAAAAGCTTTTCAGCGGAAATACCGTAAAGCTGTATGATAAAATAGTAACGGAAGGAACTGATTTGTATGCAGGAAAAATTGTCAAGCAGTCAACAGAAATTGAATGATATAAACTATAACTACAGGAAGATAGAGGAGAATATTGCCAACGCTGCCCTCATAAGCGGAAGAACAAGAGATGATATAACGTTTCTTGCCGCTACAAAAACGGTTGATGTTGAATACATAAATTATGCGGTCAGCTTAGGGCTTAGATATATAGGAGAAAATAAGGTGCAGGAGCTTCTTTCAAAATATGAGGGATATGCTCTTGATAAATGCAGTCTGCAATTCATAGGACATCTGCAAAGCAATAAGGTAAGACAGATTGTCGGAAAGGTTGATATGATACAGTCTGTAGACAGCGTAAGGCTTGCGGACGAAATTTCAAAGCAGAGCCTTAAACACGGTATAAAAACGGATATTCTGCTTGAGGTCAATATAGGAAGAGAAGAAAGCAAGTCGGGAGTTTTTCCTGAAAAACTTGATGAGCTTTGCGGATATGTCAGTACGCTGGAGGGAATAAAGGTAAGAGGTCTTATGACAATTCCGCCCATATGTGCGGATTCTGCCGAAGCAGCAGGATATTTTTCAGGTATGTATAAGTTGTTTATTGACATAAAGGGCAAAAATATGGATAATATCAGTATGGATTATTTATCTATGGGTATGTCCTCGGATTATGAGGAAGCCATAAAGTGCGGAGCCAATATGGTAAGGATAGGTTCATCGCTTTTTGGCGAAAGGATTTACAGATAATATTGCAGGAGCAGATTGTTTATGGCAAAATTTACTGACAGAATTAAGGAATGGTGGAGGCTGCCCGAAGAGATGGAACGTGACTATGACGAAGAATCCGAAGAAACGGAAAAAAGAACGGAAAGCAGACGTTCAGGCTTGTCTGGAAGGAGAACCTCACGGGAAAGAGCATCATCACGCAGAAAATACGACGATTACGGAGAAAGTGATTACGATAATAATGATTATTATGCTTCATCATACGAAAGAAGCTATGATAATGATAATGACAGCTATTATGATTACGGCAGCAGCACAGAAAGAAATTACAGCAGCGGCAGAGAGTATCAGAGCGAAGATTACCGCAGCGGCAGAGGAGAGTATCAGAGCGGAGATTACCGCAGATATGAAAACGGTGAGGGCAGTGACGGAAAGGTTCTGAACATAGCCGCAACGACAAGACTTAAAGTTGTGTGCGTAAAGCCGAAAGTTTATGACGATGATATAAAGGGTATAGCAGACCAGATAGTTGACGGCTATACGGTTCTTATAAATCTTGAGGAAACACCGAAGGACGCAATAATAAGAATAATAGATTTTGTAAGCGGCTGTGCATATGTAAGACGTGGAAACGTACAGCGTATCGCAAGGAATATATTTATAGTGACCCCGAATAATGTAGAGCTTAAAGGCGACAGCCTTATAGGAGAGCTTGAAAGCAACGGGTTTATATTTATGGAATGAGGACGGAAGATAATAACGGTCTTGTTATCGCAAGACTTAAAGATGCAGTGGAAGCCTGTAAGAAAAGGAATTATCCCTGTTTTATAGGCTTTCTGAATGAAAGTGAAATATCGGCTGCGGTAAAATATCTTGGCAGTGAGCATTTTTCGGGATACAGGCTTTTCGGAGGCTATGAAAACAGTGAAAGATGTATGCTGGGAGTTTCCTCAGACGGTGGTTATATAGAAGACTATTATTATCCGATATGCGGTATTTCTTTCAGATACAGGAAGGAGTACCGACTCGGACACCGTGACTTTCTGGGTTCTCTGATGTCGCTGGGCATAAAAAGAGAGGCTGTGGGCGATATTCTCACGGGTGACGGAGAAACGGTTGTATTTGTCAGAAACGAGCTTAAAGACTACATAATAAATCAGATAAGCAAGATAGGCAGGGTAGGAGTTGCTGTGGAAGAATGGGACGGCGGCTTTCTGCCTGAGAACTGCGACTTTGAAAATATTGTGATTACGGTTTCTTCCGCAAGGCTTGACAGTGTAGTTTCGGCTGTTTTATCGCTGAGCAGGGAAAAATCTGCGGAGCAGATAAGACAGGGCAGAGTTTTTGTCAATTCGGCAGAAACGGATAATGTCAGCCGTATACTCAGAGAGGGGGATAAAATCTCCGTAAGAGGTTACGGGAAATTTTTATTGGAAGGATTTTCGGGACTGACTAAAAAAGGCAGACTAAAAATAAATATAAAAAAATACAGGTAAAGGAAGTGTCTTAATTGATTAGTATTGATGACGCAAAAAATATTGAATTTAAAAAATCTGTAAGAGGTTACAACACGGAAGAGGTAGACAAATTTGTCAGTGAGGTAGTTGCAACTCTTGAACAGAATAAAAAAGAGAAGGTAGATTTGGTTAAGAAGCTTGATATTCTTGCAAAAAGAATAGAGCAGTACAGAAAAGACGAAGAGAATGTAAGAGGAGCTTTGATAAATGCCGAGAAAGTAAAGGGTTCTGCGGTTAAAGAAGCTGAACTTAAAGTATCATCGCTGCTCGAAGAGGCAAAGGCTGAGGCAAAGCGTATAGTTTATGATGCAAATATGAGCGTTGAGGATCAGAAAACAAACTATCTCAAGCTTCAGGCTGATGCGGTTGTTCTCAGGGAACAGCTTTTGTCTGTTTATAATCACCACATAAAAATGCTTGAGGACTTGCCTACGGCAGCCGATATTGGTAAGAAGAAGATGGAGCTTGACAAGAAATATCCTACAGAGCAGGTAGCTCCGCCTGTTACAGAGGATAAGAAAGAGCCTGTAACGGAAGAAGAAATAGCAAAGGCTGTAGCAGCAGAGGTCGCAGAGAGAGTTCTTGAAAAATCCGCAGTTGAAAAGGCAAGGGAAGATATAGAAAATTCAGCAGCTGCAGAAAATAAAAAAGAGGAAAAATAACTGTATCTGCTTTTTAAATGCGGTGCGTGGTTTATGCACCGCATTTTATAATTGAAACAGGAGGTTATTTTTGTGATAATAGTTTTGATTGCAGCAGCACTCCTTGCGGCAGCCGACCAGCTTTTTAAAATAATTGTAATGAATACTCTGAAACCCGATAAAAGTGTTGATATATTGGGAGGACTTATAAATTTTCAGTATCTGGAAAACCGTGGAATGGCTTTCGGAATGCTTCAGAATTTCAGATGGATATTCATAGCGTTTACACTTGCCATAATAGCAGGAACGATTGTCTATATGATAAAGGTAAAGCCGAAAAACAAGCTTTTGCTTACATCGCTGTCTCTTATTATTGGAGGAGCGGTAGGAAATCTTATAGACCGAATTTTTCTGGGTTATGTAGTGGATTTTATACAGCTTTCATTTTTTTCGCCGGTATGCAATTTTGCGGATTACTGCGTAACCATCGGAACGGTACTTTTGCTGATATATATTATTTTTGTTACCGAGAGGGAAGAAAAAAAGCAGTCGGAAGGCGATATACAATGAAACTGAGGATAAAAAAATTATGCTTTATATAATGAGGCACGGAACAACAGACTGGAATAAAAAACATATGCTTCAGGGCAGAACGGATATACCGCTTAATAATGACGGAAGATTTATGGCAGCAGAAGCGGCTGAAAGGTATAAGTATATACATCTGGATTTATGCTTTTGTTCTCCGCTTGTCCGTGCAAGGGAAACTGCGGAAATATTTCTGAAAGGAAGAAATATACCGATTATAACAGATGACAGACTTATGGAAATGTGTTTCGGTATATATGAGGGTACTGAAAACTATTTCAATAATTCCGAATCACCTGTAAATATAATTTTCAGAGAACCACAAAACTATAAAATTCCGTTTGAGGGTGCGGAAAGCTTCGGGGAGCTTTATTCCAGAACAGGAGAATTTATAAAAGAAGTTGTTATGCCTGAGCTTGAAAAGGGAAAGGATATTCTTATTGTAGGTCACGGTGTAATGAATTTAAGTATAGTATGTCAGATAAAGAATATTCCTATGGAGAAATTTTGGAGCTTGGGTATAGAAAACTGCAGGCTTTTCAGGCTTCTTTAGAATTTATAGAAAAGATATATAAACGAGTGTATGAAATTAAAAGTTGTGCGGCTTTTGAGCAAAATTTTTCAGCTAAGCTATAGAAAAACTGTTCAGAAGCCGCACGTTCATATGTTGAAAAGGCTGTTAAATTTTAATCTGAGCGAAAACCTCACCCACAGGAGCTTCTATTACAAGATTGGCGTGTGTGTTTATTCCCGTCCTTCCCTTGTTTATCAGAACGAGATTTTTTCCGCTGAAGTAGTGTATAAGTCCGGCGGCAGGATAAACCACAAGGCTTGTACCTGCTATAATCATACAGTCAGCCGAACGTATTGCATTTACACTTTTTCTTATTATGCCGTCATCAAGACCTTCCTCATACAGAACCACATCAGGCTTTATAACGCTTCCGCATTTTTCGCATTTCGGAATACCGTCTGCTTTGGCTATATAGTGAGCATCATAGAATTTACCGCAGTTTGTGCAATAGTTTCTGTGTACGCTTCCGTGAAGTTCGTAAACCTTTTTGCTTCCTGCCATCTGGTGCAGACCGTCAATATTCTGAGTTATTACTGCACTGAGCTTTCCTGTTTTTTCAAGCTCAGCCAGAAATATATGAGCCTTGTTGGGCTTTGCGGAAAAGCAAAGCATTTTGCTGCGGTAGAAATCAAAAAATTCTTCCGTATGATTTTCAAAAAAAGAATGGCTTAACATCTCCTCGGGAGAATATCTGTATTTCTGGTTATAAAGTCCGTCAACGCTCCTGAAATCAGGGATACCTGATTCTGTGCTTACTCCTGCACCTCCGAAAAATACAATTCTTTTGTTTTCATCAATGATATTCTGAAGTTTTGATATACTGTCTTCCATACAAAAACACCTCTTTCGGGATTTATAAATCTGTAATATTAATTATACACCTTATGAAATATTTTTATCAAGTATTCTTTTGAAAAAGTCAGATGATAAAATTTTTTAAGGAAAATAAGAAAAGTTCATATAAAATAAGTAGTAATTTCGGATAAAAAATGTTAGAATATAATTTACTGTAAAGAGGTGGTTATCTTGGACTTTGAAAAAGTGTCATCAGGAAGAAACGCACTGAGAAAAGCATTGAAGCTTAACAGAATATCCCATGCCATTGTTCTGGAGGATAAATACAGAAAAGGTATTGAAAGTGAGCTTGAATATATATGCAGGTGGGCAGTGTGCAGGGAAAATGAAAGACCTTGCGGAAAATGTATTCAGTGCAGAAAAGCGGAAGGTCTGAGCCACCCTGATATTTATAAGGCACAGCTTTCGGGAAAGATGGAGGCTGTAAACGTAGAGGAAGTAAGAAATATATGTTCAGATGCGTATATAAGACCGAATGAGGCTGCAAACAAGGTTTATATAATAAGGAATGCCGACCGTATGCAGATACAGGCACAGAATGCACTTTTAAAGCTTATAGAAGAACCGCCGCAGAATATATTGTTTATACTTTGCTGTGAGAGAAAGGACAATCTGCTGCCGACAATACTTTCAAGAGTAACGGTGTACAGTCTTGAAAATTCGGAAAAAGCTGAGGACGGCACAGATGAAGTATATGCAGCCGCAGAAATTATAGCCGCAGCGATACCTCAAAGCAAGGGGTATAACCTGCTTTTAGCCGCAAAGGATTTTAAGGACAGGGAGTATGCAGGCAGGGTTATAAGAAATCTTAAAGAAATAATAGCTGATGCACTCAAGGCAAAAACGGCGGGAACAGAATGCAGTGATACAGAAAAAAAGCTGTGCGAAAAGGTTGATGCAATAAATTTACTGAATATCAACGATACGCTTGATACAGCGTTGAAAAGGCTGGGCAGCAATATAAATATGAATTTGTTCTGCACGTGGCTTTGCAGCGAGATAAGGAGGAAAAAATGACAGAGGTAGTAGGAGTAAGATTTAAGGAAGTAGGGAAGATATATTATTTTGCCCCTAATTCATTAAATCTCAGGCTTGGAGATTATGTCATAGTTGAAACAGCAAGGGGAGTTGAATGCGGACAGATAGCTATGACCAACAGAAAAATAGATGATGATGATATAGTACGTCCATTGAAAAAGATTATAAGGAAAGCAAATGAGGAAGATATTAGTTGTATAGAGGAAAACAGGAAGAAAGAAAAGGAAGCTTTCAGAATATGCGGAGAAAAGATAGCACAGCATAAGCTTTCGATGAAGCTTGTAGACGTTGAGTATACGCTTGACAACAGCAAGATACTTTTCTACTTTACCGCAGACGGAAGAGTGGATTTCAGGGCATTGGTAAAGGATCTGGCAGCTATCTTCAAGACAAGAATAGAGTTAAGGCAGATAGGAGTAAGAGATGAAGCAAAAATGCTCGGAGGAATAGGCGTATGCGGAAGACCGTTCTGCTGTTCATCGTTTCTCGGAGAATTTCAGCCTGTTTCAATAAAAATGGCAAAGGATCAGGGATTGTCATTAAGTCCCGTAAAGATTTCGGGAACGTGCGGAAGGCTTATGTGCTGTCTTAAATATGAGCAGGAGGCATATACCGATTTTCTGAAAAGAACTCCGAAGGTCGGAGCGATAGTAAATACGCCTGACGGAAAAGGAGTAGTTGTTGAGCAGAATTTGCTTACGGGTGTTTTGAAGGTTCAGCTTGATAAATCACCGAATGCAGCACCCTCATCATACAAAGTAAAGCAGATAAAGCTTATAAAGGACGGACAGATAAAGCTTGAAAAAAGCGAAATCGAGCAGCTTAAAGACCTTGAAAAAGACTGATTATAACAAAATAACAAAAAACGGATTGGAGGAGCTTTTGTGAACGAAAACAAAAAAGATGAAAAAACAATAAAAATTACGGCGATATGTGTTGCGGCAGCAGTCGTACTGATTGCAGTCGGAGCGACAGCGTTCGGAATAATAAGCAGTAATAAAAAAGATGAAGCGGTAAAAACCGAGGTAGGTCTGACACCTGATGGTGAGATTGTCGTTATGAACGGAACAAGTCCCGATGGTGAATGGATAGAGGCAGGAACGTATGCAGATGGCAGAGTAGCTGAGGCGGCAACCGACAGCAAAGGAGAAGCTGCAACAAATGCAAGCGGTGAATATGTAATAAATTATCCTGAAAGAAATATCAGTTCTGTTTCATCATCTTCGGAAAACGGAGCGACAACAGGTACGGCAGAAAGCAGAGCGAATATTTCTTCGGCAAGTTCTCAGCAAAGTTCAGATGATAATAACCAATCTTCGTCTGTGAGCAGCAGTAGAACGGAAAACAAAGAAAATTCATCTAAGACTTCGTCATCAAAAAGCACATCATCAAGCAAAACGGCTTCATCATCAAAACCTGCGTCATCAAGTAAAGCAGCTTCATCATCAAAGACTTCATCGTCAAGCAAGACATCTTCATCGTCAGGCAGTACGACATCATCTCAGGTCAAGACAACTACAGCCGTTATAAACGGTACAAGTTATAATGTGGGCGATAAAATAAGAGTTTCGTTCTATATGCAGTGTTCTCAGAAATTCCTCGGAATAAATGCAGTTACAAATTATGACGGCAAAATTCTTAAAGTAGAAACTCCTGAAATAAATATGCCTAATCTTACGGGTTCTATGAGCAACACTGATTTGGAAAACGAGTTCAGAATGACTGCTTCTTCTGCGGTGGCTATCTACGACTTTTCAACCGAAAAGCTTCTTGCAAGCTGTGACTTTACAATAAAGAACGTAAGCCCCAACCCGACAAATATAACAATGAATATCATTGAGCTTCTCGATAACGATATTAATAACATATCACCCGAAAATTACAGCATAAGAGTTGTAACGGAAAAAATTTAAGTATCAAGGCTTCATCGAGGCGGCGATTGCTGAGGCAAAAGTTATACTTTTGCCTCGACCGCAAGGCTGAGCCTTGCGGTCGCCCTGCGGAATTATCCGCAGGGCAGCAATCGCCGCATACCCAAGGCTGTGTGAAAATTTTTGGATTGACTGATTATAAGTATATAGGCTATAATGTCTATGAATGGTGGGGCAAGGTTTTCAGCCAATGTCTTATGTAAAAGCACTTAAAGGTGGAGTAAAATGAAAAAGGTATTATTTTTAATTCCAACGCTGGGACATGGTGGAGCTGAAAAGGTGTTGGTCAACCTTGTAAACAATATGGATAAAAGCAGGTACGATGTCACGGTTATGTGTTTGTTTGACTTCGGTGTAAACAGGCAGTTTCTCGGTAATGACGTAAAGTACACATATGCTTTCAAAAGAATATTCAGAGGAAATTCAAGGATACTTAGTATGTTCAGCCCGGAATTTTTATACAGCAAGCTCATAAAAGACAGATATGACATTATTGTGTCATATCTTGAAGGAGTTGCGGCAAGGATAGCAAGCGGCTGTCCGTATGAAGAAACAAAGCTTGTAAGCTGGATACACTGTAAGATAGACAGTGAGAGCGTTGCTGCGGCAGGGTTCAGAAATTACGAAGAAGCGAAAAAGTGCTATAACAGGTTTGACAATACGGTCTGCGTATCGAAAATGACGCAGGAATATTTTACGGATACGCTTTCATTTGACAAGCCGTCAGAGGTTTTGTACAATACGATAGAAAGCGGGCAGATAAGGGAGCTTTCGAAAGAAAAAATAGATGACGTTGAATTTTCCAAAGATTGCTTCAATATATGTTCTGTCGGCAAGATAACAAAGGTAAAGGGTTTTGAGCGTCTTGCGGCAGTACACAAAAGATTACTTGAGAGCGGTATAAAAAACAAGGTATACATACTCGGTGTAGGTGAAGAGCAGGAAAAAATAGAGGAATATCTTTCAGAAAATAATCTTAACGATACCTTTATATTTTTAGGCTACAGGGTAAATCCTTACAAATATGTGCGTAGCTGTGATCTATACGTATGTTCTTCATATTCCGAGGGTTTCAGTACATCTGTGACAGAAGCACTTATTACTGGTACACCTGTTGTAACCACATTCTGTTCAGGAATGCAGGAGCAGCTTGGATATAACAACGAGTATGGAATAGTTACGGAAAACGATGAAGAAAGTCTGTATCAGGGAGTAAAGAAGATACTTACAGAAAAGGGACTGCTGGAGCATTATGCGGAAATGTCGGCACAGCGTGGAAAGCGTTTTGACAAGAAAGTTACTGTCAAGGCGGTAGAAGATATGCTTGAGAGGATATGAAATGTTATGAAAATCAGGTCTTTTATATATAAGCTCAGGGGAGAAACGCCTACAGAAGTTCTTATAAAAAACGGACTTAAAGTAGGCAGCAACTTCAACAGAATGGGCAGAACAGAAATTGACAATTCTCATAGCTGGCTTATAACCATAGGTGATGATGTTACTTTAGCACCTGGAGTACATATACTTGCACACGATGCAAGCACGAAAAACTCACTTGGCTATACAAGAATAGGTCTTGTAAAAATAGGAAGCAACGTTTTTATAGGGGCTGAAAGTATAATACTTCCTGGTGTTACAATAGGCGATAATGTTGTAATAGGAGCAGGAAGTGTAGTAACAAAAAATATTCCGTCCGACAGCGTAGCCGCAGGAAATCCTGCAAGGGTAATACAGGAATACGGAGTTTTCATAGAAAGACGCAAGGCTGAAATGAAAGACGGCATAGTTTTTGACGAAAGCTATACCGTAAGAAGTAGTGATTTTGGTCAGGAAAAAAGAGAAGAAATGATAAAGAAACTGAAAGAGGGCAGCGGTACAGGATATGTCAGATAACAGCAAATATAAAATATCGGTTATAGTTCCCGTATATAACATAGCGGAGTATCTGCCGAGAAGTCTTGACAGTATTCTTTCTCAGACTCATAGAAATACGGAAGTAATAGTAATTGATGACGGTTCATCTGACGGCTCAGGAGATATAATCAGGGAATACGAAAAAAAGGACAGCAGGGTAAAGGGAATATTCAAGGAAAATTCGGGAGTTTCCGATACCAGAAATGCAGGCATTGAACTTGCAACGGGCGACTACATAAGCTTTGTTGACGGCGATGACTACATAGAACCCGATATGCTTGAGCATCTTCTTGAAAATTCGTTGAAGTACGGTGCAGACATATCGCACTGCGGTTATCAGATGGTTTTTCCGTCAAGAGTAGACTATTATTACAATACGGGAAAGCTTATTGTACAGGATAACAGGCAGGGGATAAGTGATTTGATGAAAGGTGAGATTGTCGAGCCTGGAATATGGAACAAATTATATAAGCGTGAGGTTATCGGAAGTGTAAGAATGCCTTCGGATATAAGAATAAACGAGGACTATCTTTTTAACGTTGAGGTGTTTCTCAATTCTGAAAAATCAGTTTTTGAGGACAAGCCGTTTTATCATTATATTCTCAGAGAAAACTCAGCGGCAACTTCCGAGCTTTCAGAAAAGAAGCTTTTTGACGGAATAAGGGTAAGAGAAAGAATTTTAAAGATATTTGAAAATGATGAAGAGATGTACTGTCTTGCTCTTACAGGACTTTTAAAGCATAATATAAATCTGTACAGAATGCTTGTGCTTAGCAAAGCCGCAAAGAAATTTTCAGACAGAAAGAAAGAAATAAAGGAAAATATAAGAAAACAATTCAAGAAAGCAAATGAGCTTGGTATTGCCGATAAGAGAACAAAGCTTGACTGTTTTCTTATATTTTACTTTCCGCCGCTGTATAAGCTTATGTACAGGGTATATTTTGCAATATCCAAAAGTGACAGAAGATACGAGGTTAAATGATGAACAGCGAACCTTTGGTAAGTGTAATAGTACCTATATACAACGTAGAGAAATACCTCAGAAAAAGCGTTGACAGCATTATAAACCAGAGCTATAAAAATCTTGAGATAATACTTGTAGATGACGGTTCACCCGACAACTGTCCCGATATATGCGAGGAATACGCAGAAAAAGACAGCAGGGTAAGAGTAATACACAAGGAAAACGGAGGACTGTCTGATGCAAGAAACGCAGGAACGGATATAGCAAAAGGTGAGTACATAAGCTATATAGACAGCGATGACTGGATAGACAGCGAAACAATAAAGCTTACTCTTGAAAAAATGCTTGAGGTCGGAGCGGAAATAGGAGCATTCAACGTACTTGTTGTATATGAGGGTGAACAGGTAACGCCTGACTTATCGGAAGATTTTGAAGTTATGAACTCTGAGCAGGCTATAGCAACCACAATGCGAAACACTAAGGTAAAGACTACAGCGTGGAACAAGATATACAAGTTTGAAATTCTGAAAGACCTGAGATTTCCGAAAGGCAGACTTAATGAGGACGAATTCTTCACTTTCAGGGTATTGGACAGAGCCGAAAAAATAGTATATATTCACCGTCAGTGTTATTATTATTTACAGCGGAAAAACAGCATTATGGGAGAATATAAGATAAACAGGCTGGATATGATTGACGGAGTACGTGAGCGAATGCTGATGATAGAGAAGAAATATCCGTCACTATACAGTCAGGCAAAGGCGATTATGTGTGAGGTATGCCTGTATCACTATCAGCTTTTGTTAAAAAACAGGAATGTTGATATTGATAATCAGGGAAAGAAAAAGCTTAAGAAATACCGAAGTCAGCTTCACATTACGTTAAAAGATGTGCGTGATATGAAACTTATGAACAAGATAACATTTCTTATGTCAAACAGCAGCTTTGGATTTGTTCTTGCGGCAAAAATAAGAAATGCCCTTAATTATGGAATATAAAGGTGAATTATGAGAATAGTTTCATTATTTAAAAACAGAGTAATACTCCCTTTTAATATATTATTTCAGAGTTTGTCACATAAAGAGGCAAGACTGGGCTTTATAGGATTTTTTGCAGTTGCATTCAAGGGAGTACCTGTGTTTGACAATCTCTATAAAAAGAAAAACAAAATCATTCTTGAGAGATTAAAGAAAGAATTTGATTATGTTATAGATGAATTTAAGGAGTATAGTTTTGATACGGAATATGACGAAAATGCTCCCGTATGGGTGAGCTGGATGCAGGGCTATGATAAAGCCCCTGACATCGTAAAAAAATGTATTGACAGCATAAAGGCTTCTACAAAGCACCCTGTTTACATCGTAACAAGCGAAAATCTGAACGAATACGCAGATATACCCGATTATATATCCGAGAAATATGCCTCAGGAATAATAACGAACGCACAGTTTTCCGATATACTGAGAATGAGCCTTCTTTCAAAACACGGAGGAATATGGATAGACGCAACAGTATTTGCTCCCAAAAAGTTACCTGAAAGCATATTTGAAGGCGAGTTCTATACCTGTAAGAGAAAACAAAGAGAGTGTGCCTATGTATCGCAGTACAGGTGGACATCGTTTATAAACGGCGGTCAGAAAGGCTGTGTAGTACAACAGGCTATGAACCGGCTTTTCAGCGAATACTGGAGAAAAAAGGATTATCTTATAGATTATCTTCTTGTAGATTACTTTATGTGCCTTGTCTACGATAACATACCCAAAGCAAAAAAGCTTATAGATGAACTTGACTACAACAATTCAAAAGTTGACGATTTGCAGGAAATTATGAATCTTAAATTTGACAAAAATACATATGATGATATAATCTCTGCACAGGATACATATTTCTATAAGCTTTCGTGGAGAATGGACTTTGCGGAAAAAACGTCAGACGGTGAGCAGACGTTTTTCGGGTATTTTATGAACGGCAAAAATTAAGCTGGTACGGGAGAGTGAGGGCGATTTCAGCTGCCGCAGTTTAAACTGCGGCAGACTTTAAGTGCTAAGCCCTTAAAGTAAATTCAAAAGTGAACTTTTGAATTTCTGAAATCGCCGCCTGAGCGAAGCCGAAAGTCTGAAAGAAACCGCAGACAAAAAGTATGGGGGAAACAAAATGGTGACGATTTTCACACCGCTTTATAACAGAGCGGATATAGTTGAAAATTTATACAATTCTCTGAAAAGGCAGACGGTAAAGGATTTTGAGTGGCTGGTGATAGATGACGGCTCAACGGACAATCCCAAGGAAAAATTTGACGTCTGGATAAAAGAGAACAACGGCTTTGATATACGCTTTTACAGAGTGGAGAACGGAGGCAAGCACAGAGCCATAAACAAGGGTGTAAAGCTTGCAAAGGGAGAGCTGTTTTTCATATCGGACTCAGACGATTATCTGCCTGATAACGCAATCGAGCTTGTAGAAAAAATAGACAGCGGAATAGAGGACAAGACAGGCTTTGCAGGATTTTCAGGAATAATAAAATCGCCGTCAGGTGAGCTTTTCGGAACAACGTTTGACGGAGATTACATAGATGCAACAAGTCTTGACAGGGGAGAGTACGGAGTATCGGGGGACAAATCCGAGGTAATGTATACCAAGGTTATGAAAAAGTATCCTTTTCCTGAGATAGAAAACGAAAACTTCATAACAGAAGATATAGTATGGTCGAGAATGGCAGCGGACGGATACAAAATCAGGTGGACAAACGAGTTTATATATGTAGCTGAATATCTTGAGGACGGACTTACAATGCAGGGCAGGGAAAAGTTCAGAAAAAATCCGATAGGCTATACGATGTACGCAAAGCAGATTACCAAGTTAAGAAATATGAGCGAAAAAGAAACATACAATTATTACTACTACTGTTATCTTGACCTCAAAGATACTTTAGGACTTGTAAAGACAGCAAGGCTTCTTGAAGCATCAGCATTAAAACTATGGCTTAAAGCGGCAAATATGAAAACAAGGCAGCTTCTTCATAACTTACTGAAAAAGAACAGGTGATAAAATAATGGGAATTACTGATAAAGTAAAAAACTCTCTTTTTTCGAGAACAAGACCTTTTGTTCAAAATCATTTTGAAAGCTCTCATGACGGAAAAAGACTTGCGGCATTAAAGGACAAATACAAGGGCAAAAGATGTTTCATATGCGGAAACGGCCCAAGTCTGAAAGCTGAGGATTTGAACATTCTTCATCAAAGAGGAGAATACACCTTCGGAATGAACAGGATTTTTAAAATATTTTCCAAAACCGAATGGCGGCCAAGCTTCTACATATGCGAGGACAATGTAATTATGGAAAACATACAGGAGCAGGTCAATGCGATAGAGTGTGACTATAAATTTATACCCGCACAGCTCAACTGGTACTATAACGTAGACATAGAAAATGCCTACTATTTCAATATTCACTTTCAGGAGGGAAACCACGCATTTTCATATGATGCGGCAAAGCAGCTTGAATGTACTGGAACAGTTACAATAACCTGCATACAGCTTGCTTATTATATGGGATTTTCCGAAGTATATCTGATAGGTGTAGATCACAATTTCAGCAATATGACAGACAAGGATGGAAACAAGGTTATAGACAATACCGTAAAGAACTACTTCTGTGACGATTACGACAAGGACGTAGCCGACAAGGTAGTACATGACCTGCACTATACAACAAGGTCATACGAGCTTGCGAAGGAAGCCTGCGATAAAGTCGGCTTCAAGGTATACAACGCTACAAGAGGAGGAAAGCTTGAAGTATTTCCCCGTGTTGACTTAGACAGCCTTATAAAGTAAAATAATAAATAAAATTAAAAATCATAAAGTTTAGGTCAAGCCTTTTCAAAGGCTTGCGGTTTCCAAAGGCAGAGCCTTTGGTGGGATTTTTAAGGGCAAAGCCCTTAAAAAAAACAAGGAAAGGGTGTATATACAGATATGAAAATCATAGGAATGATACCGGCAAGAGGCGGCTCAACAAGGTTTTATAACAAGCCTACAAAAATGATATTTGACAAGCCTATGCTGTGGTGGGTGTGGAAGCACTCAAAAGAAGTAGAGTGCTTTGATGAGGTTTACGTTGCAACCGACAGCGAGGAAATAAAGGAAATGGCAGAGGGTTTCGGTGCAAAGGTTGTAATGACATCAAAGGATAACGAAACAGCAACCGAAAGACTGTACGAATTTTCTCAGAAAATAGACGCTGACTTGTATGTAATGGTAAACGGAGATGAACCCTGCATAAAAAAAGAAGCTATAGTTCAGTGCATACCCGAAAATATAGATACAAATGACTTTTATGTATCAAATCTTATGACGGATTTCAGCGACCCCGTAGAGGTTGTAGATAGCACAAATCTGAAAATCGTAACAAACAAGGACGGTATCTGTCTTTTCATATCAAGAAGTCCCATACCTTTCCCTAAGGGAGCTATGAACTATACCTACCATAAATTTGTAGGAGTGGGAGCGTTTACAAAATCAGCTTTGCAGTACTATCACGATACCCCCAGAGGCCCAATAGAGAAAATAGAAGAAAATGACTCTTTCAGATTTATAGAGAACCGCAAGGACATATATTACATAAACGCACACTGCAAGACAATATCCGTGGATACCCCCAAGGATATAGCAAAGGTTGAGGAGTACCTCAGAAAAAGCGGGGAGGTTTAAATTATGTTCAGACTTATAGCAGGACCTTGCGTAATAGAAAGCAAGGAAAACGCAATGATGATAGCGGAGCATTTAAAGGAAGTAACCGATAAACTCGGAATACCATTTACATTCAAAGCCTCTTTCGACAAGGCAAACAGAACCTCTATAAAAAGCTACAGAGGTCCCGGTCTTGAAAAGGGACTTCAGATATTATCCGACATAAAAGAAGAAGTCGGAGTAAAAATAGCAACCGATGTTCACGAACCGTGGCAGGCAGGCACTGTAGGAGAAGTAGCGGATATTATACAAATTCCTGCATTTCTGTGCAGACAGACTGATTTGCTCATAGCAGCGGCAAAGACAGGAAAAGCAATAAATATAAAAAAAGCTCAGTTTTTAGCTCCGTGGGATATGGTCAACTGCATAGACAAAATAAAGGATATAAACAGCAACCTTATGCTCTGTGAAAGAGGTACTGCTTTCGGATACAACAACCTTGTAGTTGATATGACAGGTCTTGTCGAGATGAAAAGCTTTGGATTTCCTGTAATATTTGATGCAACACACAGCGTTCAGAAGCCCGGCGGAAAGGGTAATGCTACAGGCGGCAACCGTGAGTTTGCCGAGCCTCTTGCAAAGGCAGCAATAGCCGTAGGCGTTGACGGAATATTTATGGAAACGCACCCCGACCCCGACAATGCTCTTTCTGACGGTGCCAATATGGTGTATCTTGACAAGGTAGAGGAAATGTTGAAAAATCTGATAAAGATTTACAAGGCGGTAAATGACGATGAATAATAACGAAGTTATTGCAGAAGGAAAAAAACTTTTTGATACCGAAATAGAAGCACTTGAAATAACAAAAAACGCACTTGATGAAAGCTTTGTAAAAATTGTTGAGCTTATAGTAAACTGCACAGGCAAGGTAGTAATAACAGGAATGGGAAAGCCTGGACATATAGGTACAAAAATCGCCGCAACAATGTCCAGCTTAGGAACACCGTCATTTTTTCTGCACCCTGCCGAGGCTCAGCACGGTGATTTGGGAATGCTCAGAAGCGATGATGTGGTAATAGCAATCTCATTTTCAGGCGAAAGCGAGGAAGTTACAAAGCTTATCCCCAGTCTTAAAGTCATAGGAGTTCCGCTTGTGGGAATATCGGGAAACAAGGATTCCACTCTTATCAGAAACAGTGACTATAGCTTTGTATTTCCATATTTTAAAGAAGCTTGTCCGATGAATCTTGCACCTACTTCAAGTACAACTGCAGCACTTGCTTTCGGTGATGCTCTTGCGGTCTGTGCATCTGTAATCTACGGCTTTAACGAGAAGAACTTTGCACTTTTCCACCCTGCAGGCTCTTTGGGAAAGAAGCTGCTGTATACTGTAGGCGATATTATGCACACAGGCGAAAGCAATCCCGTTGTAGGTTGTGATGCTATGCTCAGGGACGCTATAATTGTAATGAGCAAAAAGGCTTTGGGTATAGTGAATATTTCCGAAAACGGAAAGCTTAAAGGAGTTTTCACTGACGGCGACCTCAGAAGAGCGTTGAGCAACGAAAATATAGACGTATACAAAGCCGATATAAAATCCCTTATGAGCGTAAATCCTATTACAGTACCCAGCAATATGCTTGCAATAGAGGCTCTCAAGCTTATGAATGACAGGAATATTTCGGCTCTGCCTGTTGTGGATAACGGAATGCTTGCAGGTACTGTCAGAATAAACGATATTACAAATACAGGAATTGTCCTGTAAGGTACGGAGCGGAAATATGACTGATTTAAAAAATATAAAGCTGCTTGTTATGGACGTTGACGGAACTATGACAGACGGTAAAATATATGTCGGTTCTAACGGTGAAATTTTCAAGGCTTTCAACGTAAAAGACGGTTATGCCCTTATACAGTGTGCAGGCTATGGAATAAAGACTGCCATAATTACGGGAAAAACTTCTGAGATAGTGGAATCGAGAGCGAAAACACTAAGAATTGACGAGGTTTTTCAGGGAGTAATGAATAAGCCTGAGATTATGGAAAAAATTCTGAATAAATACGGTTTTCAGTGGTCGGAGGCGGCATACATAGGCGATGATGACAATGACCTTGAATGTATGAAAAAATGCGGCTGTTCAGCGTGTCCGAGCGATGCTATGGAAAGCGTTATAAATTCCGTAGATATTGTATGCAGACGCAAGGGCGGCGACGGAGCTGTAAGGGAATTTCTGGAAAAGGTATTCGCCGAAAAAAGAAGATAAACTCAGACGGAGAAAAACCATAAGGTTTAGGTCAAGCCTTTTCAAAGGCTTGCGGGTCGAGGGCAGAGCCATCGTCAGGATTTTTAAGTGTGAAACCCTTAAACGGAATTATTAAAAATCAGGAAGCCGCAGTGCGGCTTCCTGAATAAATTTATGCGTATGCCGAAAAAGCGGCATACGCAGTTTTTCCCGTGTGTTAAAGGGCGTTGCCCTTTAAAATCCCACCAAAGGCTCTGCCTTTGGAAACCGTGAACTTTTGAAAAAGTTCAATCAAAACTTTTCTGTTTTCTCAATCGTAGTCTGAGCATAAAAAAACGGAAGATATTTGCTTTAACAAATATCTTCCGTGGTGGATCACCAGGGACTCGAACCCGGGACCTACCGGTTATGAGCCGGTTGCTCTAACCAACTGAGCTAGTGATCCGCTTTTCGTGACTGCCTGATTATTATATCAATAATCTTTGGTAATGTCAATAGCTAAAATAAATTTTTTTAAAAATTTTTAATTCAGGAGATAGAAAAAGAAATGAAAGTATTATTTGTATCTAATGTAAGAAGCCATATAGGACAGTTCCACACAAACTACATAAACTATTTACGGAAAAACGGACATCACATAGAAGTATCCTGTTACGACAACTCAGCAGATAAGGACGGCTACGATTTCAGCTCAATAGACGCATTTCATTTTATCCCATTGCAGCGTTCGCCGTTCAAGCTGAAAAACCTTAAAGCCATATCCGAACTTACACAGATAATAAAGGACGGAAACTATGATATAATCCACTGTCACACGCCTATGGGAGCAGTAGCGGCTAGAACTGCTGCCAAAAGAGCAAAAACAAAAGCAAAAGTCATCTATACCGCACACGGCTTTCACTTTTTCAGGGGAGCACCGCTGATGAACTGGCTGTTTTTCTATCCTGTAGAGAAATACCTTGCACACTATACCGATACGCTTATAACAATAAACAGTGAGGACTATAATCTTGCCGTAAAGAAAAAATTCAAAGTAAAGGACGGCATAATCAGGGTAAACGGAGTAGGGGTTGACCTTAAAAAGTTCACTCCCTCAACAGATGAAATAAAAGCAAAGCTCAGGGAGGAGTACGGATATTCACAGGACAGCTTTATGCTTATATATCCTGCTGATATTGTAAGAGGAAAAAATCAGGAGATGATATTCAATGCGGTTAAGTCACTTCAGGAAAAAATACCGACAATAAGGCTTCTGCTTCCGGGACATCAGAGAATGCTCGAAGAATACAAACAGATAGTAAAGGAAATGGGTATAGAGGACAGAGTAGACTTTTTGGGCTACAGGAGAGATATACATAAGCTTGTGTCTATGTGCGACATATCGGTATCAGCCAGCAGACGTGAGGGACTTCCCGTAAATCTTATAGAAGCTATGGCAATAGGAAAGCCGATAATAGCTACAAATGTAAGAGGAAATGCCGATTTGGTTGAAAACGGAAAAAACGGCTATATTGTAGAGCTTGACAACTGGCAGGAAATGGCAGACAGAATATGTGAACTGTACACTCACCCCGAAACGGCTGAGAAAATGAGCAAATCGGCGGTAAAAATGGCGGAAAAGTACTCAATAGAGAATGTAAACCATACTCTTTCGGAGGTGTACAAAAAATACGGAGCTGTATTTAACTGTTGAAAATAATCTTATACTTCTGATTAAAGCAGAAATATATTTACTAAAAAATCCCATATGCGAGAGTTGACAGAAAAATAAAAAAATTTTTAATATTCATACTTTTTTAGTGATTTTATGTTTAAAGTATGATATAATATAAAAGCTTACGAACCTTTATGAATTGAATAATGAATAATTTTATGTTATGAATTTATGATATGTTAAGGTAGAGATATAAACAAGGAGGATAAATATGGGTTTTATAAAAGCTATATTTGGAAACTACAGCAAAAAAGAGCTTAAAAGGGTTAAGCCTATAATGAACAGCGTCCTTGCGTTGGAGGACAAATACAAGGCAATGACCGATGCTGAGCTTAAAGACCAGACCAATGTTCTGAAAGAAAGGCTTGCCAACGGAGAAACAACCGATGATATTTTACCTGACGCATTTGCGGTATGCCGTGAAGCTTCGGACAGAGTTCTCGGAATGAAGCATTATCCCGTACAGATAATAGGCGGAATAGTACTTCATCAGGGAAGAATAGCAGAAATGCGTACAGGTGAAGGTAAAACGTTGGTTGCAACCCTGCCTGCATACCTGAACGGACTTACGGGAGATGGCGTACACGTAGTAACCGTAAATGACTATCTTGCAAAGCGTGACTCTGAGTGGATGGGCAAGCTTTATAACTATCTGGGACTTTCGGTAGGACTTATAGTACATGACCTTGACAGTGACGAAAGACAAAAGTCATACAACGCAGATATTACATACGGAACAAACAATGAGTTCGGTTTCGACTACCTGAGAGATAATATGGTAGTTTACAAGGAAAGAAAGGTACAGAGAGGTCACGCTTTTGCAATAGTGGACGAGGTTGACTCCATACTCATAGACGAAGCAAGAACACCGCTTATCATTTCGGGACAGGGCGACAAGTCAACTGATTTGTACGAAAGAGCCGATAAGCTTGCACGTTCGTTAAAGTGCGAAAAATTTGCCGAAATAGATAATAAAGAGGATAAAGAGGATTACTATAAATCCAATGATATAGACTATGTAGTTGACGAAAAGGCAAAAACAGCTACCCTTACACAGACAGGTGTAAAAAAGGTAGAAGCCTATTTCGGCATAGAAAACCTTACCGACCCCGATAATCTTACAATACAGCACCACGTAAATCAGGCAATCAAGGCACACGGCACAATGCGTCTTGACATAGATTACGTTGTAAAGGACGGAGAAGTTATCATAGTTGACGAATTTACAGGTCGTCTTATGTACGGAAGAAGATACAACGAAGGACTTCATCAGGCTATAGAGGCAAAAGAGGGAGTAAAGATTGAAAACGAAAGCAAAACTCTCGCAACAATAACCTTCCAGAACTATTTCCGACTTTACAAGAAGCTTTCGGGTATGACAGGTACGGCTATGACCGAAGAAGCAGAGTTCGGAGAAATATACGAGCTTGATATAATCGAAATTCCTACAAACAAGCCTGTACAGAGAATAGATGAGCCTGACCTCATATTCAAAAACGAAAAGGGCAAGTTCAATGCCGTTATAGACGATATTATAGAATGTCACGAAAAGGGACAGCCTGTACTTGTAGGTACAATCTCAATAGAGAAGTCCGAAATTCTGAGTTCTATGCTGAAAAGGCGTGGCGTAAAGCATAACGTACTCAACGCAAAGCAGCACGAAAAAGAAGCTGAAATAGTAGCTCAGGCAGGTAAGAAAGGTGCTGTAACCATAGCGACGAATATGGCAGGACGTGGTACTGATATAATTCTCGGCGGTAATGCTGAGTTTATGGCACTTTCCGAAATGAGAAAGCAGGGCTATGACGAGGAAATGATTTCTCAGGCTACAGGCTACGGCGAAACAGATGACGAGGAAATACTCGAGGCAAGAAAGCTGTTCAGAGAACTTAACCAGAAGTTCAAGGACGAGCTTCAGGGAGAGGCCGAAGAGGTAAGAGAAGCAGGCGGTCTTTACATAATCGGTACTGAGCGTCACGAGTCAAGACGTATAGATAACCAGCTCAGAGGACGTTCGGGTCGTCAGGGTGACCCCGGAAGAAGCCGTTTCTATCTTTCGACCGAAGATGACCTTATGCGTCTGTTCGGCGGTGAGAGAATGGAAGCCGTTATGACAAGGCTCAATACTCCCGATGATATGCCCATAGAGAACAAAATGCTTTCAAATATAATAGAAAGCTCACAGAAAAAGGTTGAAGGCAGAAACTTTGCTATACGTAAGAACGTTCTCCAATATGACGATGTTATGAACAAGCAGAGAGAAATTATTTATACTCAGCGTGACCAGGTTCTTAACGGCGAAAATATAAGAGATGTCATAATCAAGATGATAAACGAAAATATCGAAAACACCGTCAAGCTTTACTGCGATGACAATATGCTCAGAGAGCAGTGGAATTTGGGAAGTCTTAAAGATTACTACACAGGCTGGGTTATAGACGAGGACGATGACTGTCTTGACTTTACTCTTGATGACCTTGCAGATATGGAAAATCAGCAGATTATTGAAGTACTTCAGAAAAAGGCAAATGACAGGTACGAGGAAAACGAAAGCCTTCTTCCTGAGGAAACAATGCGTGAGATGGAGCGTGTATATCTGCTTAAGAGCGTTGATACCTACTGGATGCAGCATATTGACGATATGGAAAATCTCAAGCAGGGCATAAGGCTCAGAGCATACGGACAGAAAGACCCCGTAGTTGAGTATAGATTTGAAGGCTTTGATATGTTCGACCAGATGATAGATTCAATCAGAGAAAACACAGCAAAGCTTTGTCTGTCCGCACCTAAGAAGATAGCTGAAATTCAGAAAAGACAGCTTGCAGACGTTGAGAGGCTCAGAGCTATAAGAGAAGAGCGTATCAGAGAGCTTCAGGCGGCTAAGGAACAGGCTGTATTGCAGGGTGAAAGCTCTGATGAAATAGATGAGATAGATAAGGAAATAGCCGAAGAGGAACAGGAAAACGTTGAGGACGCTTCTGTTGTTATAAAGCGTGAGCAGATGGCTAATCCTACATCTACAAGCGGCGGTTCGGAGAACAGCATATCTTCAAGTACTGTACGCAAAAGCAAAAAGGTAGGCAGAAATGATCCCTGTCCCTGCGGAAGCGGCAAAAAATACAAGAAATGCTGCGGAAAAAATGAGTAAAAGCTGAAAAGCCTGTGCAAAAATAAAAAATTTTGCAGAGTTCCGAATCTGTGGGCGGCTTCGGAACTCTGCGTGTAACCATACTGACGGAAGTTTTAGCTGAATTTAAAATTGGAGGTAAAAAATGTGATGATATGTACGATATAGATATAAGCGTATGGATTTGGATATTCGTAATTATTTTTATCATATTTTTAATAAGTCGTTATTTTAATAATCCGTTTACTTATCCATTGATTAAAAATACTATAGATATATCTGGGCGAAAAAAGCCGTCATATGATGAATGTATTGACCAGTGGATTATTGATCATAAAAGTTATGATATAAATAAAAATTATGAACGAGTATTAAATCAATGGAATAGTAATAATGAACGAATTTTAAACGGAGTTATTATTGGGAAAAAATACAAAGCTGAAATATGTGACAATATGAAACATAGGGTAATGAGTGATGAATACCCAATATTCCAGTTCGTTTTTATTCGCAAACAGACTAGATATAAGCAAATAAATTATCAAAAAATAGCATATAAGGTTGATAATGTTGAACATGTTAGTGAATTGACATTAAATGACATGCTTAAAATTGAAAATTCATTAAAAAAAATAGATTATCAAACAACGAGAAAAAAATATAAGTCTAAAGAACAAAGAAAATTGATGACAAAGGAGTTAAGAAGAAAGGTTATAGAAAGAGATAATTATACTTGTCAAATTTGTGGTAAATATATGCCTGATGAAGTTGGACTCCAAATAGATCACATTATTTCTATTAATAAAGGTGGAAAAACAATAGAGAGTAACTTGCAGGTTCTTTGTGATAAATGTAATTATAAAAAGGGTTCTAAAAAATAATATAATAAAACCCTTTAAATTTTAAAATATATTACAACTGTTTACAACTTTTGAAAAATTACGCTGTATATTGTGCGAGCAGCAAATTTAATTTCACTATATACAGTGTCAAAAATTAAAACTTGGAAACTGGTAAATATATTATTAAGCGGAGGAATAAATAAAATGAAAGATGAAACAAAATGTCTGCACGCAGGCTATAAGCCTAAGAATGCAGAACCCAGAGTAATGCCGATAGTACAAAGCACAACATATGTGTATGATTCGACTGAGGAAGTAGCGTCAGTATTTGACCAGCCTATGAAGTCGCTGATATATTCAAGATTTGCAAATCCCACAGTTATGGCGGTAGAAAACAAAATAGCTGAGCTTGAAGGCGGAGTAGGAGCAATGTGCACATCTTCGGGACAGGCAGCAACCTTGCTTTCAATACTCAACCTTTGTGAAGCTGGCGACAGCTTTATAAGCACACCTGAGATATACGGCGGTACGGTAAATCTGTTTTCGTTCACATTTAAAAAGATGGGAATAGAGTGCATATTTGTAGACCCTGAATCAAGTGATGAGGAAATATCGAAAGCATTCAAGCCCAATACAAAGGCGGTTTTCGGAGAAACAATAGCAAATCCTGCACTTACGGTATTCGACATAGAGCGTTTTGCAAGAATAGCACATGAGCATAATGTACCGCTTATAGTTGACAATACATTTGCAACACCTGTTCTGTGCAAGCCCTTTGATTTCGGTGCAGATATAGTAGTACATTCCACATCTAAGTATATGGACGGACACGCTGTACAGGTAGGCGGAGTTATCGTTGACAGCGGAAAGTTTGACTGGAAAAAAGGAAACTTCCCTGGAATAAACGAGCCTGACGAGTCATATCACGGAATTTCATATACAGAAACCTACGGAAATATGGCATATATCGTAAAGGCAAGAATGCAGCTTATGAGAGATTTCGGAGTATATCCGGCAGCACACTCAGCATTTATGCTCAATTTAGGTCTTGAAACTCTCGCAGTAAGAATGAAGCAGTACTGTGAGAATGCTATGACAGTTGCCAAGTATCTTGAAAGCAGTGACAAAATAGAAAGCGTGAAATACCCCGGTCTTGATAGTGATAAGTGCTATGAGCTTGGTAAAAAGTATCTTAAGGGCTGCAGCGGAGTAATTTCCTTTGTAATAAAGGGAGGAAAGGAAGCAGCTATGAAGTTTATGAACTCACTTGAGCTTGCTTCAAACGAGGTACACGTAGCGGATATAAGAACCTGTGTTCTGCACCCTGCAAGCGAAACTCACCGTCAGCTTACGGACGAGCAGCTTGTTGCAGCAGGAATAGACAGCGGAATGGTACGTTTTTCTGTAGGTCTGGAAAATGTAGATGATATTATCGCAGATTTGGAAAAAGGACTGTCTGCTATATAAATGCTGAAATTGATAATTTTCAGTCAGTTTCGGAATTTGCGCAATTTAATAAAGTTTATTGATATAACTGTTATTTTGTGCTAAAATGTAATAAAGTAATAAAATATCGGGAGAGTTTGGATTATATTATGAAAATACAGGAATCTGCTGAAAATTATCTTGAAGCTATATTGATTATAAAAGAGCGTAACGGAGAGGTACGTTCTGTAGACGTAGTAAATGAGCTTGGATTTTCAAAGCCGAGTATAAGTGTAGCGATGAAAAACCTCAGAGAGAACGGGTATATAACTATGGATTCAAAGGGATTTATAGAGCTTACGGACAAAGGCTTTGAGATAGCAAATACGATGTATGAAAGGCATAAGCTTTTTACAAAGTGGCTTATTGAACTTGGAGTAAGTGAGAATACGGCTCAGGAAGATGCTTGTCGTATGGAACACGTTATAAGTGCGGAAACCTTTTCGGCAATTAAAAATCACATATCAGGGTGTAATGCGGAAAAAATGTAATCGTAAGCATTATAACCTTTTGCAGAGTAATTTGCAGAGTAAAGAGTTCGGGCAGATTTGCTTAATAAAGTAAATCTGCCCGAACATTATGTTTTTCAAAATTTACAGAATATGGGTATTGCACGGTTTCAGAACGTTTATTCTTAATCGTTAAGGGAAAGACCGAGGTCGAAATCGTCGAAATCATCGTCCTGTTCCCAAGGAAATTCCGAAGCAAATTCATCTAACATTTCCGAAGGTATTTCGTCCAACAATTCTGAAAATGTTGATTTGTTATCGGGATATGTTCTCGGATTTGCAAAACCGGGATACATAAACAATGCAATAAAACCTTCTGCAATAAACAAAATTACAAGAATTATAATTAAGATTGTCAAGCCCTTAGAAGAACGTTTTTTGGAGTTCGATGTATTCTGAGGTTCTGCCTGTCCGTACTGAGGTAACGACTGCGGCTGAATTTCCTGCTGTCCGTACTGAGGTAAAGCAGACTGTGACGGCTTTGGCTGAGATTGCTGCATCTGCTGCGGCTGCTGATTAGTCTGAGGCTGATTGTACTGAGGGAAAGTCTGAGTTTGCTCAGGCTGAGCCTGTTTTTGCGGATTAGGCTTTTTAGGCTGCTGCTGTGTCTGCGGTTGCTGATTAGCCTGAGGCTGATTGTACTGAGGGAAAGTCTGAGTTTGCTCAGGCTGAGCCTGCTTTTGGAGATTAGGCTTTTTGGGCTGCTGCTGTGTCTGCGGCTGCTGATTAGCCTGAGGCTGATTGTGCTGAGGGAAAGTCTGAGGCTGATTGGTCTGATATTGTTGTGTGTACGGCTTGTTATAGCCTGTTGATGATTTAGGCTGAGCGTACTGCTGCTGTACAGACGGTGCTGCCTGTTTGGGGTATGATGTCTGTTGCTGCTGAGGGTATTTGTTTTGTTGTGACTGCTGGGGCTGCTGAGGCTGACGGAACTGGTACTGTGCATTCTGAGCTTGTGCAGAGTTCTGAACAGGAGCGGCTTCATCTGAATACACAGGCTTTCCGCATGAGGGACAGAAGCGGGTTTGCGGTTGAAGTCTTGTACCGCATTTATCACAAAAATTAGCCATTTTAAAACCTCCTTACGGTCTGACAAGAGCAATAGCAGCAGATGTTCCATCGGGCCATGTAAAATCTCCGACAGCATACTCTTTGCTTCCGTCATAATAAAAATCTTTCAGTGTTAATTTCCCGCCTGAGCCTGTTGCGGTTATAGTACCTTCTGACCATGAGCCGTTAAAGGTTGATGACGGTGTATTGTCTTCCTGTGTTTTGTTGTCTGAGCCAATGAGTACATAATACCATGTGAACACAATTTTTGTACCCTTCTGTGAGGCTGAAATATCAACGTTGAAAAGATGTTTTGTATTTGCAGAGGAACTATCTGAGGAAATCATATATGCTTTCCAGCCGCCGAAAACAGAAGAAACCTCGTCCATTTTAACAGCGGAAGAAGGGAGCGACCATTTATAGCTTCCTTTTTTTGAATCAGATTTGAAATTCTTCACATCTGCAAGAGAGGGGTAATCGGTTGTACTCATTGTCTGAGAATCGGGCAGACTGGAATTGTCAGCACCTGTGCTGTTCTGAGTAGCTGCTGATGTCGGTTTTTCAGAAGATTTTTCAGAAGATGTCTGAGTAGATTCCGCCGTTGTTTCCTCAGAAGATTCGGCTGTAGCCTGTTCGGAGGTTTCCTCGGTGGAGTTCTGAGTATCAGCCTGTGTCGGTTTCTCTGTAGGTGCAGATGTCGGTTTCTGAGTAGCAGCCTGAGTATACGGTTGTGTTTCAATTTTTTGTGTTGACTTTTCGGTGCTTGACGATGTGGGGGTATTTTCCGAACCACCTTCGGGTGTTTTGAAAATATGCCAGTCTGTTATAAACGAAAAGAGTATCACAGCAAGCAGTGCAACGTCAAAAATTCCTAAAATGATTGCAATTATCTTTTTTGCCAAAAAAACCACTTCCTTGATTTAATTTTTGGAATACAACCCAAGCTAATTATATACCACAAAGACATAATAGTGCAATAAGACAGGATAATTTGGCACGTACAAATTATCTTGCTATATTTTGATAAAAAAGTACAAAATACACAATGTACAAATGCAGTGTACTGTTGAAACTATATTATTCCGCTTTATTAAAAAGCTTTATTTATGTGAAACTGCGAATGGTAGTGCTTGAATTTTGATTTGAGTTGATATATAATATAACTCGCTTAAAAATCATCTTAAAATAAAATTAAGATTGAAAAACTATGAATTTGAAAAAGGAGTTTTTAAAATTATGAGCAATCCTGTTTTTAGAATTGAAATGGAAAACGGAGATGTTATAAAAGGAGAGCTTTATCCCGAAGTTGCTCCCAATACCGTAAACAACTTTATAAGTCTTGCAAACAGCGGTTATTACAACGGACTTAATTTTCACAGGGTTATATATGGATTTATGATACAGGGCGGATGTCCCAACGGAACAGGTATGGGAAATCCCGGTTATTCCATAAAAGGCGAGTTTTCAGGCAACGGCTTTAAAAACGACCTTAAGCATACAGCAGGAGTGTTGTCAATGGCACGTTCTATGATGCCCGATTCAGCAGGCTCACAGTTTTTTATAATGCACAGGGACGCACCTCACCTTGACGGTTCTTATGCTGCATTCGGAAAAGTAACGGAAGGTATGGAAGTTGTGAATGCCATAGCCGAATGCGATACCGATTTCAGGGACAGACCTATAGACCCTCAGGTTATAAAAAGCTTATCCGTAGATACACTGGGAGAAATCTATCCTGAGCCTGAAAAAATCTGATTTGAATAATTTTAAGTATTAATTTATGCTTATCGAATTTATCTTTAGAGAGGGAAATTAATTATGGAAAAGAAAGATTTCAAAGCTGAATCCAAAAGACTTATGGAGCTTATGATTAACTCCATATACACACACAAGGAGATATTTTTAAGGGAAATAATATCAAATGCAAGTGATGCACTCGACAAGCTTCACTTCATATCTCTTACCGACGAAAAAGCACAGCAGCTCCCTGAGCTTTACATAAGCATTACGGCTGATAAGGAGAGCAGAACTCTGAAAGTATCGGATAACGGTATCGGTATGAACAGGGAAGAGCTTGAGGAAAATCTCGGAACAATCGCAAAAAGCGGAAGTCTGCAATTTAAGAATGAGCTTAGCGAGGACGAAAAGACAGATATTATAGGACAGTTCGGAGTAGGTTTTTACTCAGCGTTTATGGTTGCCGATGAAGTTACGGTTATAAGCAGAAAATACGACAGTGATAAGGCATACGTCTGGAAATCTGAAGGAGCTGACGGCTACACAATAAACGAAGCTCAGAAAGACAACTGCGGTACGGATATTATTATGCACCTCAGAGAAGACAGCGAGGACGAAGATTACTGTCAGTATCTTGAAAGCTATAAAATACAGTCATTGATAAAGAAGTATTCCGATTACATAAGTTATCCCATAAAGATGGAGGTTGAAAGCTCCGTAAATACTGCAAACGAGGGCGAAGAACCCAGATATGAGAAGGTAAGGGAAATAAAAACGCTTAACAGTATGGTTCCCATCTGGAGAAGAAACAAAAATGAGGTAACTCAGGAGGATTACAATAATTTCTATAAAGATAAATTTATGGATATGGCAGACCCTCTTCTTACCATAAGCGTAAGTGCAGACGGAACAGTATCATATAAGGCTTTGATGTTTGTGCCTTCCGAGCTTCCGTACGGATACTACACAAAGGAATCCGAAAAGGGCTTGCAGCTTTATTCAAACGGTGTAATGATAATGGATAAGTGCGAACAGCTTCTTCCCGATTACTTCAGATTTGTAAAGGGCGTAGTTGACTCTCAGGATTTGTCACTCAATATTTCACGTGAGCTTTTGCAGCACGACAGACAGCTTAAAATAATAGCTAAAAATATAGAAAAGAAAATCAAGTCCGAGCTTTCAAAACTGCTTAAAAACAGTCCTGAAAAATACGAAAAATTCTGGAAAGCCTTTGGTTTGCAGATTAAGTACGGTATAGCTTCATCTTACGGTATGAACAAGGATATTTTGCAGGATTTGCTTGTTTTCAGAAGCTCATCTGCCGACGGATATACTACACTTGCGGATTATGTGTCGAGAATGCCCGAATCACAGAAATATATTTATTATGCCTGCGGTGATACTGACGAAAGAATAAAAGCTCTCCCTCAGACCGAGCTTTGCAGGGAAAAAGGATATGAGTTCCTGTATTTTACAGATGAAATAGATGAATTTGTTGCAAAAACACTGATTAACTATGACGGAAAGACAATACTTTCTATAGCTTCCGATATGGCGGAGCTTCAGTCAGATGAAGAAAAAGAAAAAACCGAAAAGCAGGCAGAGGAAAACAAAGACTTGCTCGAATTTGTAACCAATACACTTGGCGGCAGAATCAAAAAGGCTGTAATTTCCAAAAATCTTAAATCACACCCTGTATGCCTTTCGGCAGACGGAGCTGTTTCCATAGAAATGGAAAAATACTTTGCACAGATACCCGGCAGTGAGCCTAAACCCAAGGCTGATAAGGTTCTTGAACTTAATGCCGAACACGGAGCTTTTGAGGCTCTCAAAAATGCTTTTGGTTCAGATAAATCCAAAGCCGAAAAGCTTGCGAAAATTCTCTACAGTCAGGCTGCACTCATAGCAGGACTTCAGATTGATAACCCTGTTGAGTTCTGTGACCTTGTATGTGAGTTGTTCTGATAAATTATGAATAATAATCAATCTGTAAAGCAGAACAACAGGGTTGAATGGATTGACCTGGCAAAGGGTTTGACAATGCTTTTGGTCGTAGTCGGTCACTGCCTTTATATTCCGGGACAGACTATACCGTTATTAAGATTAGTAAGAGGACTGATTTTTTCTTTTCATATGCTGTTGTTTTTTGTATTGAGTATGGTAACCTATAAATTATCCGATACAAACGATATGCTTGTCCGAAAAGCAGAAAAAGCGTTCAGACATCTTATTATTCCAACGTGTGTGCTGTTTTCTTTACAAACGGTATTGTATTTTTTACTGGAACGGAAAGATGAATCCATATCATTTTTCCTTGCAAAAACCGTTAATACTTTTATATATTCAAGTGGTGTTGAAATCAGAGTCGGCAGTGAAGTCATTCCTGAAATAGGAATGATATGGTTCTTTGTTGCTTTGTTTTTATCAAGGACACTTTATGATTATCTGCATTTAAAGCTCAGTAAAAAAAGGTTTATCATAGCAATCTGTCTGTTATCTGTAGTGGGAGTTGTTATGAGAAGAATACAATATCTTCCGTTTTCTTTTGATATAGTATTAGCAATAATGCCTTTTTTGTATTTCGGAGAATATTTAAAAAAAGTTGATTTAAGAAAAAAACTGCTTATATACAGTGTTGTTTCCTTGATTATATGGTTAATAACCTTCGGAGTGCAGTTTTTTATTAATGGTATATACTTGGAGTTAGCACAGAGAAGTTATCCCTTATATCCGCTTTGCTTTTTGACTGCGGCAGCAGGTGTGTTTTTCGTAATCTGTTTAAGCAATATTCTTATGAAGATTCGTAAGGTAATGATTCCGTTTATTTTCATTGGAAGAAATTCTATGTATTTTTTCTGGGCACATATTATGGATTATGTTTTACAGCCTGTCTGGGAAGATAACTCTCAGCCTGTAAAAATGGTTTTATTAAGACTTTTAATTGATATCATTTTATTTATTGCTATTGTTTTTTCAGTAAAGCTTATAAAGCACTTGACAAGCAAAATAAAAGAACTGAAACCGTAAACGTATACAGTCAACTCTATAAAGACGATAAGAACTTAAACACTGCCAATTTAAGACAGTGTTTAAGTTTTGTGATTCCGGAAATAACTGTTCTTGATTTTCATTTCGGTTTTATGTATAATTAAGGACAGATTGCTGATAAGATTAATTTTTGTTTTTTCGTAAAAAATATATTCTTTGAGTATAGGAATATTTTTCGGAGGGTGTAATATGTCACTTAAGCTGATGTACATAACAAACAATCCGCAGGTTGCAAAGATTATAGACAATGCCGGTGTTGACAGAGTTTTTCTTGACCTCGAAATAATAGGAAAGGAAGAAAGGCAGGGACATCTTGATACTGTAATTTCAAAGCATTCGATAGATGATATCAAAAAGCTCAGACCCGTTATAAAAAAAGCTCAGCTTCTTGTTAGGTGTAATCCGGTTCATGAAGGAATGCAGGCTGAAATAGACAGGATTGTCAAAGACGGTGCGGATATAATTATGCTGCCGTATTTCAGAACAGCCGATGAAGTGAGCAGATTTCTGGAATGCGTAAACGGAAGGGTCAGAACAAACCTTTTGTTTGAAACTCCCGAGGCAGTCAGAAATGCAGATTCCATACTTGAATTAAAAGGAATAGATGAGGCTCATATAGGGCTTAATGACCTTCATCTCGGATACGGACTGACGTTTATGTTTGAACTGCTTACGAACGGTGTTGCAGAGGGACTTTGCAAAAAGTTCAGAAGCTGCGGCATACCATACGGTGTTGGCGGTGTAGCCGCACTTAACAAAGGAGATTTGCCTGCGGAATATATAATAGCCGAACATTACAGACTTGGCTCATCATGTGCGATACTTTCAAGAAGCTTTTGTAATTTTAAAAAGTTTTCGAGCGTCGAGGAGTTTTCCGCTAAGTTTTTAAAGGGACTGACTGAAATAAGAGGATACGAAAAAGTTCTTGCAAATGAAAATGAAATCTTTTTTGAAAATAACCGACTTATGGTAGTTGATAAAGTGAACAGTATAGTTCAGCGTATCAAGGAAAGCAAAATGAATTAATTTTTTATAGATAAATAAATTATGGCTTAAGTTATAATGATAGGAGAATATATGCAGAATTTAAAGAAAATCAAACTGCTGCTGACGGGTGCTTTCCACTATACTGAGGAACAGCTTGAACAACTTAAAAATTCAGGATTTGAGATAACCTTTATTCAGGATGAGAGAGTAAAAACTGATATAGACTTTTCAGAGTTTGAAGCTGTTGTCTGTAATGGGTTTTTTCTGTATAATGATATTGAAAGATTCAGGTCTTTGAAAATGATACAGGCAACAAGTGCAGGTCTTGACAGACTGCCACTTGATTTTATAAAGAAAAATGGAATAATGCTGAAAAATGCGAGGGGTGTCTACAGCATACCTATGGCAGAGTGGTGTATATGCAGAATACTTGATATATATAAATACAGTTGCTTCTTTGACGAAAATCAGAAAAACAAGGTATGGCAGAAACACAGAGGACTTAGGGAACTCAGCGGAAAAAGAGCAGTTATTTTAGGAGCGGGTGATGTCGGAAGCCGTACAGCTGAAAGACTGAAAGCTTTTGGAGTAAAAATAACCGCAGCTGATAAAGTAAAGCCGCAGTATGATATTTATGATGAATACTGCAAAATGGAAGATTTGGATACAGTATTAAAGGAAAGCGATATAATAATCATAACACTGCCGCTTACAAGTGAAACAAGAGGAATATTTGATGAGAGAAGACTTGGCATTCTTAAAGCTGACAGTATACTGATTAATATGGCGAGAGGCGGTATAGTAGACGAAAAAGCTTTGGTTTCGGCACTAAAAAAAGGAGCTCCGGGATATGCCGTCCTTGATGTTTTTGAGGAAGAACCGTTAGATAAAGACAGTATTCTATGGGATACCCAAAATTTGATTATATCTCCGCACAATTCATTTGTTTCAGAAAAAAATAACGAAAGAATGTTTGAAGTGATATACAAAAATCTGAATGAATATTTTTGTATCGTGCCAAAGTCGGTGAGTTAAATGCTTGTATACTGGTCTGTTTTTATATATACAACGATAGTGTCAATTATAGTAAAAAACAACAGCAATAAGACAGAATATTTCAGATCCGGACTGAGTGAAAACACTATAGTTGTAAAAAGAGTGGGAATATTCGGAGCGTTCATAACTTTTTTTCTTTTGATATATTTTGCAGGTAACAGATGTGACGTTGCGGATTCCGCAGCTTATATGGGTCTGTTTTATTCTGTCAACGGAAATGTTGATGATATACCGTCTGTTATGGAAGCAGGCGGTAAAGGGCCACTTTTCAATGTTTTTATTATAATATGCAGGAAAGTATTTCATATGGAATGGCAGGAGTGGTTTATCACCATAGCTGTTTTTCAGGGCTTTTGTGTTGCAAAGTTTCTCGGAACATTTTCTGATGACTTCAGTTTTTCGAGCTACCTTTTTATAGCGGATACATCCTTTTACTGGATGCTGAACGGAATAAGGCAGTTTACGGCGGTTTGCATTGTTATTTTGTTTATAGATTTCTTTTTCAAGAGAAATTGGGTGATATTCCTCCTTTCAGTATATGCTGCTTATTTTATTCATGACAGCGTTGCTGTATGGGTTTTGTTCGGACTTTTTACGCACTGGAAGCCGTTTGATATAAAGGCTATGCTTGCCATAACTGCAGCAGCATTGTTCTTTGCCCATTATATAAACAATGATATGGATGATAACGAAAATTATGCCGGATATTCGGAACAGATGGAAGAAGATGACGGTATAAATATAGTTTCTGTTATTCTGTATTCCATAACACCAGGGATAGCATTTATAAAAAGAAAGACATTGCTTTCAGCAGAACGACCATACTACATAGATATTATGGTAAACCTTTCGATTGCTGTTTTGGCTATAAGTATCATAGGAATATTTACCAGTGGAATACTTATAGGACGTATTCCTATATATTTTTCTTTGTGTAATCTGGTTTTGCTTCCATGGCTTATAGAAAACTGCTTCTCGTCAGGTGAGGAGGATTTAATAAAAAAGGGGTGTTATATAGGCTACTTCTGTTATTTTATATATTTCTGTTATGTTTCAAACGGAGGGCTTACCTATCATTCAAGAAGTCTGCACATTGCTCTTTACGGATAATATGCTTTAACTATACGCAATATATGTTTGTATCCCATAATGGAATATAAGGGTGATGTCTTAGGAAAAATCTGTAGTCAGGATTTATTGAGTGGATTAGCAATATCAATTCAAAAAAATCTTCAAATCTGTGGTATGCAGCTATATTGAGCTTTGGCTTGGATTTTCTTAATGTAAGAACTCCGCCGACAATCGCTTCCTTTTCATAACCTTCAATGTCCATTTTAATGTATGAAGCATTAAAATGGGCGTTTAATTTATCTATTGTTACAGCCTGAGATGGAGTACCTTTCATATTTATGCCTGAACTCCGTCCGCTTTCCTGAGAAAACAGGACTGTTCCGTTATTTTTCCAGATTATTTTGTTTTCTGTAAATATGTTTTTCATATTGCGAGTGTGTTCATTAAGCTTACGGAAATTTTTAAAATCAGGCTCTACAGCTATAATTTTATTATAACCACCCGAATAGTAAATAAGCTCGTCAATTGTATCTCCGTGATATGCACCGAGGTCTATATAGTTTTCGTATGGAGAAGGCTTAATAATATTTTTAAAAATTTCGTCCTTGCTGTCGGTTATATCCCATAATAATTCAAGCTTGCCGCTGTAATAGAACCTTACTGTATTTTCAAATACCTGACGTGAACGACTGTCGGTAAGCAAAGAGTACGCACACTCCATTTTTTCGGTATTTTCAGAGATAAAGCTGTCATCAAATATGCCGCTGCCGAAAACAGGTACATTTGGGACAACAACCTCATGTCTGAGAGAAATATTTTTTATATTTTCCATTACCTCAGGTATCTGCGTTCCGAATGCTACAGCTATTATAAAATCGTCAAAAAGATTTTCAAAAAAGCTTAATTTATTTACCTTAAATCCACGGTAGCTCTGACCTCTTACAAAGTCATCGCTTGCCATAATTCCGCTGCACTTAATGCGGAATTTCCCAAAGTTTTCAAGAATTTTATCAGCACCGTTACCCATACCGTACAGGATAACGGGCTTGTCTGTTGTGCTGAGATATTCCCATACATTGGTATATTTATCGTTAAGAAAGATCATAAAATTTCTCCTGTAAAATTTTTGTTTTGTCAAAAATAAAACACGTACCCGTTTTTGGGTACGTGCAGATAACATATAAAAAACCATCCCGCTTGACCGTTAGGTGGATATTATAACCTGCCTACTAAAAATAGCCAGGTGGGTGTCTAACCTAAATCATTACTGCTCCCAGCATCCGTAATGTATCGTGTACACACGGGAGGTCTGCAAACCGAAACAGGTAATCCGACTCCCTTGATGAAAAGTGTAGGGTTATATGAACACCAAAGACGCATCAAGCAGGATATTTTTTAACCTGATTATAAAAAGCTTAACCGAAACGAAAGTATTTTATTCGTTATCCTCATCTTCGTCGTCGAAAAGCTCCTCGAAGCGTTTTTCAAACTCATCGGCGAGTTCATCAAGCAATTCTTCGTCCTCGACCTCAAGAAGGAGTTCTTCACCGTCCTCCTCAACTGTCTGGAAAATGTAATACTCACCCTCAGCCTCAAGCTGCTCCTTAGCGTCATCAAAAACGGGAAGGAGAGCATAATAAACGCAATCGTCCTTTTCAATGCTGTCTATAATTTCAAACGTATGCTCAACATTATCATCATCAAGAAGAGTAATCAAGTCTGCTTCATACTCGTTATTATTCATTTTCAATCAATCCTTTCAAATCTCTAAAGTTATTTTAACCATTTATACGCATTAAGTCAAGTAAAAATTTATTAAAATTATGAAAAAAATGATATTTTGTGCATTTCCAACAAATATATAAAAATTTTCAAAATTATTCAAAAAAAGTATTGACATTAACTGAAAAGGTGTTATAATGTAATTGAACTTAAGAAAGAGGTACAAACCAATGAGAAGTTAAGTTTTAGTATTCATTACAACAAAGGATTTAATCAAAGAGTGTGAGGTATACTCCGATGAGAAGATAATATTTAAACTGGATGTCTGTTGAATTTGCAGCACATCAGGGCAGACCAATAGGCTCAGGTGTGTCTGAAGTCCGGGCAGAAAAATATTATGAAGTGAGGTATATTCCAATGTAATACTCAGAATTATGCACAAGGAAAATCCGATATGAAAGGAGACAGTCGTATGAGCGAATTAGAACCTGCTTTCGTTAAGGGCATTTGCCATATGGCAGGTGTCGGGGATTACGGTCGGAGCGAAGAGTATCGAATTTGAGAGTAAAAAAGAGCAGGTATAGAGAACAGTCACCGTAAGATGCGGGAGGTTGTATTTATCTTTACCTTGATTTTAAACAGTGTCACGATGTGTGAAAGTGATACGTAAGCTTTGGCAGTATGAAACAATACAACTGAATATTGGGTACGTAAGGCGTAATTTGTTTTACGCAGAACGAAGATTGTGAGAGTATACACAAATGGCTTCGCAGTTGTGAAATGTGACTGCGGTGTGGCAAAAGGTCATACATCAAGCTAAGCATTAAGGAAAAGACGTGTTATTCGTTGACCGATGGTTTGCGGTGGTATAAATTCGTAGCCTAATGTACATTTGGAGATATGCTTATGAGTTTACAAATCTTTGATGAAATATATTAGCGACCGACAGTATGGTTTATATGCTGTCGGTCGTTTTTTTGTTTTGTATGATATTTTAGCAAGGTGCGGAAAACCGTACGATTGCAGCCCGTGGCGGATACCGCCACGAAAAATCGAGCGGAAGCTTGATTTTTAATTTCGGACTTTTGTCCGAAATTGGCTGCAATCGCAGCCTGAGCGAAGCCGCAAATTTCAGATTATAAAAGGCTGCTTATTATTTTATATGCGGCATTTTTCAGAGTATCACGGTTATTTTCAAGTGAATTGTCAAGTACCATTTCAAGCAGAGTGTTTAAAATGATACCTATATTCTTACCTTGGGGAACTCCCATTGAAATAAGGTCATTTCCGTTTATTTTCAGGTCTTTTACTGAGGTCATCAGCGTATTTTTATTTTTTATATTGTCATATATTTTACGGATTTTATATATTTTTTCCAGTCTTTCGGATATATATTCGGGTGACTGAGCTTTTACATCGCATTCTTTAAGTTTCAGAAGAAGTTCAAACATATTATGAGAGCCTGTTTTGTATACAGCACGTTTTACGGCTTTTTCTGAAGGTTCAATAATTCTGTCATGGTGTCTGACAAGCTCAGAAACTAAATTCTGAGTTTTAGAATCCGCTTTAAGTCTTTGAAGTATATCAAGAGTAATCTGCGAGCCTTTTGCAGCGTGACCGTAGAAATGTCCGATATTATTTTCATCTTTGGTAAAGGTACAGGGTTTTGCAATATCGTGAAAAAGAACTGCAAGCCTTAGAT
>ONBJ01000010.1 GCA_900316025.1 uncultured Eubacteriales bacterium
ACTTTTCAGAGCAGCGACGCTGATATTTTTCAGTGCCGTAGTTTTCGGCAATTCTGTCAAGAATGAGTTCTTCATCTGTTTCCATAGTAAAAGGATTATATGCGTGACCGAAAAGAAAAAAAGTTTTTCCGTCATAATCCACACAATGCACAGACTGTTTAAAGTGTACATATGCGTAATATCTGCCGCTTAATTTTGCACGCCGCCAGTTTCCGTAGAACGGAAAAGCATCTAAATCTATTTCGCTGTCATCGGAAAGCATAAACCCTCGGACGAAAAGATACTGCTTCAAATCATCGTGATTTTCAAGCATCTTTTTAAATTCATCGAACATAAGAAATTCCTCCTTTGCCCGAAGATTATACAATATAGCGGCTGACAAATTCAAGCGAAAATCGAAAATTTAAGACATTGTTCATAACGATATTTGCACAAAAATTTTATAATATTTTGTGCAAATATCTAAAATCGAAAGTTCGGATAAAGAAAACAATAAAGTTTAGATCAAGCCTTTTCAAAGGCTTGCGGTTTCCAAAGGCGGAGCCTTTGGTCAGGATTTTTAAGGGTGAAACCCTTAAACTCTCAATAAAATACTTGATAACCGATTTAATGCACGTTATAATATTACATATAAATCCACTATCCACAACTTAAGGTTTCAGACTTCTGAAATACAATTTTTATTTTCTCGAACAAAAAGCAAAATCAGATATAAATTGATTTTTTCTCTTATGGTAAATTACGATTTTTCTTTAAGTTGTGGATAGTGCATATAAATCTTATTCGTATGGAAACGGACTGGTGTTTTATGATTCTTGCAATAGATATTGGCAATACAAACATAGTTATGGGGTGCGTAGATAAAAGTTGCCGTGTTACCTCTTTGTTCAGAATAAAAACCGACATAAGCAGAACAGCGTGGCAGTATGCGGCTGAAATGTACGGTATGCTGAATATATTCAGCATTGACAAAAAATCCGTTGACGGCTGTATAATATCCTCAGTTGTGCCGCCGCTTACGTTATCAATAAAGCAAGCTGTCAGCATTGTTTTTCAGCTTGAAGCCAAAGTGGTAGTTCCCGGTATTAAAACAGGACTTAACATACTGATTGACAATCCTGCAAGCGTGGGAAGCGATATGGTGGTAGACGCTGTAGCCGTCATAAATCAGTACAGTGTACCCGCCGTAATAATAGATACAGGCACTGCAACAACCTTTTCCGTGGTAGACCGCAATAAAAATTACCTCGGCGGTCTTATTATGCCCGGAGTTATGATTTCTCAGGAAGCTTTGACGAGCCGAACATCTCAACTGCCTAAAATAAGTCTTGAAGCTCCTCAAAAGGTAATCGGCAAAAATACCGTTGACTGTATGAAAAGCGGTGCTGTTTACGGAAATGCAGCTATGATTGACGGTACTGTTGACCGCATAGAAAATGAGCTTGGCGAAAAAGTAACCGTAATTGCAACAGGCGGTCTTGCTCAGAGTATTGTTCCGTTCTGTAAGCGTGAGGACATAATCCTCGACAATGACCTTCTTCTTAAAGGACTGCGTATTCTTTATGATAAAAACACATAAAAATATAAATATTCGGAAAGTGTCAGTATTATGAATAAAACAGAGCTTGTAAAAAATCTTAAAACCGATTATCTCGGAAAACCGTTAATATACACTGACTGTGTGGATTCAACAAACAATGAAGTAAAAAGGCTTGCTAAAAAAGGCTGTCCACAGGGAACTACGGTAATAGCCGAAAGGCAGACAAGCGGCAAGGGCAGATTTGGCAGAGTATGGAAATCTCCTGTGGGTACAGGTCTATGGTTCAGTTTTCTGCTGCGTCCCGAAGCTGATTTTTCAAAAATTTCGGGAATAACGCTTGCGGCAGGGCTTGGAGTATGCAGAGCTGTAAGAAACTTTATGGGGCTTGACGCTAAAATAAAATGGCCTAACGATGTTATCATAAACAATAAAAAAATCTGCGGAATACTTACTGAAGCGGCTGCCGAAGCCGATAAAATAAAATATGCCGTTGTCGGTATAGGAATTAATGTAAACAACAGAAATTTTCCTGATGAGATAAAGGAAAAAGCAACATCACTTACGATTGAAAATGGAAATATACCTGTTGACAGAACAGAGTTTTTTAAAGAGGTACTTTTTTATACGGAAAAATGTATAGACTGCTACCTTGAAAATCACATAATTCCGGAGGATTATAAGGTGCTCTGTGCAACACTCGGAAGAAACATAACGGTAATACGTGGAAAGAATGTCCTGAAAGGAATTGCCGAGGATATTTCCGAAAGCGGAGATTTAATCGTTACAGATGAAAACAGAAATAAGGTTCTTGTTAATTCAGGAGAAGTTACTGTTCAGGGCATATATTAATTTTAATAAGGAGGTAATCAAATAATATGAACAATAATGATTATAACAATTCTTCGGATAATAACGTATCATCGGGAAACATGAAGGTAAACTCTGCTTATTTCAGAAAAGAACAGTATAAAAACAACTCGACTGACGCTGTTCAGCCTCAGCCACAGACTACACCAGTCAACCGTGCTGTAAATTCTACACAACAGCAGACAACACCAATCAACCGTGCCGTAAATGCCGCACAATCTCAGACAGCACCAGTCAACCGTGCCGTAAATGCCGCACAACAGCAGACAGCACCAGTCAACCGTGCTGTAAATGCTACACAACAGCAGACAGCACCAATTAATCGTGCAGTAAATGCCGCACAACAGCAGACAGCACCAGTCAACCGTGCCGTAAATGCCGCACAATCTCAGACAACACCAATCAACCGTGCCGTAAATGCCACACAACAGCAGACAGCACCAGTAAACAGTGCTGTCAATAATAATACGCAGCCTAAGATTGATTCATCTGCACAAAATAATCAGACATCAGGTTATTATTCTTCCTCTCCGAAAAGCACATCTTCAGAAAGCGATGTTCCTGTAAAAGTGCCTGATTTGAAAAAACACGTATTCTACAATGAGTCTGCATTAACTCCGCCTGACAAAAAAAGCAACGCAATAATTATGGTAATATTTATTTTCCTTATTGCATTGCTTGTGTTTGGTCTTATAGGCTTTGCCCTCACGGTTGAGGAGGATATAAACAAATCCCCGTATTCGTCATACCTGAATGCAAATCATTTTGACAGCATTTTTTCTACATCGAGCAAGCTGGAGGATTATGCAAAAAAGAAAATTTCCTCGTCAAAGTCTTTGGCAGATTTAGGCACACAGAAATTCAGTATACAGCTTAGTAATGACAAGGAACTCTTTTTCTCCATACCCATAAGATATTCTGTTTCCGAGTGGGGGGTAACAGATATTGAACTTAAAAATTTTTCGGGAGATGTTATAAATCTGTCAGTGTTATTGGACGACTCAGGCTCTGCCGATGAACAATATGATTACTACCGTTCGCTTTATAGCAAATATTGGGAAGAACCTGACTGCAAAACACCCGAAGGTACTGCAAAGCTTATCTGTGTATCAGAACCTGACGGTGCTTATAAGGAGGCAGCGGCTCTTGTTGACAGCAAATACGGTCTTATCAGTGTTACTCTGCAAACAGAAAGAACGGAGGATTATATGACTGATGACCTTTTTCATCTGCTGCACAGTATCATAGAAAGCTTTGAAGAGAAAAACGTATAAATAATCAACAGAAAAACAGGTCAGGATTATAGAAAATCCGACCTGTTTTTAATTTCGGGAAATTATAATTCGTGTAGTCTGAGAATTGTTTTTCCTTTGAAAAGTGCCTTGAATTCGTCCTGTAAAATTGAATAGCACCTTAAATTGACATACCTGTTATTCTTGATAAAATAGTCACGCATTGTACCCTCATATTTCATACTGAGTTTTTCCATAACTCTTGCAGAAGCTATATTATGTTCCATACAGCTTCCGCCTACCCTGTTTATATTCATAACGTTGAAAGCGTACCCTATAAGCTCTGAGGCTGCCTCAGTTGCAATTCCGCAGCCCCAGTATTCGGGATTTACAAAATACGAAATATCACACTTACGGCTTGCAATATCAATATTTATAAGTCCGACATTTCCAAGATACTGCCCGTCCTCTTTTCCTGTTATGGCATACTCATACGACTTATCTTTGACAGCATTGTTTATTACGCCTTTTATCCATTTTTTAGCGTATTTTAAATCGCACGGGTGCGGTATTCCGTAGGTCGTAATATATACCTCATATGTTCCTATTGTATGAAGAAGATTTTCTGCATCTTTGATTGTATATGGTCTTATAATAAATCTTTCCGTTTCAAACAAAATATATCCCTCCCGAAACAAGCTGACAATGTTTCATCTAAAAGTATAATGTATAATTATCGAAAAAACAATTATTTTGGTTGAAATTTGTTTTTTCGATGAAAGATTTTCTGAATGAGTGAAATATAAGCAGTAATGATAAATTAAGAATTTAACAGACGTTTAAGTTATTTTGCAGGAAAAGCTTTTTAAAATTGCATAACTTTTACCTTTTAAAGCTTTAATTTGCTATAAAAAATTTGCTTTACTACTTGAAATCAAGGCTTTTATAGTGTATAATTTCTTTTGCTAAGGAGGGATTTCTTATGTTTGATGAACTTAAGAATATGCTGGAAAAAAATAAAAACTTGCAGCAGTATCTTTTTGTAAGGGGATTTTTACTTTCCGATAACGATAAAATAGATTTGAATGATTTTCCTTTTTACGGCAACTGGCAGCGTAAAAGAATAAGCGGAAATTATTACGGATATGTTCACTGTAAGCAGACTGTACATTGTGTTGACTATGACGGAAAAACATTTTTTCTTTTCGGTCATGCGTATAATCCGTTCACAATGGAAATAAAGGAAGAAGCTATCCTCAAAAGAATTGCGGAAAGCTATGGCACAGAAGAATATCAAAGCCGTATAGACGAAATGACAGGTGTATTTGTATATGGAGTTATCATCAACGGAGAAGTTCAGTTTTTGGTTGACCCCTCAGGTATGCAGTCAGCCTGTTACGGTTATCTTGGAAATCATTTCTATATGTCATCACATTCTCAGCTTATAGGCGACCTTTGCGGTCTTACTATGTCGGACATAGCAAAAGAGCTTTCGGAATATAAATGGTACTACAGAATTTGCGGTCCTTATATGCCTGCTGACTATACTCAGTTTGATGAGGTAAAAAGAATTGTTCCGAATATTCTCTACAAATTCGGAAACGGCAGTATAAGCCACAAGCGTTTCTATCCTCTTAAAGATTTGCCCGAATGCAAAAATGAGGAAGAATACAACGAGGTTATAAAGCAGGGTGCTGAAATACTCAAAAACAATATGGAGCTTATTTCACGCAAATGGAAAAATCCTAAAATATCGCTCACAGGCGGTATAGACAGCAACACAACATTCGCCTCTGCCAACGGAATTTATGACAGGTTTGAAGCATTCAGCTATCTTTCAGCCGAAAAGGAAACGATAGATGTAGATGCAGCAAAGAAAATCGCAGAGCATTTCAATGTCAAGCACACTGTATACACTGTTCCCGAGGACGGCAGCGAGCTTAAAAATTATAACGAGTTTGTTCAGATTATCGAGCATAACAACGGCTATATTGCAAAAGGAAAGGGAAACGAGTACCGCAAGCGTGTATATCTGCTTCAAAATCTTGATGCGGACGTAGAGGTTAAGTCGTGGGTATCGGAAACAATAAGGGCTTACTGGTACAAGTATTACGGCAGAAATACTATGCCTGAGCTTTCGCCTAAGCTTTACAGAAACCTTTACAAGATATTTACGGTCAACCGTTCTCTTGCTCACAAGATAGACAAGATTTTTGCAAAGTATATAGATGAATTTGAGTATGATAAAATTCCTGCACAGTATCCTACGGCAGATGTTCATTACAATGAGGTTACATGGGGAAGCTGGGGCAGTCTGAATATATCGGAAATGAAGATATACACAAACATTACCTTTATCTACAATAACCGTAAATTCTTTGACCTTATGTTCAGAGTTCCTCTTGAAAAGAGAATTTCTGACCAGCATCATCTTGATATGAAAAAGATTTTGAACAAGGAACTTTATGATATGAACATACGTGTTAAAAATATGAAGGAAACGAATTTCAGGGCATTTATGCTCAACGTTATATTTACGATAAACTCATTCCTTCCTTTTTGATGTTTTTTGATGTTTTTTGATGTTTTAAGGGTTTCACCCTTAAAAATCCTGACCAAAGGCTCTGCCTTTGGAAACCGCAAGCCTTTGAAAAGGCTTGACCCAAACTTTATGGTTTTGTTTGTCACAATTACATCAGGAATACAGAAATCCTGTATTGAGGAAATGTTAATAACAGCCTCTATACAGGATTTTTTCTTACAAGCTTTTTTTTATGTGTTATCATATTTTCAGCCTTTTTGAGTACACGTATATCGTTTTCGTATCTGCACATTTCCTGTGCCTGAGCAAAGGAAACCCAGGTATAGGAGTCAATTTCCGAATGCTGAATGCGTACATTTGACTGCTTTGCTTCGGCAAGGAAAAATACAGCACGCTTTTTTATTTTTCCGAAAGGGACGTAATCGCTTACTTGTCTGTAGTTATCGTAGAAATAGACGGAAAGACCTGTTTCCTCCTTGATTTCACGTGCGGCAGTCTGATGTTCGCTTTCGCCCTTTTCGACGTGTCCCTTTGGAAAGCTCCAGTATTTTCCGTTGCGGTTTTTGACAAGCAGAACCTTTATTCCGTCCTTGAAGCGGTGAAATACGATAGCTCCGCAGGATTTTTCATAAAGGCAGGTAAGCTTATGATAGCGGACATTTCTTACTTCCTTGAGAAGTTCCTTTATTTCGGGTTCATAGAATATCTGTCCGCAGGGAGCGGCAATAAATTTTATGTTGGTGTTGAGCTGTGTCGTGGCGATAACTGTGCAGTGTACAATATCGGTAAGCTCAGTACGTGAAAATATTACAATACTCGTGCGTCTGTAACGCTTGTCGTTACAGCGTGTTATATATCCCGTGTATACACCTTTTGAGGATATTTTACCTAGTATGGAAACGTCTATGAAAGAACCCAGCACAGTTATCACCGCCTTTCCTGAAAAATGAAAATATAAGGGTTTAGAACATAGCGTCTGTTTTTGCCGTTTTTGCGGCGGTATTTGCAGACATAATGCCGTTAAGGTATACAACGTCGGTTATTTTATTTTGAGTGAGATAATTTTTTATGTTACGCTCAAAGTTATCAATATCTATAAGATGAACCTCACTGTAGTTATATGTGAGAAGGGGTGCGAGGGCATAACCGAACTTATCGGCAACAACTGCTATTTTGCCGCTTTCGATACTGCTGTTGCTCAGAACGGTATATGCACAGTCCTTGGAAGCGTAAATATCCGAGGGGGAAGCACCGTCCTCAGTATATGTGTTGTAGTAGCTCATATCGACAGTATTCTCCGAGCCTTTGGGCAGAGCTTTGACTGATACCGTTTCGGGCAGAGCAAAGAGAGTGACTTTGTCGGGATTGTCCAGAAGCTTTGGATTGCCGTTTTTGGTTTCCTTTGATATTGTAGAGCTTATGTGAGAGCCTAAGAAGCTTTGTTCAAGCTTGATTTGTTCCGCTGATTTAATATCAACAGGTTTTATTTTAAGTGTGGAAGCAAGCTCCTTATAGCCGTAGTATGCTCCGAGCGGTGTCCAGTACTTGTCGGTATTGAAATAGATGTATTCGTTGCGGTGTTCGCCCAGAGAATTGTAAACGTCAACGGGAGTAACGTCCATTGAAAGACTGGTTATGACTGCGGTTATATTTTCACGCTGATTATTTGAAAAAGTTTTGCTGAGCCTTTCGGGAAGAGTTATTTCTGTAGCTGTGGGAACTACAATGTTATATACATTACAGGATTTTCCCAATGCTCTTTTATAGCTGCTCACGCTGGAAGCGTATTCCTTTGCGTCCTTGATACTGCCCTTGAATACTTCGTAACCTTTGTTCTGCCATATATAGACTGCACCGTCAAGGTAGCCTTCACTTTTTTTGTCATCAGATTTCAGAACAGGCATATCTTTTTCAATTACCTTATGTACGGTGGCTTCTTCGGGAACAGTTGTTTCAACGGAAGAGCCTGAATAATCTGACATAGCCCGTTTTCCTCTGTCTGCGAGATAAGTCACAACAGCGGCTGAGCTTGCGATAAGAACAAGGGCAAGAAATACAGCTATCACAGTACCTGCTTTTTTAGAATTTGCGTTGCGGCTGTCTTTTCTGTCTGATTTTTTATCAGAGCTTTTATTTCCGTTTAGCTTTTTTTGTTTAGCCATAAGAATATTTCCTTTCAGATTTATGTCCTCTGCAAAATATACCGTTACAAATTATAATATAAAATGACGATAATATCAAGATAATTGTTGAAATTAACAGAAAAAGAGGAGTGATTTCTTGTTTTAAGCCTGAATACGGAGCAGAAAGGCTTATTTTCGGATATATTTTTTGAAAAAAGAAAGTGTAATCGGTAAGATTAAATTTACATAGTTTTATTGAAATCAAAATAAGATTAATGTTATAATTTGGGTGGATAAAATAAATGATTTTGTGAGGGTGGATAAAATGCTGAAAATTGAAAATCTTACAAAGGTTTACGGAGATAAGCGTGCAGTGGATAATCTCAGTCTGGAAATAAAGAACGGAGAGATTTGCGGCTTTATAGGGCATAACGGAGCAGGCAAGACAACAACAATAAAATCGTGCTGCGGACTGGTAAATTTTGAACAGGGAGAAATATATATAAACGGTATTTCGATAAAGGAAAATCCTATTGAATGCAAAAAAATTATGGCATATTTACCCGATAATCCTGATTTGTACGATTTTATGACAGGTATAAAGTATCTTAACTTTGTGGCTGATATGTTCGGTATGGACGGAGCTTACAGGGAAATTCAGATAAACAGGTATGCCGAAATGTTTGAGATAAAGGAAAATCTTGCACAGCCGATAAACAGCTATTCACACGGAATGAAGCAGAAGCTTGCAATTATATCGGCTTTTATGCACGACCCCAAGCTTATACTTATGGACGAGCCGTTTGTGGGACTTGACCCGAAAGCATCACACAAGGTCAAGCTGGAAATGAGAAGATTTTGCAGTGAGGGAGCGGCAATATTTTTCTCGACCCACGTTTTGGAGGTGGCAGAGAAGCTGTGCGATAAGGTTGCTATAATAAGCGGCGGAAAACTGGTTGTAAGCGGAAATACTGAAGACATAATCGGAAATGCTTCCCTTGAGGACGTTTTCCTTGAACTGGAGGAATAATATGAACAGACAGGTCTGGCAGATTACAAAAACAAGCCTTCAATCAATGGCGGCATCAATGCTTTCGTTTCTGAGCGGAAAAAGAAATACTCAGAAGCTTCAATTTACGGTGTTCGGAGTAGTAATAGCGGTTTTGCTGGGATTTTGTATTATGGCGGTGCTTTCGTTCTTTTTCATAATGTTTTTTATTCTGGCGATGTTTGTTACAACATCTGGAAAAGGACAGATGAACATTTATTTTGAAGCGGTTTTCACAGGTACGCTTATATTTTCACTTGTGGGAAGTGTGCTTGCATCTCAGTCGTATCTTTTTGAGGCTTCGGACAATGAGCTGCTTTTCAGTATGCCGATAAAGCCTTCCGTAATACTTGTAAGCCGTATATCGACGCTTTTTATACTGAACTGTATTTACAGCTATATGGTTATGCTGCCCGCACTTTTTGCGTATGCGGCGGCTGTAGGATTCAGTGTAAAGGGAATTGTATTCTATATTCTGTCCCTTATATTTCTTCCGATGTTTATTACGGCAATATGCTGCTTTGCAGGATACCTTATATGGTATCTGGCATCAAAGATACCGGGGAAGAATACATTTATGGGATTGATAGGTATACTGGTATTTCTGTTCTTTATGTTTTTCGGAGCTTTTGCAGAGCCGCTGATTATGTATGCGGTAAAGAATATCAATGATGTTGAAAATGCGTTGAGAACATATGTACCTGTTTCATATGTGTATGCAGAGGCGATAACGTCTGAAAATATAAATATAGGGTTGGAGCTGCTTTTTATTGTCATATGTATAGTTCCTATGGCTGCAGCATTCTGGTTTATATCGAAAAAGCTTACAAAAATAATAACGACAAAGCGTGTTAATAAAAATAAGGTCTATGTTGAAAAGACGATGAAACGCATAAGCGTTGTTCCTGCACTTCTTAAAAAAGAACTGGGATTTTTCTTCAGTATTCCCTCATATGTTATGAACAGCGGACTGGGTACTGTTATGACAGCAGTTATGGGTATTGTTATGCTGATAAAGGGTATTGATGCAGAGGGTATGTTTTCCGAAACATTCACTAATTACAGGGCGATTATGATTATGGGTGTGATAAGTGCGTTGTCTACGTTGTGTGTTATGAACGACGTTACAGCACCAAGTATATCGCTTGAGGCTAAAACGTTATGGATGCTGAAATCTTTTCCTGTAGAACCTATGAAAATATTTACCGCAAAATTTCTGGTTTCTCCTGTTATAACCTTGCCGGGTATATTAATTACGGCAGTATGCTGTGCTTTAAGTATGCCCGTTAATGCGTTGGATTTTATATTCATAATTCTTATACCGGTTCTTGCATCTGTATTTTCGGGAATGCTTGGACTGCTTATCAATCTTAAACTGCCTCGCTTCGACTGGGCTCACGAAATTATAGTTATAAAGCAGAGCGGAAGCGTGATAATTTCTCTTATTGCTTCGGCAGTTCTTACGGCAATACCTTTTATATTTGCCTTGATGCTGCCTGTGATTAATCCTGCTTTTGATGTGATTTTTTCGTATATGATATGTGCTGTATATTTTTCTGCGGTTATCATTATTTGCTGGTGGCTTCTGAAAAAAGTCGGTACAAAACTTTTTAATTCGCTGTAATCTGTGGAATATCGGGCGATTGCATTTAACGGCATTGCTGCCGTTAGTTTCAAGGCTATGCCTTGAAACAGGCAAAAGCGGCTGCTTTTGCCTATGCAATCGCCCGTTTCAGCGAAGAACAGACTTTGTGCGGATATTTACAAGATATTGTGCCTGAACCGCAGTTTTTCCGCAATTTCGGGTATTCAGCCGAAATTTAAAAATGTTTATAAATTTTTCGTAAAACGTATTGTTGAAAATATATAAAAAGCTTTCATTAAATTGTTGATAATCAGTGAAATTTTGTTTCTTTGACAAAAATGTATTGCAAGATGTGTACATATAGGATATAATATCACTGACATAATTTAACTTATTTATATATAATGCTAAGCTATGTAACACAGAGGAAATAAGGAGTTGTGCATTGTAAAATGAAACAATACGAGGCAAAGAAAATAAAGAATATAGTTCTGGCAGGTCACGGCGGCTGTGGAAAAACGTCTGTTGCCGAAGCTATGATGTATCTTGCAGGTGCAAGCGAAAGACTGGGCAAGGTCGATGACGGAAACACCGTTCTTGATTTTGACCCTGAGGAAATAAAAAGGAAGGTATCGGTATCATCGGCAGTAGCACCTGTAGAGTGGAAGGGATATAAAATAAATCTTATAGACACACCGGGTCTTTTTGACTTTGAAAGCGGAGTTTGCGAAGGTATGAGAGCCGCAGATACGGCATTGATAATTGTATCGGGAAAGGACAGCGTAAACGTAGGAACGGACAAGGCTGTAAAGATGGCAAATGAAGCAGGAATGTCCAAGGTGTTTTTCGTAAACGGACTTTGCGATGAAAGTGCAAGATTTTACAGAGTATTTGAAACACTCAAGGCACATTACGGACCTTCGGTTTGTCCTGTGGTTGTACCGTATATAGAAAACGGTCAGGCAAACTGCTATGTAAATATTCTGGAATACAAGGCATACAGATATGAAAACGGAAAGGTTTCGCAGACAGCTATGCCCGATATGGGTGACAGACTTGAGGGTCTTCGTACCGCAATATATGAGGCTGTAGCCGAAACCGATGAAGAAATGTTTGAAAAATACTTCAGCGGAGAGGAATTTACTCCTGAAGAGGTTATAGTCGGAGTAAGCCGTGGCGTAAGAGAGGGAACGATTACACCTGTATTCTGCGGAGATGCTCAGAATACCTATGGAATAGAGCATCTGCTCAACGGAATAAACTGGCTTGTACCGTCAGCAGACGAGAAAAAGGAGATAGCAACAGATATAAACGGAGACCCCGTTGAACTTTCTGTAAATGTAAACGGAGCGGCTGCGGCTATAGTTTTCAAGACTGTTGCAGACCCGTTTGTAGGAAAACTCTCGTACTTTAAGGTTGTATCGGGAAAGATAGCTCCTGATACTCCGCTTATAAATATGCGTACAGGAGAAACCGAAAGAATAAACAAGGTTCTTATTCCCAGAGGAAAGAAGCAGGAGGAAGCAGCTTTCATAGGTGCAGGCGATATAGGAGCTGTGGCAAAGCTCAACAATACGGCTACAGGAGATACTCTTTGTGCACCTACAAGAAAAGTTGTTCTTGACGGAATAAAATATCCTGTAGCAAACTATAAAATGGCAATTCTCCCCAAGACGAAGGGTGAAGAAGATAAGGTAGCACAGGCTGTAATGAAGCTTGCAGAGGAAGATCCTACAATCGTATTTGAAACAAACAAGGAAACAAAAGAAATGGTTCTCAGCGGTCTGGGAGAGCAGCATCTTGATGTTATTGTTTCAAAGCTTAAGAATAAATTCAATGTAGATGTAATACTCGATGCACCGAAGGTTGCATACCGTGAAACAATCCGCAGCAGTGTAAAGGTTCAGGGAAAGCACAAGAAGCAGTCAGGCGGTCACGGACAGTTCGGAGATGTATGGATTGAGTTCGAGCCTGCGGATAATGACGGTCTTGAGTTTGCGGAGAGAGTTGTAGGAGGAGCAGTTCCCAAGGGCTTTTTCCCGGCTGTAGAAAAAGGTCTGAGAGAGAGTATCAAAAAAGGAACGCTTGCAGGCTATCCTATGGTTGGCGTTAAGGCAACACTTTATGATGGTTCTTATCACCCTGTAGATTCATCTGAAATGTCGTTCAAGATGGCAGCTTCAATAGCTTATAAGAACGGCATACCCAAAGCAAGTCCTATACTTCTTGAGCCTGTTATGTCCGTATCCGTTACTGTACCCGACAGCAATATGGGCGATATTATGGGAGAGATAAACAAACGCAGAGGAAGAGTTCTCGGAATGAATCCCGGTGAGGATAATATGCAGATTGTAGAAGCTGAAGCACCTGTATCGGAAATGAGTGATTTTTCTGTATACCTCAGACAGGTTACTCAGGGAAGAGGCAGTTATGTTACTGCTTTTGCAAGATATGAGCCTGTGCCTGAGCATATTGCAGCAAAGATTGTGGAAGAAAGAAAAAGTGAGGACAAATAAAAAAAGCTTTTGTTTGTACGCACTTTTCGGAGTTTTGATGTGATTTTGTGATAATAGCTTGAGTACATTTTCAGGTCTGTACTCAAGCTATATTGCTTTTTTTAAGATAAAGCAGGTAGGATTTATACTCAGGTCAGGCGATTGCAGCCATCAAAAGCTACGCTTTTGATAACTTTAAAGGGTAAACCTTTAAAGTTCCTTGCGGATTTATCCGCAAGGGGCTGCAATCGCCTGTTGAAGCAGAAAACCTGAGGTTTTAAGCGTAGCAGGGAGAGGGGAAGGTATAGTTTGTGAAGATTGCTTTATATCAGATGAATATAAGCTTTGAGGATAAGGAAGGTAATTTCGGGAAGGTATGCAGGGCGGCTGAAAAAGCTGCATATGAAGGAGCAGATGTTCTTTTTCTGCCTGAGATGAGCTTTACGGGATTTTCTATGAATACGGAGCTTACAGCAGAATCTGATAATTCAAGTATGAGCTTTGTAAGAAATCTGTGCGTAAGATTTGGAATTTCGACAGGCTGTGGCTGGGTGCGAAAATCGGAAAATAAGGCGGAGAACTGCTACAGCGTTATTGACAGAAACGGACGTGAGCTTAATACATATGTAAAAATGCACCCTTTTTCATATTCGGAAGAGAACAGGTATTTTTCAGAAGGAAGTAGCATAGCCTTTTATGCGGTAGAAAATATCGGATTTTCCACTGCCATATGCTATGATATGAGATTTCCGGAGCTTTTTTCAGGCATATGCCGTGACGGAAAAGTAAAAGCGGTAGTCATACCTGCCAACTGGCCAGCGGAGAGGTCGGAGCATTGGAAAGTACTTACAAGAGCGAGAGCGATAGAAAATCAGATATATATATTTGCCGTAAACTGCGTAGGGGAGATGAATGGTCTGTACTATTCGGGAAATTCCTGCGTAATAGCTCCTGACGGAGAAATTATTGTATGTTCCGATGACAGGGAAGAGCTGATTTTCGCTGAAACTGATTTCAGTTATGCGGACAGATTAAGGAAAAGCTTTCCCGTAAAAAATGACAGGCGTACAGAACTGTACAAAAGTTTTCTGTAAAATTATTGACTGCTCGGATAACAGAAAAAATGTTTGGGTATCAGTATTAATGTTGGAAAAATCTATGAAAAAAGAAGAATTGTGTTGTAAAATGTATAAATATTTTCGTGAGTATTTTTAAATATCTTATAAATTTTTACTAATCTATTGAAATTTGCTTTCAGCATTGTTATTATATTAATGTTAGAGTAGTATGAGAAATTACAGGTATGTGACAAGACTGAAGAAAGGAATTTTCACTATGGGATATGTAACGGACGACAGACAGTATCAGCAGGAATTCTGTTCGGGCGACAGCTGCAGCAGTTATGAATATCTGGGTGTACACAAAGCAGATGACGGAAGCTGTTATGTGTTCAGGGTATGGGCACCGTCCGCACTGTCTGTATCGGTTGTAGGAGCATTCAACAACTGGGACGAAAATGCCAACCGTATGTCACGCATTGGCAGCGGAAATATATGGGAGTGTTATATAAACGGATTAAATGAGTTCGATGCCTACAAGTACTGCATTGTTGCGGAAAATTATGAAAGACTGTATAAATCTGACCCTTACGGATTTCACTTTGAAACAAGACCGCAGAATGCAAGTCTGATATATGATATTGAGGGCTTTGCTTGGAGTGATGAAGCATGGCTCAGTAAAAGAAAAAATACTGACTATAAACAGTCACCGATGAATATATATGAGATACATGCAGGCTCATGGAAAAGATATGAGGACGGAAATCCTCTTAACTATCGTGAGCTGGCAGATGAGCTTGTACCGTATGTAAAGGAAATGGGTTATACGCATATAGAGCTTATGCCCATAATGGAGTATCCGTTTGACGGCTCGTGGGGTTATCAGACAACAGGTTATTATGCACCTACTTCAAGATACGGACAGCCTAAGGATTTTATGTATTTTATAAATTTATGCCATCAGAACAGAATAGGAGTAATACTGGACTGGTCGATAACGCAGTTTCCGAAGGACAGCTATGGACTTGAAAAGTTTGACGGAAGCTGCTGCTATGAATATAAAGACCCCAGAAAAGCAAACCGTAACGATAAGGATACTTTGACATTCGATTATTCAAAAAATGAGGTTATAAGCTTTCTTATGTCGAGTGCCGCATTCTGGGCAGACAAGTATCATGCGGACGGAATAAGAATTGACAATGTTGCGGCTATGCTTTATCTCGACTACAGCAGAGAGGGCGAGGAGTCGGCGACCAACAAGTTCGGAGGAAAGGAAAACCTCGAAGCAGTTGCATTTGTTCAGAAGCTGAATGTAAATATGCACAGGTTATTTCCCAGCCTCATTACGTTTGCAGAGGAGTCGACAGCGTGGCCTATGATTACAAAGCCTGTGGAGCAGGGCGGACTTGGTTTTGACTTCAAATGGAATATGGGCTGGATGAATGATATGCTGCAATATATGTCTACCGACCCTTTTTACCGCCCCTTCAATCATTCCAGCGTTATATTCTCATTCTTCTATGCTTTTTCGGAAAGCTTTGTTCTTCCTATTGCACACGATGTTGTTGTATACGGAAAGAAATCCCTTTTCAGCAAGATGCCTGGAGATTTCAGAAGCAAGTTTGACCATGTGAGAATATTTATGGCATATATGATGATGCACCCCGGCAAGAAGCTTACGTTTATGGGTACAGAGCTTGCTCAGGCTGAAGAATGGAATACAGACGGAGAGCTTCCGTGGGAGGTTCTTTCCTATGCCGCAAACAGAAAGCTTCATAATTTTATAAAAAGCCTTAACAGATTTTACAACGAAAACCCTGCAATGTACGAAACTGAGGATTCGTGGGAGGGCTTTCACTGGATACACCACGATGATTTTACACAGTGCGTACTTGCGTTCAGACGGCTTGGCAAGGACGGCGACGGTATAATAACCGTATGCAACTTTCTTCCTGTAAAGCGTGAAAATTACAGCATAGGTGTTCCGTATAAGGGAGTGTATACGGAGGTTTTCAATACAGATGACGTAGAGTTCGGAGGAAACGGCATATCAAATGTAAGTGATATAGTTTCCGAGGACGTTCCTATGCACGGCTATGAGCAGAGTATAGCTCTTACGATACCGCCGCTTTCTGTTATGTATCTGAAGTGCAAATTCAGAAAGACTGACGATGATGCAAAAAGCGTTGACCTTGAGGACGAAGAAACCATAGAGGAAATCAAGGAGCTGAGCGAAAAAATAGCTGAGCTTGAGGAAATGGAAAATTCCGAAGCCGTAAAAGGCGGGGATACCTCAGAAAAGGAAAAAGAGAAAGAGCCTGAGCAATCGGAAGAAGCTGAAGCAGAAAAGAAAGTCAGCGGTAAATCTATGACTGAGGATTAATTTGGTAAGTCGGTTTATCTCTTGGAAAACAAGAGTAAATATATATGCCTGAATTCCGTAAAACACACAGAAGAAGCTTTTCAAAAAAACAGGCGTTGCTGAATTTTACGGAGGTTTGGCGAAAAATTTCTGTTTCGTAATCTCCACGGTCTAAGTCGGGTTACAGCCCGTCTGACGGCTTCAGTCAGGCGATTGCAGTACGCTCACTTAACGTGAGCGTATGCCGTAAGGGCGTAGCCCTTACGTGACGGTCATAAAAAAATTTTTTTATGACCGCTGCAATCGCCGCAACTTTGGATTGAGCGTAACAGGCAGAAAACAATATAAATTTTCGGAAAAGAAGATATATAAAGGAGGAAAAAACATAATGTATCCAAAGCAAACTACAGTAGCGATGATACTGGCAGGAGGACAGGGAAGCAGACTGGGAGTACTTACCAGAAAGCTGGCAAAGCCTGCAGTACCCTTCGGAGGAAAGTACAGGATTATAGACTTTCCGCTTTCAAACTGTGTAAATTCTGGAATAGGAGCAGTAGGTGTACTTACTCAGTATCAGCCGCTGGTTCTCAACGAGTATATAGGAAACGGACAGCCCTGGGATCTGGACGGTACTTATGACGGAGTAACCTGTTTAAGTCCGTATCAGCAGATGGACGGTGCATACTGGTATTCGGGAACGGCAAATGCTATCTACAGAAATATGAACTTTATCGAAAGATACAATCCTGAATATGTTGTTGTTCTTTCGGGAGATCATATTTACAAAATGGATTATGCAAAGATGATTTCGGCACACAAGCAAAACAAGGCAGCCTGTACAATAGCAGTAATAGACGTGCCGCTTGAAGAAGCATCAAGGTTTGGAATACTCAATACAAACCCCGATGGTTCAATATACGAATTTGAGGAGAAGCCTGCAAATCCCAAGAGTACAAACGCTTCAATGGGAATATACGTATTCAGTTGGGGTAAGCTGAGAAAATATCTTGAAGCAGATGCGGCAGACCCCTCTTCAAGCAACGACTTCGGTAAGGACGTTCTGCCTGCAATGCTCAACGCAGGAGAGAGAATGTTTGCTTATCAGTTTGAAGGCTACTGGAAGGACGTAGGAACAATAGACAGCCTCTGGGAAGCAAATATGGATTTGCTCAATCCGAAAGTTCCGCTTGACCTCAGCGGCGAAAAGGACAAGATATATTCGAGAAATCCCTCAATGCACCCTCAGTATATAGGTGAAAATGCTAATATACAGAATTCGCTTGTTTCGGACGGCTGCGAGGTAGACGGAAATATAGAATTTTCGGTACTGTTCCCCGGAGTAACAATAGGAACGGGAGCAACCGTAACGGATTCCATACTTATGCCGGGAGCAGTTGTTGAGGAAGGAGCTACGGTTGAATATGCCATAGTTTCGGAAAACGCTGTTATAAAGAAAAGAGCTCACGTAGGAGCAAGACCCGAAAACTACAAGAAAGACGATCAGTGGGGTATTGCGGTAATAGGAGAGGGTGTTACTATAGCTGAGAGCTGTAATGTAGCTCCCAAGGCTATGGTTGATACCGATGTTGTGGAGGTGACAGACAATGAGGAATAATGTACTTGGTATAGTATTTGGAAACAATCATGCAGACAGAGTAGCGGCTCTGACATCACACCGTGCACTGGCATCAGTTCCGTTTGCAGGTAAGTACAGACTTATTGACTTTAACCTTTCCAATATGTCCAACAGCGGAATAACCAATATAGGAATAATAGTAAGCAAGAACTTCTTCTCTCTTATGGATCACGTAGGTTCGGGCAAAAGCTGGAACCTTTCAAGAAAGAACGGAGGCGTACATCTTCTGCCGCCGTTTATCCAGTCAGGTGAAGTAGTCGGAAATTCCGAGATTGAAGCACTTCATTCAGTAAAGAGATTTCTGAACGATGCAACCGAGGAGTACGTACTTCTTTCGGAGTGCGGTATGGTAGCCAACATAAACTATAACGATATGATCCAGAAGCATATTGATAATAAAGCCGATTTCACGGTTATGTATGTAACAGGACTTAAAAGCGAGGGAAGAAAAGATGCTCTTTCAATAACAATGGGAGCAGATGACAGAATAGACACGTTCTCGCTCAAATCCTACGCAAGCCCCGAAAACAATATAGTAGTAGGAACTATACTGACAAACCGTAAATTCCTTATGGAGCTTGTAGAGGAATGTATAAGCAACAACAAACTCAACTATATAAGAAACGTTTTCCAGACCTATGTAAGAAGCTACAGATTTTACGGTTATGAGTTCAAGGGTTATTATTCGCTCATATCCTCAATGGAGGAGTATTTTGCCGCAAATATGAGCCTTCTTTCAAGAGAAAACAGACAGGCTCTCTTCAACGGCCGTCAGCCTATTTTCACAAAGGTTCGTGATGATATGCCCAGCCGCTACGGCTTAGGTTCATCGGTAAAGAACTCACTCATAGCACAGGGCTGTATAATAGAGGGTGAGGTTGAAAACAGTATAATTGCAAAGGGTGTACGCATAGGAAAAGGAACGAAAGTAAGCAACTGTATAATTATGCAGGATACCAAGATAGGTTCAGATGCTACCCTTAATTATGTAATATCAGACAAGGACGTTGTTATAAAAGATAACAGAGCTTTGTGCGGATATGATTCATTCCCTATTTACATTCCCAGTGAAAAGGTGTTATAATAACAGGAGGGTAATCGGGAAACCTGTTGCCCTATAACAATACGGAGGTAATATATACAATGAAAATTCTTTATTGCACAAGTGAAGCTAATCCCTATGCAGGTTCAGGCGGACTTGCAGATGTTGCGGCTTCTCTGCCTAAGACACTTCGTCAGCGTGGAGTAGACTGTAGAGTGGTTATGCCGCTTTACGGGGATATTCCTCAGTATCTCAGAGATGGTATAAACTATATAACAAACTTTGCCGTACCTGTAGCATGGAGAAGACAGTACTGCGGACTTTTCTGGGCACAGTATGACGGAGTAACCTTCTACTTCATAGATAATGAGTACTACTTCAAAAGAAAGGGTCTGTACGGATTTTATGACGATGCGGAGCGTTTTGCATTTTTCTCAAGAGCTATTCTTGAAATGCTCCCCCATATAGATTTCCACCCCGACCTTATCCATACAAACGACTGGCAGACAGCTCTTGTGCCGACATATTACTATTTCTTCTACTCGAAAAATCCCTGGTATCACAATATCAAGAGCCTTTATACAATACACAACATACAGTATCAGGGAATGTACGGCTGGGACGTTAATAAGGAATGTGTAGGTATTCCCGAAAAAGATACCAAAATGCTCGAAATGGACGGCAAGCTGAATATGTCAAAGGGTGCTATAGAAACATCTACAAGAGTTTCCACCGTAAGCCCCTCATATGCAGGCGAAATTCTTGACCCTTGGTTCTCACACGGTCTTGACCAGATTTTGAAGCACAGAGCGTACAAGCTTTGCGGAATACTCAACGGTATTGACAATGACAGCTATAATCCTGCTACAGATATGCACATGTATGCTCACTATACTCCCGAGTACCCTCAGGGCAAGGGTGAGTGCAAACGCAGACTTCAGGAAAGACTTAACCTCCCCCAGAGAGGCGACATTCCTATGATAGCTATGGTAACACGTCTTGTAAGTCACAAGGGTCTTGACCTTGTACGTGACGGCATAGAGGATATAATTTACCATAACGATATTCAGTTTGTTGTTCTCGGCTCAGGAGATAAGGAATATGAGGACTACTTCTGGTATCTCAACAACAAGTATCCCGGAAAGGTATGCTTCTGTCCCGGATTTGTTCCCGAGCTTGCACGTAAGATTTACGCAGGTTCAGATATTTTCCTTATGCCTTCAAAGAGTGAGCCTTGCGGTCTTTCTCAGATGATAGCACTCAGATACGGCAGTGTTCCTGTTGTCCGTGAGGTAGGCGGTCTGAGAGACTCCATACACGACAGTCAGGACGGATACGGCAACGGCTTTACATTCAAGAACTATGATTCTATGGATATGAACCACGCTCTCAGAAGAGCTATAAACGGTTACTGGAACCGTGACGGCTGGCGTACATTGGTTTACAGAGCTATGACCAGCGATAACTCATGGGGACGTTCTGCTAATGACTATATGAACGTATATCAGGATACTATAGACAACTGGAAGTAATTTCCAAATGAGCGGTCGGAATGATTTTCTTATTGTATAGCTATGACAATTAAAAGTTTTGTCCACTTTTTCAAAAGTGGTGGGGTCAAGGGGCAAAGCCACTTGTGGGATTTTTAAGGGCGAAGCCCTTAAACTCATCAACTATTTTATTTTCAACCGCTCAGTTAGAATAATTTTTTAAAATTCGGATATGACAGTATAAAGCCGCCGTTCAGGATAAAACCTGAGCGACGGCTGAGCTTTTATGAGCTAGTTTCAGAAGTTGTTTTAACTTTGTCATTAAAAGCTTCAATTTTCTTTTTCATTGAGAAGTACTGACCGAACCATATGAAGAAATAAATTGCGAGGAAGATGAATATATATACAGCGATTCCTATAAAATTGTGCGGCATCCAATACATAAGATATGCAATCGGAAACATTGTCAGAGAGATTGTTATACAGTGAACAATTGTCTGCTTTAAAAGATTCCAACTGTCGATTTCCCAGATAACGGAAGAACCTGCAAAAACTGCTCCGTAAATCAAAGAGCATACAGTCTGAACGATTACTGCGTTTATTTCATTACCGCAAAGACCGATAAGCTGCGGAACGGTGGGATAATATTTACCGTTATTGATTATAGCTGAAATAATAATTGTGATAATATAACTTATACTCAGACCAATCGTAGCACCGATTAAGCAACGCTGAATTATTTTTTTTTTCATTATGATAACCTCCTATAAGCCCAATATCTGCTTGATTTTTGACACATAACGTCTTGAAACATATGTAACCGTTCCGTCCGACAGAGTAACACAAATTGTACCTGAAAAGCTCAAATCAAAGTGAAGAACTTTTTTAAGGTTTATAATCTCAGAGTTGGAAATTCTCACAAATCTGTACTGACTGAGATGTTCCTCCAGCTCATATAACCGCTGTCTTAGCGTATATTCCTTTTGCGTGGATAACGCAAAGGTTTTTCCGCCTGACGCATAAATGCGGATAATATCCGCAGGCGACAATATTTCTGCAAGATTGTTGTAAAAGCCTGTGATGACTTCCGGAGATTTGGACGAAAGTCTGCTGATAATGCCGTTGATTTCATCATCTACCTTATCGGTTATGATAATAACCTTTGGTTCAGAACAGCCGTTATCGATTTTAATTTCTATCTGCATTCTGTTTTCCTCCTTTGCTGACAGCAGTATATCATTAATAAAACTGAAAATCCATCGATTTTCAACAGGTGGTCAGTTTTCGGATATAAGTGGCAGTTATAAAAGCATATCGGAAATTTCATAGCCACTGAATAAAAGCCGTTTTGTCGGAGCTGTTATATCCAGCTTTTCTGTAAAAGTTCAGGGTATCGCTGTTTTTTGAGCCTGTCAGCAGCATAATTTTATAGCAGTCTGCATTTAATGCAAGCTTTTTCGCATAGTCAAGGCAGGCAGTAGAATACCCCTTTTTTCTGTAGTCGGAGTGTGTCACAACATTTTCAATAAAGGCATATGGGCGTATGTTTCTTGTCAGATTTGGAATAATCACACATACGCACGAGGAAACAATTTTACCGTCTTTTTCGCATACAATTATATGATGATTTTCGTCACTCAGAATTTTATTCCATGTATTTTGCAGATGTCTGCTGTTTTCAGGTATACCGTTTTCGTGTAAATGAGTATATAATTCAAGCAGATCATTAAGCTCGTTTTCTCTTATTTCTCTGATAATCATTTGTACCACCTCATATGAAATTTTAACAGTAAAGCAAAAATATGGCAATAAGAAAATATTCTGCCTATGTATAAAATTACAGTTTATGACATTATAGTCAAAAGATTTTTCTGTAATATGGCATATATTAAAACATTATTAAAAAATACGTATAGTGATATTGACAACGTATTATCATTCTAGTAAAATTAAGTCGTAAAGGGGGATTTTTTTATGAATAACAGCGGAAATGACAATCAGTTCAATAATTACTACGGCGGCTCAGGCTCGGACAATAATTACGGTCAGCCTAATTTCTCGTCGGGACAGGGATTTGACCCTAATTCACAGAATTATTCGGACGGAAACTATTCCGGCGGCTTTAATCCGAACCAGCAGTATCAGGACAACAGCTTTAACAAGGACGCAAACAGTTACGGAAACTATAACAGCTTCAATAACGGATACAACAACGGCGGCGGTTATAATAACGGAAGCTACTATAACAATCAGCCTGCTTCGGGTTCATTTGACAACGACCCCAATCAGGGAAAGGCTGTAGCAGCTTCGGTTACAGGTAGAATAGGATTTTCGCTTGCAATACTCGGAATTGTAATTTTTTGGGGTTTAAGCTGCGTTGATAGCAGAGTGGTAATTGATTGGGGTGCTGATCCAGTGAATTTAACACTAGGCTATATTACATCTGCTGTAATGACGGTAGCAGGCTTTATAACCAGCATAGTAGGAGTTGTTTTAGGAGCTTCTTATAAAAAAATTTCCAATCAGATGGGTATTGTAAACGACAGCAACAGGTCAAAAAACAATGTCGGATTTGTGCTTGCCATAATTGGTCTTGTGTTCTCGTCACTTTCGATACTTTCGTGTGTTGCCTGTGTAGGCTGTACAGCCTGTTTTGTAAATTCTGTTGCTAACAAGGCAGACATATACAGTGATTACAGCAGATATTTTACCTCTGTATCAGAGAGTGCTGAAAGCATAGAAGGTTTGTATCCTGAATATTTTTCATTTTAATCTGAATAAAAGCGAAGTTTTGGGGGCAGTGTAGGGTTACACTGCCCTTTTTGAATTTAAAAGGTCTAAGGAGGTTGCAGTACATTGTTCAGTACAGCGGATACACTTGGAATGGAATTTCCTTTTTACGGTTTGGCAACTGCGGCAGGAATATTTTTCGCATTTCTTCTGCTGCGTTTCACATCTGAAAAAAGAGAAGGAACGGACGCTCTGGAATATATTTTTATAGCTGTATGCGGAGGAATAGGGGCATTTATTACGGCACATATTTTTTACGCACTGGCACAGTACAAAAAGGTTGCTTTTATTATAGGACATACGGACAGGCTTTTTTCAAGCTTCAGAATGTTCTGCTTATATATGATTGACATATTCGGGGGTATGGTTTTTTACGGCGGACTTATAGGTGCGTGTATAGGAGCATATATCTATATGAGAAGAGCTAAGCTTGATGTCGGGGCATATGCTGATACGATAGCTCCGTGCATACCGCTTTTTCACGCATTCGGCAGGGTCGGCTGTTTTCTTGTCGGCTGCTGCTACGGAATAGAAAGCAGCTTTGGTGTAGTATATCACAATGCAGCGGCGGAGTCTGCAAACGGAGTGTGCAGACTGCCTATACAGCTTTTTGAGGCAGGCGAAAATCTCATAATCTGTTTAGTTCTTACACTGATTTTATACAGGTGCAGAAATATTGAAAAAGGTATATTGATATGGATTTACGGATTGATTTATCCTGTTGTAAGGTTTATAAACGAATTTTTCAGGGGAGATACAGAAGAAAGAGGATATTTCGGAGCTTTGTCAACATCTCAGTGGATTAGTATTTTTATATTTGTGCTATCTGTTTTTATGGTAACGAAAATTATTTTGAAAAGAAAAAGGAGCGATATGCTTTGAAGTTCGGAATTTCAACGGCATGCTTTTATCCCGAGGATTTGCTTAAATCCATTGAGAGGCTGACGGCTGAAAATGTGTGCTGTATGGAGATTTTTGTAAATACTATAGGAGAGGTTACAAAGGAATTTGCCAAAGAGGTAAATTCTGTGACATCATCGGGTATAAAAATAACATCTGTACACCCTTTTACATCGGGATACGAGCATATTCTGCTTTTTTCAGACTATTACAGAAGATTTGAGGAAAGCATAGACTTTTATAAAAGATACAGCGAGTTTGCCTGCCGTGTGGGAGCGGATATAGTTGTACTTCACGGTGACAAACGCTTTGAGGGAAGCGGAGGAATTTCCGACTTTGAATACTTTGAGAGATACTATAAGCTTAGAGAGGCTATGAAAAGAGAGGGTGCTGTACTTGCTCAGGAAAATGTAAATCTTTTCAGAAGCCAGAGTCCCGAATTTATAGAAAAAATGATAAAGTATCTTGGAAATGATGTCGATTTCGTTTTCGATATAAAACAGGCGGTGCGTTCAAAAAACAATCCGTTTGATGTGTGCAGGGCGATGGGTAACAGAATTGCCCATATGCACATAAATGATAATGACGGTTATAATGACTGTCTGTTGCCGGGAAAAGGAACTATGGATTATGAAAAAATTTTAGGTATGATGCGTAGTCAGGGGTACGGCGGTAATGCTGTCATAGAGGTATACAGAAGAAATTTTTCTGATATGGAAGATATTGTTCAGTCATACCGTATGCTTAACAGAAATTTCGGTAATCTGTAATTAATTTTTATTTATTATTGAAATTATATTGTGAATATGTTATAATACTTGAAGTACGAGTGTGTTGCTAAGGAGGTTTTCAGATGAAATGTCCCTATTGTGGTTGTGTTGAAAGCAAGGTTGTGGATTCACGCTCTGCAGATGACGGAGAAAGAATAAGACGCAGACGTGAATGTCTGCGGTGCGGAAAACGTTTCACGACTTATGAAATGGTGGAAAGCTTTCCGCTTATGGTAATCAAGCGTGATGAATCACGTGAACCATTCGACAGGGAAAAGCTGCGTTCGGGAATTATGAGAGCCTGTGAAAAACGTCCCGTTTCGATGGGAATGATTGATAAAATAGTGGATTCCATAGAGAGAAAGCTCCAGAACTCCTTTGACAGAGAGGTTACATCAAACGTCATAGGAGAGTATGCTATGGAAATGCTCAGGGAAACAGATGAAGTCGCTTATGTACGCTTTGCCTCGGTTTACCGCCAGTTCAAGGATATAAACACTTTTATGGACGAACTCAACAAGCTTATAAATGCAAAATAGAGATATATATTAAGGGGAGGGGCGATTGCAGACGTCAAAATACTTTGTATTTTGACAAGATTGAAGTGCATGGCACTTCAATCCGCCGCAGATTAATCTGCGGCGGTCTGCAATCGCAACGCTGACGAAAATCTGACACTATAAGGCAAATTTGGCAATAAAAATTGACATTAATCCGCACAGGTGGTATATTATATAGCGAGGTTGTATAAAAGTCCGTTTTGCAGTCTGCGTAAAGGTATCCTGCACGCAGATGTGCTGTGTATTACGGGCGATTGCAATTCAAATATTCATATGTGTTATATGTAGGAGGACTTCATTATGAAAAAATACAAAGTAGGTATCATCGGAGCAACAGGAATGGTAGGACAGAGATTTTCACTTCTGCTTGAAAATCACCCTTGGTTTGAGGTTGTTGTTCTTGCAGCAAGCAAGCGTTCAGCAGGAAAAACCTACAGGGAAGCAGTAGGCAAAAAGTGGGCTATGACATCAGACATTCCTGAAAAGTTCGCTGATATGGTAGTTATGGACGCTTCCGAGGTAGAAAAGGTAGCGGCACTCGTAGACTTTGTATTCTGTGCGGTAGATATGAAAAAGGACGAGATAAAGGCACTTGAAGAAGCGTATGCAAAGGCAGAGTGTCCTGTAATGTCAAACAACAGTGCAAACAGACACACACCGGACGTACCTATGATTATACCTGAGATAAATGCCGACCATGCGGCTATTATACCTGCCCAGAAGAAGCGTCTTGGAACAAAGAAGGGCTTTATAGCAGTAAAATCGAACTGTTCTTTGCAGAGCTATGTACCTGCCGTACACCCTCTTATGGATTTGGGAGTAAAAAAGATTCTTGCATGTACCTATCAGGCAATTTCGGGAGCAGGAAAGACGTTTGAAAGCTGGCCCGAAATGATAGATAACGTTATACCTTATATCGGAGGCGAAGAAGAGAAATCAGAGAAAGAGCCTCTCAAGATATGGGGACATATAGAGGGCGATGTAATAAAGGATACGGAAGTACCTTCAATAACATCACAGTGCATAAGAGTGCCTGTAAGTAACGGTCACACAGCGGCTGTTTTTGTAGAGCTTGAGAAAAAGGCAACTATGGAAGAGATAATCTCAAGATGGGAAAACTACAAGGGCAGAGCACAGGAGCTTAATCTTCCCAGTGCACCCAAGCAGTTCTTACATTACTTCACAGAGCCTGACAGACCCCAGATAAAGAGCGAAAGAAATCTTGAAAACGGAATGGCAGTATCCATCGGCAGACTTAGAGAGGATACTCAGTATACAATAAAATTTGTGTGTATGTCACACAATACCCTCAGAGGTGCAGCAGGAGGAGCTGTACTTATGGCAGAACTTCTTTGTGCAGAGGGTTATCTTGATGACTAATCAGAACAACGGAGGTTATTAATTATGAATAAGCCTGTATTTACCGGAAGTTGTGTAGCGATAGTTACGCCTATGAACTACGACGGCTCCATAAACTATGAGGAATACGGCAAGCTGATTGATTTTCAGATAGAAAACGGAACAGATGCCATACTTGCCTGCGGAACAACGGGAGAGTCTGCGGTAATGGATCACAAGGAACATTGTGAAGTTATAGAATATACTTTAAAGAAAGTAGACAAGAGAGTTCCCGTTATTGCAGGAACAGGAAGCAACGATACAGCATATGCAGTTGAGCTGACAAGGGAAGCAAAGAAATTAGGAGCAGATGCTGTTCTGTCGGTTACTCCCTACTACAATAAGACTTCACAGACAGGTCTTGTAAGGCATTTCAGCACTATAGCAAATGCAGTTGATATTCCTATGATTTTGTACAATGTTCCCAGCAGAACAGGTTGCTGTATAAAGCCCGAAACATATGCCGAGCTTTGCAAAAATCCCAATATAGTTGCTACTAAGGAAGCAGGCGACAAGATAGGTGAGGCTGCAAAAACTATGGCTCTCTGCGGAGATAATCTTGATGTTTATACAGGCTGCGACGATATGACAGTACCTGTTATGTCACTTGGCGGAAAGGGAGTTATTTCGGTATTCTCAAATGTTATGCCGAAGGAAATGCACGAAATAGCAACGCTTTGTCTTGAAGGCAACTTCAAGAAGGCTGCTGAAATGCACCTTTATTATCTGGAACTTATGAACGCACTTTTCTGCGATGTAAACCCTATTCCCGTAAAGGAAGCTATGAATATGATGGGCTTTAACTGCGGAGCTTGCAGACTGCCTCTTGTACCGCTCAGCGAAAAGTCATATGAATATCTCAAATCAGTTATGGTTAAGTACGGACTTTTTAAGGAAAAAATCTGATATAAAAAAGGTTTGAAATTAACTTTTTCAGAAGTGAAATGTTTTCGGGCAATTTGCATTTATGCGAATTGCCCGATATAGGAGAATTTAAAAATGACCAATATAATTTTAAGCGGCTGCTGCGGAAAAATGGGAAGAGTTATAGCAGAAGAGGTAAGCCTGAGAAACGACTGTGAAATTGTTGCAGGAGTGGATATTTTTTCCGACAGTTCACTGAACTTTCCGATATACAGCAGCTTCGATAACATCACTGAGGAGGCTGATGTTATAATAGATTTTTCCAATCCGTCTGCACTTGACGGATTGCTGAAATATGCAACAGGAAAGAGCGTTCCCGTTGTAATATGTACAACAGGATTTTCGGCAGAGCAGGTATGTGCTATAAAGAAAGCAGCAGAAAATACAGCAGTATTTTACTCAGGAAATATGTCTTTGGGAATAAATCTTCTCATAGAGCTTGCAAAGAAAGCCGAAAAAGTACTCGGCAGAGCATTTGACGTTGAGATTATAGAAAAGCATCATAACAGAAAGCTTGATGCTCCCAGCGGTACGGCTATGATGATAGCTGACGGAATATCTCAGGTTATGGAGCAGGAGCCGCAGTACGTATATGACAGACATTCATACAGAAAAAAAAGAGAGAAGAACGAAATAGGAATCCACGCAGTACGAGGAGGAACTATAGTAGGCGAGCATCAGGTTATATTTGCAGGTCACGATGAAGTTCTCACTCTTACTCATCAGGCACAGTCCAGAGAAGTTTTTGCAGTAGGTTCGATAAATGCGGCAGTATACCTCAAGGGTAAAACCTGCGGTATGTATGATATGTCCGATATGCTCAGTGAATAATAGTTTATTCGGAGGTCTTGATAATATGAGTGCAAATATAAGCGTTGCAGGCGATATAACACTTGTTACCCTGCATAATACTCCTGCTGATATGGAATTTATAGCTTCGGTTTTCGAGGAAATTTCCAAACTGAACATAGATGTTGATATGATTTCCCTTGCACCCGTTCAGGGAATTACAACGAGCGTTTCATTTACAATTTGCGATGATGACCTTATGACTTTGCTAAGCTATACATCAAAGCTTAAAGATAAAAAGATAAAGCCCGTTATAAGCAGCGGAAATTCCATAATAAGTATTTCAGATACCGAAATGGAGAACAATCCGGGTGTAGCGGCAAAAATTTTCAGAGCTATAGCAGATTCAAAGTCTGATATAAGAATAGTAACAACATCACAAATTCAGGTATCGGTTCTTGTTACCGATGCTGTATTTGAACAGGCATACAATGCGTTGAGCGATTGTCTGAATTCATAAAATTAAGATTAAGATTATGATAAGGGTAGTTTTGACCGTGTATGGTATCGGTTCAGAGCTGCCCTGTTTTTTTACAGATTAAATAATTAAGTAATGTAAATCTTTTCAGAAATTTGTGGCTATGCTCAGGCTGCGATTGCAGACGATAAAAAGCAAAGCTTTTTATCAGCTTTCAAGCGTAAACGCTTGAAGCTCACGGCAGCGAATGCTGCCGTGGTCTGCAATCGCCGCAACTCAGACCAAGCATTTTTTCAGTGAAGCAATAAAACGAGGTGAACTGTATATGGAAGAAAAAAATGGTGACAAAATTAAAAAAGATGAAGAAAATAATCCTGAATATGAATACGACAAGACAGAAGCTGAAATTATAGAAGAGCTTGAAGCCGAAGAAAAGGAAAAAGAAGATTTGTTTGACGAAATAGTCAGCAATCTTGAGGCGAACGAAAAAAAAGCTGAAAAATCAGATAAAAGCGAAAAAAAGAAAAGAGCTTCAAAAACAGAAAAGCGTAAAAAGACAAAGGAATACATACCCTACAACAACAGGGAGCTTAGCTGGCTGGATTTTAATTTCAGAGTTCTTGAAGAAGCTATGGAGCATGAAAACCCTGTTATGGAAAGAGTTAATTTTCTTTCAATAACAGCCTCTAACCTTGACGAGTTCTTTATGGTAAGGGTTGCAGGAGTACTTGACCAGGTTCATCAGGGCTTGAAGAAGCAAGACCCGAGCGGATATACACCCAAGGAGCTTTTAGTAAAGCTTGCCGAAAAAATACATTATTTTGCCAAAAGGCAGTATTCCTGTTTAAGCCATTCTATTCTGCCCGAGCTGAAAAAACATAATATGAGCTTTTCTGAAATAAAGAAGCTGAACAAGGAACAACTGCAATTTATAGACAGATATTTTGACAGCGAGGTATTCCCCGTACTTACACCTTTGGCAGTCGATACAAGCCGACCTTTTCCGCTTCTGGCAAATAAAAGTCTTAACATAGCGGTAAGACTTAATGACAGTGACGGTGAATCGGTATTTGCAATTATACAGGTACCCTCAATACTTCCCAGATTTCTTGAAGTTCCGTCAAAAAACGAGGAAAGAATATTTGTAATGCTTGAAAATGTAATTATGTATAAGCTAAAGGAGCTTTTTGAGCTTTACAGAATAAGTGCTTATGCACCTTTCAGAATAACCCGTGACTCGGATCTGGACATTGACGAGGAAGCAGATGACTTACTTGTCGAAATTCAGAATTCCATAAGAATGAGAAAAAGAGGAAAGCCTGTACGACTTGAGATAAGCAAGCGTATAGATACAGAACTCAGAAATTTCCTTGTCGATATGCTTAACGTAAGCGAAAAGGAAATATATGAGGTTTCAGGGCCTCTTGACCTTACTTTTCTGTCAAAATTCTGTAGGGTAGATGACAGGGCAGACCTTCATTTCAAGCCTATAGTACCCGTATCACCTCCGTCAGACTTTTATGGCTATGACGATATTTTTCAGGCTATAAGGGAACGTGACAGAATGGTACATCACCCTTATGACAGCTTTGATGCCGTCCTTGAATTTATAAAGAAGTCAGCAGAAGATCCCAGCGTACTTGCGATAAAACAAACTCTTTACCGTGTAAGCGGAAACTCGCCCATAATAGCCGCACTGAGCAAAGCTGCCGAAAATGGCAAGCAGGTAACTGTACTCGTTGAGCTTAAAGCACGTTTTGATGAAGAAAACAATATACACTGGGCTAAAAAGCTTGAAAAAGCAGGCTGTCACGTTATATACGGTCTTACAGGACTTAAAACCCACTGCAAGATATGCCTTGTTGTAAGACGTGAAAGTGACGGAATAAGAAGGTATCTTCACGTTGCAACAGGAAACTATAATGACAGTACGGCACGTTTTTATACCGATATAGGAATGTTTACGTGCAGGGAGGACTTCGGCGTTGACGCATCATCGCTGTTCAACGTTATAACAGGCTATTCTCTGCCGCCCGAGTACGAAAAATTTGTTGTTGCTCCGAGAGGTATGAGATCATTCTTTGAGGAGAAAATAAAACAGGAAATAGAAAATCACAAGCTGGGACTTCCAAGCGGAATAATCGCCAAAGTAAATTCTTTAGTAGACCCTGAAATCATAAGACTTTTATATATCGCTTCGGGTGAGGGTGTAAAAATAACCCTGATAGTAAGAGGAATATGCTGTCTTATTCCCGGACTTGAGGGCTGGAGCGAAAATATAGAGGTATACAGTATCGTAGGTCAGCTTCTGGAGCACAGCAGAATTTTCAAATTCCAGAACGGAGGCAATCCCGAAATATATATGGGCAGTGCCGACTGGATGCCGAGAAATCTTGACAGACGTGTTGAGCTTGTATTCCCGGTTGAGGACGAAATTCTCAAAAAGAGAAGCGATGAAATTCTTGCAATTTCGCTGAGCGATACCGTTAATGCAAGAAGACAAAATTCCGATACCACCTATACACTTGTAGACAAGCGTGGCAAAAAGAGAATAAACAGTCAGCTTGAATTTTCAAAGCTTTCCAAAAAGGCACTTAAAGACGTAAAAAAGGATATTATATCGTCAAGAGAAATCGGTACGCCGAGGTTTGCAAATGACGAATTAAAAAACTAAAATATAATCTATCAATAAACAGAAAAGGAGAGGTAAATGTGATTAAAAGAGTTGGATTTTTAACAAGCGGCGGAGATTGTCAGGGACTTAATGCTTCTATGCGTGGAGTTGCAAGGGCACTCTATGAACATTACGGAGATAAAAACCTTGAGATAATAGGAATACTCAACGGTTATAAAGGTCTTATACACGGCGACTACAAAAAGATGAAGCCCGAAGATTTTTCGGGAATACTCAGCCGTGGAGGAACAATTCTCGGAACATCACGCCAGCCGTTCAAGATGATGAGAGTTATCGAGGAGGACGGAATAGACAAGGTTGCGTGTATGAAAAAAACATACAGATATCTCAAGCTTGACTGCCTTGTGGTACTGGGCGGAAACGGTTCTCAGAAAACAGCGAACCTTCTCAGGGAAGAGGGCTGCAATATAGTTTCACTGCCTAAAACCATAGACAACGACCTCTGGGGTACTGATAAAACATTCGGCTTCCAGAGCGGAATCAATATAGCTACAGAGGGTATTGACGCAATCCATACAACGGCAGAATCCCACAGCAGAATTTTCATAGTTGAGGTTATGGGACATAAGGTAGGCTGGCTTACGCTTTATGCGGGCATAGCAGGCGGTGCAGACGTAATACTTCTTCCCGAAATTCCCTACACTGTTGACAATATAGTAAAGAAGATAGTTGACAGGGAACGCAGCGGAAAGCATTTCACAGTTGTTGCTATGGCTGAGGGAGCTATACCTAAGGAAGTAGCCGAAATGCCGAAAAAGGAGAAAAAACAGGCTATTATGGAGCAGCCTAACGGTACATTTACCGAAAAGCTTGCAAGGGATATACAGATTGCCACAGGTCACGAAACAAGAGCTACCGTACTCGGACATATCCAGCGTGGAGGAACTACCTGCCCTTATGACAGAGCATTGTCAACATTCTTCGGAGCTAAGGCGGCAGAGCTTATCATAAATGAGCAGTACGGCAATATGGTTGCACTTCAGGGCGACAGAATAGTACCCGTACCTCTCTCTGAGGTTGCAGGAAAGCTTAAAGTTGTTCCCGTTGACTGTGAGGAAATCAGATGTGCAAGAGCTACCGGCATTTCTTTTGGTGACGAATAATTGACTACAGAGAGGAATGACTTTGTCTATGCCTGACAAGGAGTTAATGAGCGAGCGTAAGAGGTGGGGATTTTTAGGCTTACCTTTTACATTCACAAAATATATTATTACAGATAAAAAGCTTCTGATTGAAACAGGATTTTTTACATCAAACGAAAATGAAATACTTCTGTATAAGGTTATCGATATGAAATACTCACGTTCATTAGGACAAAAGATGTTCGGATTGGGAACAATAAAACTTTTTTCACAGGACGTAACCAATCCTGAACTGGAAATAAAGAATATAAAGCATTCCCGTGAATTTAAGGATCTTCTGTCCGAACAGAGCGAACTCGAAAAGCAGAGGCTGAGTGTAAGACGTGGAGAGTTTTCGGGTATACCTCATAACGACCATATGCACCATACAGATTTACCCGATGATGATTTTAATGATTCATATTAAAGCAAAAACCTTGAAATATGTATTGACTTTTTGTTGATTTTTGGTTATTATATACATTAGTAGAAATAATATAAATTCTGATTGTCGGGAGGTAATTTGTGATGTGCAGAAAAAAAGACCAGTTGTGTCATAACAAGCTCATACTTATAATTTCGATTATTACTGCTGTTACGGCTGTAATAGCAACGGTTACTACCTTGCTTGTAATAAGAGAAAGAAAAAAGAAGAAGGAAGAACAGGAACTCGACAGCTATTTGGATTCTTCAATTCAGTAAAGTTTTGTCTTAATTAATTCCATTCTATAACTGAAATCCTAGCCTTACATTAATGCAAGGCTAGGATTTCAATTTTATTTTGGCAGAAAATTTAAAGTTTAGGTCAAGCCTTTTTAAAGGCTTGCGGTTTCCAAAGGCAGAGCCTTTGGTGGGATTTTTAAGGGCAAAGCCCTTAAACTCAATTGATGTATTCATCAAAGAAATCTGAATCTATACGCTTTACTTCATATGTAGCTATGGTTGAAACTCCCAGATTGTATTCTATCATAAGTTTAGCAAGTTGCCTTCCGTCTACGAGAACAATTTTGCTGTGAAGCTGTTTTGAAGCAAATTCAACAGCCCCTTTTGAAAACTGTGAGGTTGTAATAAATATTCCTTTTGAAGCTCCCTGTCCTGCCAAAGCACCTAAAAAACGCTGAATTTCAGGTCTTCCTACTGAGTTATCCGATTTCCACTGCTTTGCCTGAATGTATATTGAATCAAAACCAAATTTATCAGCACTGACAATTCCGTCTATTCCTTCGTCATCAGACTTTTTTGTTACAGCATCTTTATTTTCTTCCATATCTCCGTAACCCATTTTTATGAGAAGCCTTACAACAAGTTTTTCAAATTCATACGGTGATATTTTGCTTACTTCAACCATAAGCTCAGATATTAACTCATCATTCAATTCCTGAAGAGCAAGTTCAATCTGTTCCTGAGGACTTTCATTTTTTATTTGTGAAACCTCAAAATTTTGGTCTTTTTTGTTTTTGCTTTTATCCCCAATATTGTTTTTAAATTTTTTAAATGAATCGAAATTATTCAGATACTCCAATGTTATATCAGAAAGATTGTTTTTACAGGCTTCACGACCTGCTGCGGTTAAACGTACTGTACC
>ONBJ01000056.1 GCA_900316025.1 uncultured Eubacteriales bacterium
ACTTCAAAGTGTATTCTCTGCGGACTTTGCGTAAGAAGCTGCCGTGAGGTTATGGATATTCATGCGTTTGGTCTTATGGGTCGTGGATTTACCACAGAGCCTTCGCCTGCGTTTGCACTGCCTCTTGACCGGACTAAGTGTAATAACTGCGGACTTTGTGTTCAGCTTTGTCCTACAGGAGCTCTCACAGAGAAGTTCAATCTGCCTAAGCAGGTTCCGCTTGATGAAGAGTATACGGAAGAATTTGTCGAAATCAACGGCAAAAAGGCAAGCGTTCTTGTATCACGCTATAACGGCAAGGTATTAAGAGTTGTTCCTAACGATGAGGTTTCACGCAACAGCGGACTTTCAAGAGAAGAATTATTCAGATTGCTTTAAAATAAAAACACACGCCGTAAGCTTTTACGGCGTGTGTTGTCGTTTTTAAGGGTTTCACCCTTAAAAATCCTGACGAGGGCTCTGCCCTCGACCCGCAAGCCTTTGAAAAGGCTTGACCTAAACTTTATGGCTTTTGGGAGGGAGTTTCATATATGACGGAAACCTTTCTGCTGGACGTATCAAAGCTTTATGATGACGGAGTTTTTCGGGAGTACTACAGGAAATTATCGGAGTACCGAAAAGAAAAAACCGACCGTATGAAAATGAGAAAGGATAAAAATTTATCATTGGGTATCGGGATTTTGATAAACAGGTTCTTTGAGGATAATTTCGGTATATGTGAACATTTCGTCAGATATTCTGAGTTGAAAAACGGAAAGCCTTTTTTTACGGATTTCAGCAATATTCATTTTAACGCTTCTCACTCAGGTGATGTATGTATATGTACGTTTTCGGAAAACAATACAGGGTGTGACGTTGAAATTCTTTCAGAGAGCAATCATCTAGGACAAATTGCAAAGCGTTTCTTTTCCGAAAAGGAACAGGAATTTTTTAAGACAGCTTCTGACTTTACCGAAAGCTTTTTCCGGCTTTGGACGCTGAAAGAAAGCTATCTGAAATTTACGGGCGACGGTCTGAGCGGACTTAATTCCTGTGAGATTTTATTCAGGAAAAATGTTCCCTTCGTTTTCAGTGAAAACAAAGAACAGGATATATACTTTAAAGAATACCGCTTGGGTGAGTACTTTATATCGGTATGCAGTGCCTACGATAATTTCTGCGAAAACATAACCAAAGTTGAGCTGTAACCTTTCGGCAACGCTGTAAACCAAAGTCGGGGCGATTGCAGCCCTTGCATACGCAAGGGAAAAAGTGCAAAGCACTTTTTCAGACAAAAAACAAAGTTTTTTGTCTGCTGCAATCGCCCCGACTTTGGTTACGCACATACCTTTGGCATAAGGTCAGATATCGAAATTTGAAAAATCATCGTCATCGCTGCCGTCTGTTTCCTTTTTTGAAGAATGCAGTACATTGTCCTTCAGGTTTCTGTAGAATTTTATGTCATTGAAATCTATGGTAGGTTTTTCGGCATCGGTGATAATATCGTTTTCGGGAGAACTTCCGAGCTTCTGAAGATAATTTTTCTCTTTCAGCCTTTTATCGACTTCGCCGCCCAAGAGAACATAGATTATTGCGAATACAGGTACGGCGATAAACATTCCCACAACTCCGAAAAGACCGCCGCCTATGATAACGCTTGCCATAATCCAGAAGCCTGAAATTCCGATTGAGTTTCCGACAACCTTCGGGCCTATGAGATTTCCGTCTATCTGCTGGAGTGTGAATATGAATATGCTGAACCAGAGAGCCTCAATGGGATTTACGATAAGGAGTATAATTATACTGGGGATAGCACCTATGGCAGGGCCGAAAAGCGGTATGACGTTTGTAATGCCTATAACCACGCTTATAAGCAGAGAATAGTCGAATTTGAATATACTCATACCGACAAAGCACATCATACCCATAATCATAGAGTCAACAATTCTGCCGTAGACATATCTTCCGAACATTTTATTTGAAAGCTCAGCGATTTCAAATATTTTAGGAAGTGACTTTTCCGGCATAAAGGCAACGGTAAACTTTTTGGTCTGATATATAAGCTTTTCCTTGCAGGCGAGAAAGTAGAAAGACATTACTATACCCATACTTACGTTGTATATATTTGTCGTGAACTGAATTGCGGTATCGAAAATATTGGGGCCGAATTTGTTTGCAAGACCTGTAACATAACCTTTGAGTTCTTCACCGGTTATTATTTTAACGAGATTGTTTACCATAGTAAAGAGGTCATTATCCTGTTTCAGTTCTATGTGGAGAAATCTTTCGGCGGTATCGAATATCCATTTTTTAAAGGTTTCGGCATAGCTTGAAAAGTTGCCCGAAAGCTTGTTGAAGCTTTCTATAAGCTGAGGAACTATAATTCCTATGAGAAAGACTATAATTCCGAATGAGATTATATATGCAAGTATAAGAGATATGGGCTTTCTTATCTGACGGAAAAACTTTATCCTGCTTTTTTCCAGGTCTTTGAAAACGGTATCCGAAAAGAACATATACGGCTTGTTTATCAGAAAAGCTATACAGAAGCCTATTATAAAAGGCATAGCAACTAAAAATACAAAGCTTATCGCCTGCCATATGAATGAAAAGCTTCCTACGATAAAGTTAATGATTATACCAAGAGTTATCAAGGCAAGTATCTGTTTGAATTTTTTCTTACTCATAAACTCCTCCTGTCAGAACAGCGACATCTGACTGCTTTCGGGAATATTTTTCAAAGCACCTGCGTCTTTGAGGGTTTCGGCTACGGCGGTAGAAATACCTGTTCGGGATTTAAGCTCCTCTACGGAAAGATATTCGCCCTCCTTGCCGCCCTGAGCCAGACTGAGAGCGGCGGCTTCGCCTACACCGCTGAGGGAGCAGAAAGGAAGTCTTATGCTGTCGCCCTCTATGACGAACATTTTAGCTTCTGATTTATATATGTCAACGGGCAGTACTTTTATTCCTCTTGCGAGCATTTCGTTTACAATCTGGAGAGTATCCATTTCGGCTTTGTCTGTAGCTGTGGCGGTATTCTGCGACTGCTTCTGTTTTATTTCGTTTATCTTTGCGACAACTGCGGGTTTTCCTTTAAGTACGGTTATAGCGTCAAAGCCATCACTTCTTACGGTAAAGTAGGCGGCATAGTACTCAACAGGCTTATGAACCTTGTACCAGCCAAGCCTCAGAGTGGCTATCATATATGCCGCTGCGTGAGCTTTGGGGAACATATACTTTATCTTCATACAGGAGTCTATATACCACTGAGGTACGTTATGCTCCTTCATAGCGTTGAAGTGTTCCTCTGTCAGAAGCTTTGTAGCGTTTCCCTTACGGACAATCTCCATTATTTTGAATGACATTTTAGGCGGAAGTCCTTTGTGAAGCAGATATGTCATAATGCTGTCACGTGTTCCGATAACTTCGGAAATGGTACACGTTCCGTTTTTGATAAGGTCGGCGGCATTTCCAATCCATACGTCAGTTCCGTGAGAAAGTCCCGAAATCTGCAAAAGGTCGGAAAAGGTCTTAGGTTTGGACTCTATAAGCATCTGACGTACAAAGGGAGTTCCTACTTCGGGCAGAGAAAAAGTACCTGTTTCGCAGTCTATGTCCTGAGGGGTTATGCCGAGAGCGGCAGGAGATGTAAACAATGAGATTACATCGGGGTCACTCATAGAAACGTCCATAACGGGTATGCCTGTAAACATTTCCAGATAATGGTAAATGGTGGGAACATCGTGACCAAGCTCATCGAGCTTACATATGGTATCGTGTATTGAGTGGAAATCGAAGTGGGTTGTAATGTTATCTGAATCCTGTTTGTTTGCGGGACGCTGTACGGGGCAGAAGTCGTATACCTCCATACCTCTGGGAACTACTACCATACCGCCGGGGTGTTGTCCTGTTGTACGCTTAACTCCCGTACAGCCTATTGAAAGACGTTCCATTTCAGCCTTGCTCAGACTATTTCCTGTTTCTTCGACATATTTCTTTACATAGCCGTAGGCGGTTTTATCGGCTACGGTTGCGATTGTTCCTGCCTTGAATACGTTGTCCTTTCCGAAAAGCTCCTCTGTGTATCTGTGCGAGCTTGACTGATACTCTCCGCTGAAATTAAGGTCTATATCGGGGGTTTTGTCGCCCTCAAAGCCGAGGAATGTTTCAAACGGTATTTCGTGACCGTCCTGCAAATACGGTGTTCCGCATTTCGGGCAGTTTTTGTGAGGTAAGTCGAAGCCTGAGCCGTACTCACCGTGTTCAAAAAATTCGCTGTTTTTGCATTTGGGACAGATATAGTGAGGACAGAGGGGATTAACCTCAGATATGCCCGACATTGTAGCAACAAACGAAGAACCTACAGAACCTCTCGAGCCTACAAGATAGCCGTGAGCTTCACTGTCTGCAACAAGCTTCTGAGCCGTCATATACAGAACCGAGAAGCCGTACTTTGTGATAGCTCCAAGTTCTCTGTCAAGACGTTCCTTGACGATTTTCGGGAGAGGGTCGCCGTATTTGTCTTTAGCTCTCTGCCATGTAATGGTTGTAAGCTGTTCCTCTGCACCGTCAATAAAGGGAGGGTATACTCCGGGGGGAATTGGTCTTACCTGTTCCACCATATCGGCAATTTTGTTGGGATTTTCCACAACTATTTCGTATGCTTTCTTATCGCCGAGATATTCAAACTCCCTGAGCATTTCGGCAGTTGTTCTGAAATACAGCGGAGCTTGTCTGTCAGCGTCAGAAAAGCCTTTTGAGGTCATAAGTATTTTGCGGTAGTCGCTTTCGTGAGGATCCATAAAGTGAACGTCACAGGTTGCGACAACAGGTTTTTTAAGCTCATCGGCAAGCTTTATGACTGTTCGGTTAAAGTCCTGAAGCTCCTTTTCGGTCTGAACAGTACCGTTTTCGAGCATAAAGAGGTTGTTCCCTATGGGTTGTATTTCGAGGTAGTCATAAAAAGAAGCGATTTCCTTTAGTTCGTTCCACGGTCTGCCCGAAACTATCGCTCTGAAAAGCTCACCTGCTTCGCAGGCACTTCCTATAAGAAGTCCCTCACGGTATTTTACAAGTTCGGATTTGGGTATACGAGGATTTCGGTAGAAGTATTTCATATGACCCATTGAAATAAGTCTGTACAGATTTTTAAGTCCTGTTCGGTTTTTAACAAGAATAATCTGATGATATGCCCTCAGCTTATTGGGATTTGCACCTGTTATTCTTGTGTTTATATCCTTTATGTCATATATTTTATAGTCGGTTTTCAGTCTTTCGAGAAGATTTACGAATATTCTGGCAAGCATAAAGGCATCATCAGAGGCTCTGTGGTGATTGAATTTGCCTAACCTCAGATAGTCGGCAACGGTATTGAGCTTGTAGTCTTTAATATCCTTCAGTATGGATTTGGCTATAGCAAGAGTATCGACTGATGTATAGTTATAGTCGAGAGAGTGTCTTTCAGCGGCTTTACGCATAAACGAGGTATCAAAATCTGCATTGTGTGCGACAAATACGGCATCACTTCCGCAGAATTTAAAAAAGCTTTTTACGGCATCGGCTTCCACGGGAGCATCGGCTACCATATCATCGGAAATGCCTGTAAGCTGAGTTATTTTGTCGGGTATCGGCATTTCGGGATTTACAAACGTACAGAATGTATCGAGTATTTCACCGTTTTTTACTCTTACAGCACCTATTTCGGTCATTCTGTCCTTATTCGGGCTTAGTCCTGTGGTTTCTATATCAAAGCATATAAATTCACCGTCAAGACTTCGGCTTCCGTTTCCCTTTACGGCGGAAATCATATCATTTACAAAATAAGCTTCTGTACCGTAGATTACTTTTATTTTTTCTTCTATACGTTCTTCACCCTCTTCATAGGGTTCAAGACCGTAGAATTTTTTCTGTTTTTTTTCGTTGAATGCTATACCGTTTATTTTTTCGGCTGTGTTCATAGCTTCAGGGAATGCCTGTGCGACTCCGTGGTCGGTTATTGCTATGGCTTTGTGTCCCCATTTGCTGGCTCTTTTTACCAAATCGCCCGCAGGACTTACGCCGTCCATAGATGACATATTTGTATGCAGATGAAGCTCTACACGTTTTTTTTCGGCATTGTCCACAACCTCGGTAATTTCCGCTTTGGAAAGTGCCTTTGCGGCAAAGATTGTATCCTTTGCGTAGCTGTCGTATTCGACCTTACCTTTGACGACGATTATATCGCCCTTTTTGACCTCGTTCAGACATTCGGCTTTTTTGACATTCTCAAATATTTTTACCGAAACGGAGCTTGTATAATCGGTTATGCTGTAATTTATAATGGAATATTTGCCGTCCTTGGTGGTTTTGCTTTCCATATTGAAGATTTTGCCCCATATGACGGTTACTCCTAAATCCTCGGTTAAATCCTTTATGGGAACAGGCTTTTCCTTTGTGACTGTTCCGTAAACTGACTGATAGCTTCCCGTTACAAGCTGGGGATAGAGTGAAGCTCCTGAGCGTATTTCTATGGTTTTGTTTACTTTTTCGGTTTTGTTACGCTCGGCTTTTTTGACAGCTGTTTCCATAGAACTTTCGTAATCTTCCATCTGGGTGACGATGTTTTCTCGTATTTCTTTTTCTATGGCGTTTTCACGCTTTGATATGCCTGTGGGTTCGTCAATGTTTACTTCGAGAACTCCGTCATAGTCAACTGTATATTCAAGTCCGAATTCTTCCTTTATAATACGTGCAAGAGCCTTGTCGAAACCCTTGTGCTGTAAGATAGTTTTTCCGCCGTGGTGAAGCCATACTGTGAGACTGTCGCCGTTTAAAGACACTTTGGAATGGTTCAGAGAGCCGTTGAATGAGGGTGTCTGACGTTTCAGCTCCTTTACAAGCTCGTCATAATATGACACGGTAAAAAGGGAGCTGTCAAACCTTGGCTGAACCTTTACCGTATAGGGAGAAAGTGAGGAGTTTTTTATTATTTCTTCAAGAGTGTAAAGGCTTTCCCTGTTTATTAATTTATTAAGTTTAAGACGTAATGCTATTTTTCTTTGCTTCTGTTCGTACTTTATGCTGAGGACTTCCGCTCCGCCGAAAGCTTCGGAAAGTTCCTCGGTATTGAGTACATCGGAAAACAATTCTTTGAATAATGCCATTATAAAAGTTCTACTTCCTTAATCAATTCTTCGATAAGCTTATCTTCGGGTACTTTTTTTACAATTTCGCCTTTTTTGAATATCAGACCTGTACCGTCACCGCCTGCTATGCCTATATCGGCTTCTCTGGCTTCTCCGGGGCCGTTCACGGCACAGCCCATAACGGCTACTTTTATGTTTTTCTTACAATCTCTAAGACGGTTTTCAACCTCTGTAGCGATAGAGATTAAATCTATTTTGGTTCTTCCGCAGGTCGGACATGATACGAACTGTACACCGTCGGTTCTAATATCAAGGGCTTTAAGAATATCCTTTGCGGCATAGATTTCCTTTACAGGGTCGGCGGTGAGGGAAACTCTTATAGTGTCGCCTATGCCCTGAAGCAGCAACGCACCAAGTCCTGCCGCAGATTTTATTATACCCATTCTTTCCGTACCTGCTTCTGTTACGCCTAAGTGCATAGGGTAGTCGCATTTTTCGGAAGCGAGTTTATAAGCGTCCACCATAGTTTTTACATCTGAGGATTTCATAGAAAGAACGATGTTTGTATAGTCGAATTTTTCGAGAAGTGAAGCGTGGTACAAAGCACTTTCGCAGAGAGCCTCACAGGTAGGTGAGCCATACTTTGCGAGTATTTCCTTTTCAACCGAGCCTGAGTTTACGCCTATTCTTATGGGAATATTTTTAGGACGGCAAGCGTCAGCCACAGCTTTTACCCTGCTCATATCGCCAATATTTCCGGGATTAATTCTTATTTTGTCAACGCCTGCGGCAACAGCCTCTATTGCAAGGCGATAGTCGAAATGAATATCGGCTACAACAGGCATTGTGACATTTTCTTTCAGTGCTGCAATAAGCTTCACAGCGTTCATATCGGGAACGGCGGCACGTATAATTTCGCAGCCTGCCCTTTCGAGTTCCTTAGCCTGTTTTATACTGCCTTCTATGTCATTGGCGGGTACGTTAAGCATTGACTGTATAGAAACGGCAGCACCTCCGCCTATCAGAATATTTCCTACCTTTACCTGTTTTGTCACCTGAAATCGACCTCCTTGTGTGTTTGTGTTTAAGGGTTTCACCCTTAAAAATCCTGACCAAAGGCTCTGCCTTTGGAAACCGCCAAAGGCTCTGCCTTTGGAAACCGCAAGGGCTCTGCCCTTGACCCGCAAGCCTTTGAAAAGGCTTGACCTAAACTTTATGGTTTATAAATCCATAGCTGAGATATATTATATAACAAAAAATTGCAAAAATCCTTAATTTTTGCAATTTTCAGTCAAGATTATTTTTTTATCTATAAATGAGCAAATTTAAAAAATTGCACAAACGCTTGTCATTCCGAACGGAGTGAGGAATCTTTTTTAAGACCCTTCACTTCGTTCAGGGTGATGCATAATCACGAAAAATGATATATTTGCTCAATCATAGTTTTTATCATTTCGTTCTGCCTATATCGTGTCTGTAGTGAGCGTTTTCAAAGTTGATTTTTGAAACGGCGGCATAGGCTTTTGCAAGAGCTTCGTCAAGAGTGGGAGCTGTTGCGGTAACGCCGAGAACTCTTCCGCCGTTGGTATAGAATTTTCCGTCTTTGAGAACTGTACCTGCGTGATATACGGTTGCTCCGTCCGTGTTGCCTTTTTCGTCAAGACCTTTGATTTCGATACCTTTCTTATAGGATTCGGGATAACCTCCGCTTGCCATTATTACACAGGCGGAAGCTTCATCTGACCATTCTATGTCGATTTCGTCAAGCTTTTCATCTATGACAGCGTTTATTATGTCGATGAGGTCGGTTTTAAGTCTGGGAAGAACAACCTGAGCTTCGGGGTCGCCGAAACGTGCGTTATACTCTATAACCTTAGGGCCTTTCGGAGTCATCATAAGTCCGAAATACAGACAGCCCTTGAAAGGACGGCCTTCGCTTGCCATAGCTTTTATGGTAGGCTCGAAAATAGTTTTCATACATTCTTCTGCAAGCTCGTCTGTGTAGTAGGGATTGGGACTTATTGTACCCATACCGCCTGTATTGAGACCCTCATCATTGTCATATGCTCTTTTATGGTCTTTTGAGGATACCATAGGCTTTACGGTTTTGCCGTCCGTGAAAGAGAGTACGGAAACCTCAGGGCCTGTAAGAAATTCTTCAACTACGATGTTATTGCCCGAGTTGCCGAATTTTTTGTCCTCCATAATGGATTTTACTGCGGCTTTTGCTTCTGCGAGATTTTTGGCTATGATTACGCCCTTGCCGAGTGCAAGACCGTCAGCCTTGATTACTATGGGAAATTCGTTTTTATTTTCGATATACTCAACGGCACTTTCGGGGGTGCTGAATACTTCATATTCGGCTGTAGGTATATTGTATTTTTTCATAAGGTTCTTTGAGAATACCTTGCTTGCTTCTATTACTGCGGCTTTTGCATCAGGGCCGAAGGCTCTTATGCCTGCCTCGTTGAAAGCGTCAACCATACCGTCAGCCAGAGGGTCATCGGGTGCTACAAAGGCAAGGTCGATATTGTGACCCTTTGCGAACTCTACCATAGCGGCTTTATCCGTAACGGGGATATTTACGCATATGCTGTCGCAGGAAATTCCTCCGTTGCCGGGGGCGGTGTAGAGCCTTTCAAGCTTGGGGCTTTCGAGAAGCTTCTTGATTAAAGCGTGTTCTCTGCCGCCTGAGCCTATCATAAGTATGTTCATATTTCTGCTTCTCCTTTTGCTGATAAAAGATTAGTGGTGGAATAATCTTATGCCTGTAAAGCACATAGCTATGTTGTATTTGTTGCAGGTTTCGATTACGTTGTCATCTCTTATAGAGCCGCCCGGCTGAGCGATAAACTCAACACCTGTCTTTTTGGCTCTTTCGATGTTGTCGCCGAACGGGAAGAATGCGTCACTGCCGAGTGAAACTCCGCTGAGATTTTTAAGCCATTCCTTTTTCTCCTCACGGCTGAGGGGTTCGGGCTTTTCCTTGAAGAACTGCTGCCATACTCCCTCTGCGAGTACGTCCTCGTAATCGTCGGAGATGTAAACGTCGATTGTGTTGTCACGGTCGGGACGGCGGATATTGTCAACAAACTTCAGACCGAGTACCTTCGGGTGCTGACGTAAGAACCATATGTCAGCCTTGTTTCCTGCAAGTCTTGTACAGTGTATTCTCGACTGCTGACCTGCTCCTACACCTATAGCCTGTCCGTCCTTTGCGTAGCATACGGAATTTGACTGAGTATATTTGAGAGTTATCAGAGCTATTTTCAAATCACGCTTTGCTTCTTCGGTGAAGCTTTTATTATCAGTCACGAAGTTTGCAAGCATTTCATCGTCTATTTTAAGATTGTTTCTTCCCTGCTCAAATGTAATTCCGAATACGTCCTTGTACTCCTTTTCGGCAGGAATATAGCTTTCGTCTATTTTTACTATGTTGTAAGTTCCTTTTCTTTTGGATTTCAGAACTTCGAGGGCTTCTTCTGTATAGTCGGGAGCGATAATTCCGTCCGAAACCTCTCTCTGAATAAGCTTTGCTGTCTGTACATCGCATACATCGGAAAGTGCTATCCAGTCACCGTATGAGGACATTCTGTCCGCACCTCTTGCCTTTGCGTATGCACTTGCAAGGGGAGAAAGCTCCAAATCGTCAACAAAGTATATTTTTTTGAGTGTGTCGGAAAGCTCTGTTGCTACGGCAGCTCCTGCGGGACTTACGTGCTTGAATGAAGCTGCTGCAGGAAGTCCTGTAGCGGCTTTGAGTTCCTTTACAAGCTGCCAGCTGTTGAATGCGTCAAGAAAGTTTATATATCCGGGCTTTCCGTTGAGAACCTCTATGGGAAGGTCTTTGCCGTCCTTCATAAAGATTTTAGAGGGTTTCTGGTTGGGATTACAGCCGTATTTAAGTTCCAGTTCGTTCATAATGTTTTCCTCCTGAATTAAAAGGTCTGCGGTTCTGCCGTGGCAGGCGATTGCAGCATCAAAAGCATTCGCTTTTGATGAATTTAAAGGGTAAAACCCTTTAAATTATCGGCAGAATTTTCTGCCGAGTTCTGCAATCGCCAAAGCGTAGACGCAGGCTGTTATCTGTAAAAAAGAATTACTTGTTTTTGTTTACAATTCTTGTTTCTGTGTTTCCTGTTGCTATGTCTATATAGCGTACAAAAAGGGATACCTTGTTATCCTCATTGAGAGAAGTCCAGAGCATATTTGTGAATGTATCTATATCATCATTTCCGATTTTTACAAGCTTAGGTTCACCCTCAAAGCTGGGGAGAGGGTTTTCGTTGTTCTTATAGGTATGGATAAATCTGCCCTGACCTCTGAGCGGCTTTGAGAAATTGAAAGTATAGCGGCTGCATGATTCGGGACTTCCGTCTGCACTTTTCAAAATGGAAATAGCGTAATCACACTTTCCGTTTTCGATTTCAACAATACCCGAAATTCTGGGAGTATAGTTAGGGTCATCGGGTTCAAATGCTCTTGTTCTGAGCGACTGCTCAAAAGTCTGACCCTTTTTCATAAGGTCGTATATAGTATCGGTCTGGTCGCCGTTTGTAACTATGGTCTTGTTGCCGAGAACTCTTACGGGAGCATAGATTATAAGTGAGGGATCTTCCATTTTGGACTCGTCAAAAGCTTCTGTTCTAAGTCCGTTTCCGTCCTGTACAAATATTCTGTTGCGGCTGTTTTCGCTTCTTCCCATAATGAAGTAGGCTATTACGGCTTTTTCGCCGTCCTCACTTCTGCCGAGCAGAACACCTCTTCCGGGATAAGGGTTTTCAGTTAATTCTTTTTCCAGTGAAAGCATTTCCATTGTGAATTGTCCTTTCTGAAATATATATACTGTTATTTATGAATTTCGGTTATGTTGTTTTCATTTATGATTATTTTTTCGTCACAGAAAAGCGAAACTGCAAGCGGAAGTATTTTCCATTCAGCCTCCTGCATAACACGCTTCTGTAAAATTTCGGGTGTATCGCCGTTGTGAACTTCAACGGCTTTCTGTAGGATTATAGCACCGCCGTCACATATTTCATTTACGAAATGTACGGTTGCACCTGTCACCTTTACGCCCTTTTTAAGAGCCTGCTCGTGTACACGAAGTCCGTAAAAGCCCTCTCCGCAGAATGACGGTATCAGGGACGGGTGAATATTTATAATTTTATTCCTGAATGACTGTATGACATATTCTCCTAAGATAGTCATAAAACCTGCAAGCACTATCAAATCAGCATTTTTTGTTTTCAGCAGTTCAACGAGGGCTTTATCATACTCTTTCTGATTTTCATAATCCCTGCGTCTGATAACGGCAGTGTCAATGCCGTTGTTTCTGGCTCTTTCGAGGGCATATGCTTCGGGATTGCTTGATATTACACAGGAAATTTTTCCGTTCTGAATTTTTCCGTCATTCTGAGCGTCAATCAAAGCCTGTAAATTCGTACCTCCGCCCGATACGAGAACAACTATATTTTTCATAGTATAAACCTCACGTTCCGTTATACGAATATTACTTCCTTATCTCCCGAAACTACCTCACCGAGAACAAATGCTTTTTCGCCTGCATTTTCAAGAACATTCAGAGCCTTGTCTGCGTCATCTTTGCCTACTGCGATAACCATACCTACACCCATATTGAAGGTATTGAACATATCGTGTTCGGATATATTTCCCTCACGCTGTATTATATTGAATATGGGCAGTACGGGAACGGCTGATTTTACAATCTGAGCCGACATTCCGTCTTTAAGCATTCTGGGAATATTTTCATAGAAGCCGCCGCCAGTTATATGGGATACTGCCTTTACCTTGACATTTTCGATAAGTGAAAGCAGAGGCTTTACATAAATTTTTGTAGGTGTGAGCAGCGTTTCGCCCAGAGGCTTTTCAAGCTCGTCATACTCCTTGTATACGGTTTCTGCGTTTATACCGAATACTTTTCTTACGAGAGAAAAGCCGTTTGAATGTACTCCCGATGAAGCAAGACCGATAAGAACATCGCCTTCTTCAAGCTCCGAACCGTCTATTATTTTCTTTTTGTCTACAATGCCTACGGCAAATCCTGCAAGGTCATATTCATCTATGGGATAAAAACCAGGCATTTCGGCAGTTTCGCCGCCTACCAATGCACAGCCTGACTGTACACAGCCCTCAGCTACTCCCGAAACTATTTCGGCTACCTTTTCAGGTTCGTTCTTTCCAAGTGCCATATAGTCAAGGAAAAACAGCGGCTTTGCTCCTCCGCATACTACGTCATTTACGCACATAGCCACACAGTCTATTCCTATTGTATCGTGCTTGTCAAGCAGAAATGCAAGTTTGAGCTTTGTTCCTACTCCGTCTGTTCCCGAAACAAGAACAGGCTCTTCCATTCCAGAAAAATTCGGCTGAAACAGACCGCCGAATCCGCCTATGCCCGATATTACACCATCAATCTTTGTCTTTGCTATGTGCTTTTTCATCAGCTCCACAGACTTATAGCCTGCGGTAACGTCTACACCGGCTTCTTTATAGCTTTCGCTAAAGCTTTTCATAAAAAGTCCTCCACAACTATAAATATAAATAATTTACTGAATTATCAGCCCTTTATTTTCGTACTGTACTTGTCAAAAAATTCTTCGGGCTTGCCTATGGGATAATCGCCCGAGAAACACGCACAGCAGAAATTCACGTCTGAACTGTCCGCACAGCCGAGCAAATCCTCTACGGAAATATATTCCAGTGAATCCGCTCCTATTTTCTGACGCAGTTCATCTGTGGTCATTCTGTTTGCGACAAGCTTTTCACTTTCGGGCAGACTTGTTCCGTAGTAACAACTGTTTTTAAAAGGCGGTGACGCAACTCTTACGTGTACCTCTTTTGCTCCTGCCTTTTTCAACAATTCAACAATATGAGCCATTGTTCCGCCGCGGACAATGCTGTCATCTATAATTACAACTCTTTTTCCGCATACTGTCGGCTTGAGTACGTTTATCTTTATTTCAAGAGTTCTCTTTCTAAGACTGTCGCTGTCCATTGAAAGAGTTCTTCCGAGATACTTGTTCTTGATTATCGCAATACCGTATGGTATACCCGAAGCCGCCGCATAGCCTATAGCACAGCTTACGCCGCTGTCGGGAATGCCGCATACAATATCAGCTTCAACGGGATATTTTTCTGCAAGTACCTTTCCTACATTCATTCTGAACATATGCACGCTCTGATTATCAAGAACGCTGTCGGGTCTTGCAACGTATATATGCTCGAAAATACACATCGAGGTTTTTCCCCCACAATGTTCAGTATAGCTGTGAACACCGCTTTCATCTATAACGAGTACCTCACCGGGCTTTATATCTCTTACAAACTCTGCACCCAGACTGTCAAATGCACAGCTTTCGGAAGAAACCATATAGCTGTTCTTCATCTTTCCAAGACAAAGAGGTCTGAAACCGTGAGGGTCACGAACTGCTATAAGCTTGCTCGGCGAAACTATTACCATTGAATACGCTCCCTCAAGCTTATCCATAGTTCTTAAAACGGCTTCCTCTATGGTATCGGCTTCAATTCTCTCCCCTGCTATTATATACGATATAAGCTCCGCATTACTGTTCGACTGGAATATTGAACCGCTTTCCTTTAGCTTTTCATAAAGCTTTGCCTTGTTCGTAATATCTCCGTTGTGGGCTATTGCAAGAGAACCGTATTTGTACCGCATAAGAAGCGGCTGTCCCGAAATAAGTTCTGTTTCCTCAAACTTCCTCACCGAATGCTTTACGTGTCCTACTGCTATTTTTCCGTTGGGCAGTTCTTCGAGTGCATTGGAACGGAATGCTTCGGAAATAACTCCGCTGTTTTTTAAGCATTTGAAATTTCCGTTGTCATTCACGCATATTCCTGCACTGAGCTGTCCTCTGTGCTGCAGGGAATACAGTCCGCTGCAAACCTCTACAACAGCGTCTATATCATCATCATTTCTGTATATTCCGAAAACTCCGCATTCCTCACGGGGCTTTTCATCGTTTAAAGCATTAAATTCCGCTACCTTGCTCACAGCTCTGCCACCTTACTCTGAATAGCTTCGTCCTTTTTCAATACTCCTGCTTCCATATCAGCCTTGAGCCTGTCAAGCTTTTCTGCAAGAGTATCGTCCGACAAAGCTAAAATCTGAACTGCAAGAAGTGCCGCATTGTCTGCTCCGTCTATTGCAACAGTCGCTACAGGTATTCCCTTGGGCATCTGCACCGTTGCAAGAAGTGCGTCAAGTCCGTCAAGTGTTGATGATTTTATCGGTATTCCTATAACGGGAACTGTCGTATGTGCAGCCAGAACTCCTGCAAGGTGTGCCGCTTTTCCTGCCGCTGCTATGATTACACCAAATCCCCTGCTTCTTGCTGTCGAGGAAAATTCCGCTGCCTGCGAGGGTGTGCGGTGTGCCGACATAACGTGTACCTCAAACGAAACTCCGTATTCCCTGAGAGTTTTTATTGCTCCCGATACAACAGGAAAATCGCTGTCGCTTCCCATAATAACCGCTACTTTTTTCATTTCAAACATTCCTTTCGTTATTTAGTGCCTGTCTTACGTAACTGTAGATAATGATTTGATTTTTTCGGAAATCCAAAATATAATTCCAAAACTAAAAGGCTGTGGC
>ONBJ01000063.1 GCA_900316025.1 uncultured Eubacteriales bacterium
TTAAACCGAGCAAATAACTCTAGATTTCGAGAAACACTCACATTTATTTATAGGAATATTAACTTTGTTAATATTTTGTTTACTCATTCAAAAGCCCTGTGATTCAGGCCGCATAGTCTTGCTAAATGTTTTCGTTTATTGGTATAATATTCCTGATTACCCTTTGATGTACAGGTAGACGCTACCGCATCGTGGTGTGTAACAAGTGTCATTGTGTATGTGCGTGAGTTCTTACTTAAGATCTGATAATCGTTGGTAAAGGTATATGTAGTGTTGCCTTTTTTCGTGACTGTTCCGATAGTGTTTCCGCTCTCATCTGCAAAAGTTACCGTTACGTTGCCTTTTTCGCCATATTTAACAGTATCACCTGACCAAATAAAGTTGCCTACGGCTAAATTTTTACTGAAGATTGTACTTGCCGCACTTGCAGTAACAGATAAGCCTAAATCAACGACATTGCCTAACGGTGTGAATGTTGTTGCCGTCATCATCAGTACCATAGAACAGGCTACAATACTGCGGATAAAACGACGTTTTTTGCTTGTCATAAAAATTCCTCCTTAACTTTTAAAGATATATAAAAATCTGCATATCAAAGTAACCTTCCGTATTATATGCCTGACCATCGCTTTTTATATTCATCTTCATTATACAATCAATATTTAAATGAAAGAATACGCCGTTTTTTGTGATTTCGTACGAATAAAAGCTCAGAGCCTGTTTAATAATCTTTCACACACACATTTTTGTAATATTTTTCCGCAATTGGACAATATCACTATTTCTTGACCGTCAGCATAGTTATCGAACAGGGTTTATATACTTTGTTCGCCCGTATCGTGTAAAGTTTTAATTATACAAAGAAAAAAATGACTGTTTTTTTGAAAAAAATCTTGACTTTTATGTATCATTTATGTTATGATAACTCTCGAAGGTAAGAGTATTTACTGAAAATACATTTTACATATATACAGGGGTATAGCTCAGTTGGTAGAGCAGCGGTCTCCAAAACCGCGTGCCGAGGGTTCAAGTCCTTCTGCCCCTGCCAAATGAAAGCGGTGAGGTAAGGAGTTTTATCTTCTTACCTTGTTGCTGTATAATCCGTATGATTATCCTCCGATAAGGGAATAATCTGATTTATACCTTTATCGGAAGATAATCTCTACCGAAAGATTATCTTCAATAACACGAGTTATCTTATCCTGATGTTGGGTGCTGTCGGGTACTCGCCGGTGGTTTCACCACATCGTATTAAACAGGTTTGCAAGCCTTACCAAGTAGTCAAGGTAGCAACAGAATGGTGCTCTGTTGGCTCGCTCGACCAATGAAGTTTGGTGTCGTGGCAAAACTGTTATGATACCGTTGTATTTTCGCTTGTGTTATGTATTCAGTTGTCGGGAAAGAGTAAAACGAGTGGTTGGTATTACTGTTTACTCTTATGTCAGGACACAGACGAAAGCCTATGCACTGACATAAAGGCAAGTGTAACAAAAAATATGCCAAGCCAATACCATAGCAGTTCACGCAAGAAGGCATTGACTTGACACAGTATATCCAAAAGGCATAGAAAGCCTGTTTGGGCATCAGAAATTCGTTAGAGGTAGATCAGTACCTTTGCGAGTGAGCCTGTCGTTTAATTGGGAGTTAAGCGATGGGCTTTTGGTGTTTACTTTTTCAACATACATTTTAATGATACAGCATCATTTTTTGTTTGTCAATACTAAAAACGAATTTTCAGCAACTTTTTTATCGTTTCAATATAAGCTATCAACGATTATCCATTTTGAATTTTGGTGTTTTCAATAAGTCAACAGGTCGGACAGGACATATTGTCTTGCCCCCTGTTGGCTTATTTTATTATGCTCTTTTACCGTCAGAGAAAGAAAAATCAAACATTCTCTGTTGTGTCAGGCTTATATTCAAGCAGATCGCCCGGCTGCACTTCAAGCAGTCTGCAAAATGCTTCTATGTTTTCCCACGATACAGGCTTGCCTTCTCTGAGCTTCTGCAAAGTCGATTGGCTCAAGAGCTTTTCGTTCTTGATACGGTATGTTGAGTAACCTTTATCTTTCAGAGCTTGCAGAACATTGACTTTGAATACCATTCCCACCGTCCTCACCTCCCTCTCAATCGTTTATAACCATTGTACCACAGAATATGAACGAATACAAGTCTATATTTTGAACAAAGCATCAAAGAAATATAACCTAAAGTTCGTTCAGGTTGCATATTGAATATGAACGATATATCGTTTATAATAGATACTGTAAGGAGAAGATAATACCTTACAGAGAGGAGGTCAGACAATGGACAGACACTACTTCAACCCCACACCTGATACGATCTACTGGGGCAAGGGCGGTGTCTCCTATATCTGCCTTGAAGCAGAGGGACATTTCAGAGCGAAGTTTCAGCGTGTAAGCAAGTATAAGTGGACATTTGTGGCTCACGGCTGTCAGATGTACGAGGACGGCACCATAGAGTGGGACAGCTCCACAGGCGGATACTTCGAGGAATGATACCGCACAAATGGGACTTGAAGTCCCACTTCACGAAAGGAGATAACGGCTGATGAAATTGAGTTACATCGGTACAAGGGCATCGAAAGACAGTACGGACAAGAAAAGATATGCCGAAGCAAAGTGGAAAGACGGAGAAATGAAAGCTGAGGACATCGGTTATATTTTCAGGTGCTTGCTCAAGGATTATGGCTATGGCTTCACTACCTACTCTGACGGAGAGGTTTGTAAGATAACAGTCGAGGTCAAGGATTACGAGGAGTTTGAGATGATCAAGGTACTGTTTGACGAAGCAAAGAACGCTTGCAGAAGATAAGTGGGACTTGAAGTCCCAAATGATAAAGCTGACCTATCGGCTGTTCAATACGGGGAGAAAGGACAATAATATGAAAACTTGGTATCTTGCAACATTCAAATGGTCGGACAGTGGAGTTTACTGCACAAACCTTGTTCTGACCGACAGCGAAGAAAAGGGAAGAAAAGGCAGAGGAACACTACTCAAAGTACGAAATGGTATCTATCCGCATTGCTGACGAGTGGGAAATTGACAATTACAGAAGCAGAGGTTGTCCGGTTGTTGAGCTTTGAGCCGACAATCAATGGCGTAACAAGTGGGACTTCAAGTCCCAGACGATGAAGCTGCTCTAACGGCTATACGGGAAGAAAGGACAGCAAAATGAAAGTAAAACAGGTTGCAGAAAAAATGCTTGATAAAAACAGCAAGGAAAGAAGAATTGCTGAAAAGATGTTTGGAATAAAGTTTGAAGAAATGACACCGGAACAAAGAGTTTTAGCAGCAGAATGTATTGCAGCGTTTAACATACAACTTATGGAAGAATAAAAACTGTTACAAGTGGGACTTGAAGTCCCACTTGAGAAAGGAGCAGGACAATGAAAATCGAAACATTATCCGAGAGAATAGCCAATGCAGAGAACAAGATCAGCAAGAAATAGCTTAACATCGCAAAGAAGCAAACTCTAATAGCCAAAAAGCAACAGCTTATTGAAGCAAAAGGTCTTGCAAATTCAGACAGTTCCGAAGCTCTGACAATGAAATGGGATATAGAACACTATACGGACGATATAAGTCGTTTAAAGCGTGAGATTTCCGAAACGACACTTACTCTTGATAATTACAGAAAACAGCTCACAGGGCTTATGGAGCGTGTCAGCGTACTGATTACGGATATACCTGATGTCCTGAAAGGACTGCAAGAAGAACTTGTAGAGCGATGGGATAAATGGGATATTGAGCGTAGGGACAGAATACAGGCAGATTACCGTGAGCTTGATTACAAGGAGTTTTCAAAGAAATACACCCACGCTGAAGTGGTATTTAAGGGTAAGTCTGACGAACAGATACACGATGATAATGTTCAGTCAGCCGAAAATCTGATTATAGACCTGATCTACCGTGTACGCAAAATCACAGTAGAGATAACAGATTGGAGTGACATTCGTGCTTCTTCCGGAACAGGTAGCTTCACCGTTTTAAATGGAACGGTTATCGGGAAAGAGGGTATTGCTTGTGTAGATAGCATCACTGCAGGAGGTTACAATATCCAACGACTTCATATAAGAGTGTTGGTACATAGCGTATGAGAAAACAGCAGTAAGTCTTGAACAGTAATTGTTCTGATTTGCTGCTGTTGTTTTTTGTTAAGTGGGACTTGAAGTCCCGCTTGTTGCGTAAGTATCAAATAAACGGTCTTTCCAATGGTAGAGTATCAGAGAAGTTAGTATCTGTGAAAACTTGTGGGAAAGGCTGTCCTTGGGTTGTGTCCTTATATGAATTTACCCACGCATACTTTACAATTTCGCTGACACTCTTGTCAACTGCTTCAAAGTGCTTCTTTGCACAGTTGATCTTTATTATCTCATCTTCGGAAAGATCACCTTTTTCTTTATCCCACTTTGTTTCGGCTATAAAGTACATCGCAAAAGTATCTTCTGTTTTTTGATATACGATAGCCCAGTCGGGAGAGTAGTTTCCGGCAGGTGTTTCTATGACAAAACCGCCCTTTTTCAGCTTTGTATAAAGAAGTACATTTCGATCCTCATCAAGTGCTCTTGCAAACTTCAATTCACCATCGCTGTCGAATTTATATTTCAGATTCATTGCTCTTCTGTTTGACGGCTTGGGTGTAAAGAGATACTTTATCTCAGCCTCATTGACGATCTTATCAACCTCGAAAATATCCTTTTCAAGAATAGATACACCCTCTATCAGTTCGGCTGTTATAAATTCTTTGCTCTTAAACTCTTTCAGCTTTTTATTGATGACCTTGATTGTTTCCTCAAGATAATCCTGATTGTTTATCTTGTTTCTTGAATCCGCAGACAGTCCGTTTATTATCCTGATGATTGCCAATCTCGGCAACATTGTGTTTGCCATAATGATATTTACAAGATCAAACAACGGTCTTGTTTCATAGGTAATAGTATGGCTTTCGCTATCCTCAACCGTTTTCTGAACACCAGACATCTTCATCTTACGGGAATCGTTAAAATCAACTTCAGCTTGTGTTACTTCAAACTGTATGAAGTCATTTTTACGCCTGAGATGATATTCTATTTCCTGTGTAACGCTTGTAATGAATTTATCTTTGTCGAGCTTGTATTTATATACAGAACGCTTTTGAAGTATTGCAAGGAGTTTCTGATACATAGAGTAGAAAGCACTTTCGCTAATATATTTCTGCCCTCCGTTTTCAAAAGGTGGTTCATCGCCATTTGCAATTTCAATCTTCTTGCTGCCCTTGTCTTTCATTGCACTTACGAAAGACTCTTTAATCTTCTGAGCGTGTTCCATAAGTATAGGATCGTTAAACTGAATGTTTCTGAAATCTTCGTCAGATTTCTGCATTATGATTTTTCCGGATCTATCGATCTTTACATAATCAGAGGCACAAAGCTCACGCTTAAAGGCATCGTAGGCAGCTTCTACCTTTTCTTCCGGTACTCCTGCGTCAATAATAGCTTTCTTGATAATATCGGCTGTAACTTCTTCCTTGTTGAATCCTGAAGAAGCATTGTAATCGTCCTGTAATGAATCAGCAAAGTGGTCATAGTAGTCATTTGCAACGATTGTAAGCTCATTGATAGAGCTGTCATAGCATCTTACACCGTTAATATCAACAGGCAAACGAAGTCCTCTGCCGACTTCCTGTTTCTTTGCAATATCACTGCCTGTTTCCTTGATAGTAACAAGTACAAACACATTGGGATTATCCCAGCCCTCACGCAAAGCCGAATGTGAAAAAATAAAAGACAACGGCTCATCAAAGCTGATAAGTTCATCTTTCTTGTTTAAAATAAGGTCAATACCTCTGTCAACATCTTCCTGTGCTTTTGCTTTTAATGAAACTTCCTCGTCTGAAACATCGCTGTTCCAACCCTCAACATCAACGACTTTATGGTTTTTATCAACGGCGAAATATCCCTCACGGATACTTGCGACAGGCGTATCGGGATTAAGGATAGAAAATTCTCTCGGATACTGATTCAGTACAGACTGTTCTATAAGATTTGCTTCGGAGCGTATTCTCTCAAACACTCTGTCAAACATTTTCAGATAGACACCTCTGCCGTCACCGTCATTGCTTCTTACTTTGCTGACGGAATCGACAAAGAAAAGAGTAAGCACTTTTATTTTCTTCCCGCTTTGGAGTATCTCAGCCTGCTTTTGAATATGTGCTTTTATCGCAATTTCCATCTGTTTCTCGACAGCTACATCGTGATCAACTTCATCATTGCTCTTGCCTTCGGCAATGTACATAACATCTCCGGTATCTGTACTTATCTGCAAATCATCATTCTTTCGTGGCTGTGCTGATATGTACCAATTATAATACTGCGGCAGACCTCCCGAAAGCTCTTCCAAAGACGCATTGTTGTCAACATCAAATTTCATACACCTGATGTCCTTGCCCTGCTCCTTATGGAATATCTCAATGACAGCTCTCAGGCTTTTTGTATCGAATTTTACATATCTGACATAAGGGAAACTTTTGGGAGTAAGGCTATGTATAGTAGTAACCTTAATACCCTTGACAAGTTCCTGCTTATATGCGTCGTAGGAATCGAGCTTGAACAGAGGATTATACAGGTGCTTGTGTGTTGCACTATAACGGAGTATCATCGGAGGATTAAGCTCCTCGACTGCGGCAAGAGAGGCACTTTTCTTTTTGCCGTTGCCGTCCATTTTTTGCGGCTCATCTATGATTACGATAGGAGCAATGTCCTTAATGTCGTCCCATATTACAACACCGCCTTCACTTTCTTTTCTCAGACGGTTGCGTTCCTTCTTGTTGAAGGAATGATTTGTAATAATCATAATCGAAAGATCAGTGCTTTCGATCAGCTTTGATGTTACCGTTTCTGGAGTTACATTTTTGTCAAATACAAAGAAATGTTGTGTCAGGTCGATATTGTTAAATCTCGGTTTGAAATAGTCTGCAAAGGTTTCTATTGACTTCTTTACGCCCAACAGAATAGGATTAGACGGAACAACAATGATAAACTTCTTGAATTGTCCTCCGAATTCGCTCCAAAGCCGTAATATTGTTTCAAGATATACAAAGGTCTTGCCCGTACCCGTTTCCATTTCTATTGTAAACTGAGGTATATTTCCGACAATAGAAACGTCCTTAAACAATCCGTTGCGGTACTGTATTCCTTGCAGATTATTCAGCAAACGGCTTGTAGAGCTGAAACGAACATTCGCTTCGGGACGGTTAGTATAGCCGATTTTTCCCGGTCTATGTGCAGAATAGATACTGCTTACAGATTGTCTGTCAACACCGCTCAGCAGATCAATAACGGAGTTTACAGCTTGTTCCTGATATTCAAGCTGTTCCACCTGAAATTTAATTTTTTCCATATTATCACCATTCTTATTCTAATGTCCGATTTGCGATTATTCACTATCTGATATGATAAAAACCTTTTGATCAACCTTTTCTTTTATGAATGACACTTCAAATAATTCCTTAATATCAAATTTCTTTGCGGTGTAACTTAGCAAATCATACTTTTCATCTTTAATTTTTTTAATAAATGTAGCA
>ONBJ01000092.1 GCA_900316025.1 uncultured Eubacteriales bacterium
CATATTTATATTGTCAAGGAAAAAGTCAGCCTTGCGGGCTGACGGGCAATTCATCCCTCCACCTAAGAGGTGGGGGACTTCTTGCCCATTTAGGTTAAAAGTCAATATGACATAAAAATTTGCGGCTTCGCTCATACTGCGATTGCAGACGTAAAAAGACTAAAGTCTTTTTACGCTTCAAGGGCAAAGCCCTTGAAGCCGTCAGCTTACGCTGACGGTCTGCAATCGCCGCAGCGAAGCCGCAGCTTTACGGTTTTAATAAAATACGCTCAAAGAGGAGCTTTTACAAAGTTCTGAAAAGTACAAAGCTCTGTTTTTCCAGAGTGAGCATTCCGTCGGCGAAGCTTACGCCGCCTATCTGATACACAACATCATCGGGAGCATAACCGAGCGGCACTGTTTCCGTATTTGAGCTGGGATTAACTCCTATTATAAAGTTACCTCTTTTATACACAAAAGGATATTTGTTTCTTTCAGCATAAACGACTTCAAAATCGCCGTCAGGGCCTAAGTCGGAATTATTATCCCTGCGTATTTTTATAATATCCTTAACGGTGTTGAAAATGGAGTCCTTCTTATCCTGCTGATTTTCAACTGTAGGTGCGTCCTCTGATTTATCAACAGGAAGATAGAGCTTGTCCTCGTCTGCTGTGGAGAAGCCTAAGTTTTTTCCGTTTGTCCACTGCATAGGAGTACGTGAGCCTGTTCTGCTGAAACCGCCCTCCTTGCTTGTAAGACCGTTCTGATAACGCATACCAATTTCATCGCCGTAATAGAGGAACGGTACGCCGGGCATTGTGAATATCGTACAGAAAGCAAGCTTTCTTGCTGTTTCGTCAAGATTGTTGGTCATACGGGGTATGTCGTGATTGCTTGTAAACATACTTATATAGCCGCAGTCTTTTGTAGCTCTGAGGTTAGGCACGTATTCATCGGTAAATACGGTAATATCGCCTTTTCCGTTCTTGCTGAAAAAGCTCCTGTCCTCTCCGTCCACAATATATCTGAACATTGTGCTGTATCCGTTTCCACGGTGGTCAAGGTAAAAGTCCATATGGAAACCGCCCTTGTAGAGTGAGCGTACAGGATTGCACCATTCCGATACCAAAGCCGCTTCTGGATATTCCTCATCGAGCATTTTTCTTATACCTTTCCAAATTCTTGCGGTAGCAACCTTTTCGTCATCGTTCTTTACAAGTGAATCAGCCATATCAACACGGAAACCGTCACAGCCTCTGTCGAGCCAGAAACGCATAATATCCTTCAATGCCTCAACCGTTGCCAGGCAGTCGGGGTGGTCACAGGGAAGCTGCCACTCGGGGTGTGTAATATCGTGGAAGCCGTAGTTCAGTGCAGGCTGTGAGCAGAAATAGTTTACCATATAATTTCCGTCCCTGTCCGTAATACCAACCATCATACGGTAGTTGGGCGGAGCGTCCCATACTGATTTCGTCCATATGTATCTGTTTGAGTACTCACTCTGAACGGGCTGTTTGCTCTTTGCGAACCATTCGTGAGTATCGGAGGTATGACCGGGAACAAGGTCGAGCAAAATTTTCATACCCTTTTCGTGAGCGATTTTAAAGAGATTTTCCAAATCCTCATTTGTTCCGTATCTGGGAGCAACCTTTTTATAGTCACGAACATCATAGCCTGCGTCCATAAAGGGTGAATCATAGCAGGGATTCATCCATATTGCGTTGCAGCCAAGACTTTTTATATAATCAAGTTTCTGAATAATTCCGTTTATATCCCCTATACCGTCACCGTTGCTGTCGTAGAATGACTGAGGGTAAATTTCATAAAATACGGTATCCTTTAACCATTGCGGCATTTTCCATTCCTCCGTTACCATTCATATTATTATGGATAGCATAAAATCCATAATAATATTTTACATAAATTTGTATAAAATTGCAAGTGTTTTTATAATATGTTTATAAAATATTTTCATTTTTTCCGAATTTTCTATAAAAACGATACTTTCGGAAAAAATTTCACACCTGAGCGGCTGGAATGATTTTCTCATTGTATAGCTATGACAATTAAAAGTTTTGTCCACTTTTTCAAAAGTGGTGGGGTCAAGGGGCAAAGCCCATTGTGGGATTTTT
>ONBJ01000019.1 GCA_900316025.1 uncultured Eubacteriales bacterium
CTCTTTATTTCAAAGATACCATAATATGAAGTCATAGTCAACAATAATTCAGCCTACGGCTGAAAGGCAATTCATCTCACCGCCTCTAGAGGCGGGAGACTTCTTGCCCGTTAGGTTAAAATAATGAATTTTATCTCTTCATTACCTTATCTATAAGACCGTAGTCGCACGCCTCCTGTGCAGACATAAAGTTATCCCTGTCTGTATCCTTTTCGATAATCTCAAGAGGCTGACCTGTATTTTCTGACAGAATTTTATTAAGTCTGCCCTTTATCCTGTCTATATAATTTGCGTGTATCATTATATCCGATGCCTGACCCTGAAATCCTCCCAGCGGCTGATGTATCATTATATCGGCATTCGGAAGAGCATATCTCTTTCCCTTTGTTCCCGATGAAAGCAGAAATGCTCCCATACTTGCTGCCATTCCCATACAGATTGTGGATACGTCACATTTTATATACTGTATTGTATCGTATATTGACATTCCCGCAGTTACAGAACCGCCAGGACTGTTGATATACAGTGATATGTCCTTTGTCGGATCCTGACTTTCGAGGTACAAAAGCTGTGCCACCACAAGACTTGCGGAAGCATCGTTTACCTCTCCGGTAAGCATAACTATACGCTCACTCAGCAAACGTGAGAATATATCGTATGAACGCTCTCCTCTGCTGGTCTGCTCCACTACATAGGGTACAAGATTATCCTTAATAATTTCCATAGCAAACATTCCTTTCCAACTGCATTTACAAAAGCAGGATTAAGTCTTTATCCGCCGCACCTTCTATAATAATAGGCATATTATGCCACAATTATTCACAACTGACTTCTTACTCCTTAATAGCACTTTCTTTTACAAAGTCCATAGCCTTTTCCACTGCTATATCCTTCTTAAGTGCTTCTACAGGAATAAGCTCCTTAACCTTGTCTGCTTCCATCTTGTATGCTTCAGCAAGCTTGTTGTACTCTGCCTCAACATCTTCATCTGTTACTTCTGTGAAGCCTTCCTTTTCTGCTATCTTTTCAAGTGCAAGTCTGAGCTTTACTCTCTGCTCGGCAACTTCTCTGTAATTTTCCTTTATATCATCTGCACTCATACCTGAATACTGAATATATGTCTTGAGGTCAAGTCCCTGCTGACGAAGCTGCATATCAAAATCTCTCAGCATATCGTTCTGCTTGTTCTCGTACATTACTTCAGGAATTTCTGCTTCAAGAAGTTCGCAGAGCTTTTCTACTATCTGTCTTTCTGCATCGCTGTCTGCCTCGTCCTGAAGTCTTTCAGCAATATCTTTTCTGATTTCTTCCTTGTATTCATCTACTGTTTCGCTGTCGCTTACGTCCTTTACGAACTCGTCGTCAACCTCGGGAAGCTCCTTCTCCTTGATTTCATGCAGCTTTATCTTGAACTGACTTGCTTTTCCTGCAAGCTCCTCTGCCTGATATTCTTCGGGGAATGTTACGTCTATTGTAAATTCATCGCCTGTACTCTTGCCGATAATCTGCTCCTCAAAGCCGGGAATAAACTGTCCGCTTCCGATTGTAAGGTTGAAATTCTCAGCCTTGCCGCCCTCAAAAGCTTCTCCGTCAACAAATCCCTCAAAGTCGATTACTGTTATATCGCCGTCCTTTACGGGTCTGTCCTCTACTGTTACAAGTCTGCTGTTTCTGTCCCTTACCTTTTCGATTTCCTCATTGACAAGTTCTTCTGTTACTTCTGTCGGCTTTGCAACTATTTTGATTCCTTCGTATCCGTTTATGTCAACCTCTTCGGGTGATACGAATACTACTGCCTTGAATGTAAAGCCCTGCTTTCCTGCTTCTTCTACAGATATGTCATCTACTCCTACAACATCAAGCTTTTCTTCCTCTGCAGCGTCAGCCAATGCTCCGGGATAAAGGTTCTGGATTGCGTCATCGTAAAATACGCCCTCTCCGTACATCTTCTCGATTATTGCTCTGGGAGCTTTTCCCTTTCTGAAACCGGGTATGTTTATCTTCTTTACCTCTCTGCGGTAAACCTTGTTTACCTCTGTGTTGAATACATCAGCTTCAACTTCAACGATTACTTCATATTTGTTTGTATCAATTTTATTTGCAGATTTTAAATTCATATCTGTTTTCCTCCTGAATTTTGCTTGTATTTTTTATTATATCATATTACATTTGCTTTTTCTATAGCAAAATATAAAAATTTGTAAAATTATGGTAAACTTTATCTTTATTTTATACCTATCTTACAAGTTCGGGCATAAATTTCAGATAGTCGCTTGATATAAGTCTGAATTTTATTCCTTCAAAGTCGCCTGTCACGGCTTTTCTTGCTGCATTTATTCCGTGAAGATGTCCGTAGTAGCATTTTTTTATTTCGTACTCTTTAAGAACATTGAGTATATCGTCACACCTCTGGTTTCCGAAAACAGGCGGATAGTGCAGAAATACCACAGGTTCAAGACCTGTTTTCAGTGCTTCGTTCAGGGAGGTTCTCAGTCTGCCTACCTCTCTGCTGAGTACTTTTTTATCGCTGTCCGTTTCGGCATCGTAAAACCAGCCTCTTGTTCCGCATATCGCATAGCCTTCGGCTGCGTATGCGGAATTGAATACTATTTCTATGGTATCAAAGCCGTTTTCTTTAAGATACATCTCCATTTTGCGGCGTGTATCCCACCAGTAGTCGTGATTGCCTTTCAGAAAAAGCTTTCTGCCCGGAAGTCCGTTTATAAATCGGAAGTCCTCAAAGGTATCGGAAAGCTTCATCGCCCACGAAATATCTCCGGGGATTACTACCGTGTCATTATCGGTTATGAGCTTTCTCCAGTTTTCTTCAAGTCTTTTCTCGTATCCGTCCCAGCCTCTGAATATATCCATCGGCTTGTCCGTTCCAAGTGATAAATGCAAATCAGCTATCACAAAAACTGACATTATTCAATACCCAGTCTTTCAAGAACGTACTTTGACATATCGTCCGAATTTATTACGCTGCTGAAACGGACTTCTTTGTTTTTAAGCTGTGCAAGAGGTTCGGGTACGGCTGTTCCTGTAAGCTCATTGAGCTGTGCAACCATATCGAACTCACTTTCGCAGATTTTCTCCTCGGGTATTAATGAGCTTAACACGCTTTTGGAAAATTTATACGGACTTGCCGTTGATGCAAGTATTACGGGTGTTTTGTCGCCTGTTTTCTCAACGTACTGTCCGTAAACGTTTATTGCTACGGCTGTGTGTGTATCTGAAAGATATGATGACTGTGAGTAAATATCCTTTATTGTTTTTCTTGTGGCAGCTTCATCGCAGAAGCCTCCGAAGAATTTTTCGGTAAGCTTTTCCATTATGGAGCTGTCTGCCGTATAGCTTCCGTCTGTTTTAAGGGCAGTCATATATGATTTTACCTTTTTGTCGTCGCCCTCCGACAAAATATAGAGAAGTCTTTCAAGATTGCTGGATACAAGTATATCCATTGAGGGCGATATTGTGGTATAGAATTTTCTTTCCTTATTGTATACGCCTGTGTTTATGAAGTCTGTAAGGACGTTGTTGGAGTTGGAGGCACAGATGAATTTCTTTATCGGAAGTCCCATAAGCATTGCATAGTATGATGCAAGTATGTTTCCGAAGTTTCCTGTAGGAACTGCTACGTTTACTTCATCGCCGAAATTTATTGTTCCGTTGTTCACAAGCTCGCAGTATGCCGATACATAATATACTATCTGAGGCAGCAGTCGTCCCCAGTTTATGGAGTTTGCACTTGAAAAAAGCTTGTCGTTTTCTCTGAGCTTCTCGGATATTTCCTGAGTTGTGAATATTTTCTTTACACCTGTCTGTGCATCGTCAAAGTTTCCCTCTATTGCACAAACGTCAACGTTCTTTCCTTCCTGAGTTGTCATCTGACGTTTCTGCATCGGACTTACTCCGTTCTGCGGATAGAATACTATTATGCGTGTTCCGTCTACGTCCTTAAAGCCTTCGAGTGCCGCTTTGCCTGTATCGCCTGATGTTGCTACGAGTATTACCGCTTCTTTTCCTTTATATTTCTTAGCAAGGGATTTTGTAAGAAAGTAGGGCAGTATCTGTAATGCCATATCCTTGAATGCTGATGTCGGGCCGTGCCAGAGTTCAAGTATGTTTATTTCGTTTCCGTTGAAATCTGCTTTTACTATCGGGGCAGGATTTTCTCCGCCGAATTTCTTTGCGGTATAGGCATTGTCCACGCAGTCGGCTACTTCCTCTTTGCTGAAATCGCTGAGATAGTCACCGATTATTTTTTTTGCTCTTCCCCTGTAGTCCATTTTCAGCATTTCCCTGAAATCGGCTTCGCTGTACTTTGGTATTTCCATCGGTACGAAAAGTCCGCCGTCTGCGGATATTCCCTGAGATATAGCCTGTGCAGCAGATACAACTATGCTGTTGTCTGTAGTACTGTTATAGTTCATATAAATTACCTCTCTCGAAAAATTAGTCTGTCTTATAATATATAACAATTTATCATAAATGTCAAATTTATAGTTTAAGGGTTTTCACCCTTAAAAATCCAGACCAAAGGCTCTGCCTTTGGAAACCGCAAGGGCTCTGCCCTTGACCCGCAAGCCTTTGAAAAGGCTTGACCTAAACTTTATGGCTTACGGCTATGAAATTATATTTAATATGTGCTTCAGAATTTCTTCTGAAAAAATTCTGTCATCGCTGACAAGTATGGCGTTGTCTGTAAGAACGGAAAATTTCGACAATCTTTCGGGTGCTATCGCTGTATCGGCAGCATTAAGCATAGATATGTCAAATTCGCTGTCACCTGCGGCTATAACACTGTCCGCTCCGATAAACTTTTTGAAACGCTTTACCGCAGCACCTTTATTCAGCGTTTTAGGTACTGCGTAAACCTTCGCTCCGTTGCTGAATACGTCCAGAAGCTTTTCGTCGGTGCTTTCTTTAAGTATTTTTACCGTACTTTCAGGCTCACGGCTTTTTGTAAAAATGAAAAGCTCCCTTATGTTTCTTACCTCAAAGCTTCTGTTAATATCTTTTTCAAGAATTTTCTGGGATTTTTTAAGCTCGGTATATGAATTTTCTATGAGATTCAGCGATTGTCTGTACCAGTCTGTATCCTCTTTTCCGTCCCTGAGCAAAATTCCTCCGTTGCAGGTTAAAGCATATTTTACTCTGCCTATACCAAGATTTACTCTTTCGTACTGCTCGGTTGTTCGTGTTGTTGTCGGAACTATCAGTATTTTTTCGCTTATCTCCTTTAACAGCCTTGCGGTTTTGGGAGTCATAAAGGATATTTGTCTTCCCTGATATATCTCGGCACATATCTTTTCCTTGCCTATGTCGTGTCTGTATGAGTATATCATCGTATTGTCAATATCTGTATTGAATATTATCATAAAATTTCACTCCGTGAGTATGCGATGTTTCTTTTTCTATTTTAGCATATATTCAATAAAAAAACGAGTGCATTTTTTGTCTTATTTCCTTCTTTGTATTGCTGACGGCTGTCGGCTGCGACACAGGGCGGCGATTTCAGTGGTAAAAAGCATACGCTTTTTACAAATTTCAAGCTTTGCTTGAAATTTCGTTTCGGGCATATGTCCGAAACGCACTGAAATCGCCGCCCTGTGCCGCAGCCTTAGCTTATGTTTACTCTGCAAACATAAGCAGCGGACACCGTAAACGGCGTCCGCTGCACTGAAAAAATTTTTAATTTTTTTCAGTCCTTATCTTTGGTTACTGCGATAGTTATTGCTTTTCTCAGCATATCCACGGGTATCATAGTAATTGCCATAAGGATTACTACTCCCCAGCCTACGGCATCAAAAGGCTGACAGCTGAACATATCGCCTATGAACTGGAATACGGGCAGGGGAATAACTGCTGCATTTACTATACAGAACTGTACAGCTATTATTATGAAGAATACTTTAAGGAAACCTGTATTTTCATTAAGACCCTTGAATATTCCGAATTTTTCATCTCTGACATTAAATCCGTTGCAAAGTGCGGCAAGTATGAACAGTACAAAATATCCTGTAAGATGCTGAGGGGACTGTGATTCGCCCTCTCCCGGAGCAGGGAACATTGATATAATCAAAGGCAGTTTGAAATAAAGGAAGCTTATAAGTGTAAGCCAAAGTCCCATAACTCCAATCTGTATAGCCATACTCTTGCTTATAATGCTTTCATCTCTGCGGCGGGGCATTTCTTTCATATACTGCTTGAGTGCAGGCTCATTACCGAGCATTATAGCTCCCAGACCGTCCATTACGAGGTTTACGAACAACAAGTGAGTAACTTTAAGCGGTTCTTCTACTCCGAAGAAAGGAGCTATCGCACTTACTACAACTGCTGCTACGTTGATAACAAGCTGGAATTTACAGAATTTAAGTATGTTGTGATAAATAGTTCTTCCGTACCATATAGCGTCCTTGATTGACTTGAAGTTATCATCAAGAATAACGATTTTACCTGCTTCCTTGGCAGCTTCCGTACCGCTTCCCATTGCAAAGCCGACATCTGCTCTTTTAAGTGCAGGTGAGTCATTAACGCCGTCACCTGTCATACCTACAACGAGGTTCATTTCCTGACAAAGACGTACCATTCTTGATTTATCTGTAGGCAACGCTCTTGCTATTACTCTTATTCGGGGAATGATATTCTTTACTTCTTCATCGGACATTTTATTCAAATCTGCCGACGACAATGCCATATCCTCTTTGTTTTTGAGCAGACCTGCGTCCTTTGCTATTGCAACTGCCGTTTCAAGACGGTCGCCTGTAATCATTACAACCTGAATGCCTGCGTTCTGTACTTCCTCAATAGCTTCTTTAGCTTCGGGACGTACATCATCTCTTATTCCTACAAGACCGATTATAACAACATCGTCATTTATGCTGTTCTCTGTGAGAGGCTTCTCTGAGTATCCGAACGAAAGCACACGCATAGCTTTCTCCGCAAGACCGTCTATTTTCTCATTGAGAACGTCCATATCAATGGGCTTTACGTTGCCGTTTTTATCGAGATAGTGTGTTGCTTTTGCAAGAAGTCTTTCGGGAGCACCCTTGTAGAATGTTTTTCCAAGACTTTCTATTCTTGCCTGACTGAATTTGTTTGTAGAATTGAAGCCCTGACTGTCTGTAACAATACATTCCTTGTTTTCCTGAAGAGTGTTGAAGGTTTCTTCTCCGATAAACTTCATAAGAGCCTGGTCGGTAGCATTTCCGCCTATTACTCTGTGCGAATCGTCAAACATTGACTGGGTATTCTTTCCTATCGCAAGGTCTACAAGACCCTTTACCTTGCTGTGCTTGCTGAGGTCTGATATAGGTATGGATTTTCCGTCAGCCGTGAAGAAATCTACAACCTCAAGGCGACCCTTTGTTATTGTACCTGTCTTATCGCTGAAGAGAATATTTAAAGAACCTGCTGTTTCTATACCCTCTGCCTTTCTTACAAGAACGTTGTGGTCAAGCATTTTGCTTGTGTTCTGCATAAGTACAAGCGAAATCATAAGCGGAAGTCCTTCGGGTACTGCACATACTATGATAACTACTGCAAGCGATACGGCCTCTACTATCTTTTTTACTATTACTTCTATTCCCGAAGAAAAGAATGCCTGAGGGCCTCCTGCCGTCTGGAAGAATATGAAGTAAACGAGATATAACAGTGCTATTACGGTAGCTCCTATATATCCGAATGTGGAAATCTGTCCTGCAAGCTTTGAAAGCTTTACTTTGAGCGGTGAATCGGGGTCGTCCTCCTGCATTTCCTCCGCCATTTTGCCCATCATAGTTTTAAGTCCTACTTTTCTTACGTCAAGTATACCCTCTCCGTCAAACACTACCGCTCCTCTGAACAGTGAATGCTTGTCCACAAAAGTATCTCCCGTAATGTTCTCGGAAAACTCAATATCTTCCTCTGCCGCAGACTTCTTGCATTCCTCTGCCTCTCCGTTGAGTGCTGAGTTGTCTACCCTCAGTGAACCGTTGACAAGTATGCCGTCGGCAGGTATCTTGTCACCTGACTGTAGCAGAACCTTGTCGCCTACTACTACATCGTCAACATCGATAACCGTTACGACTCCGTTACGGTGTACCTTGCACTGATCTTTCTTGGTGCTGTTTTTAAGCTCCCTGTACTTGGTATCACTTGCAACTCCGGTCTTTGCTGATACTACCGCTACTATGATTACTGCTATGATTGTTCCCATAGGCTCGTAAATCTCTGCATAGCCGAATATGCACATTACTATCATAAGTGCGGCTATCGCAAGCAGTATCCTTATCATCGGGTCGCTGAAGGTTTCCAGAAATTCCTGCCAGAACGTGGTAGGTTCCGAATCGGGTATCGCATTTGAGCCGTGCTGTTGTCTGGACAGCTCAACTTCTTTATCCGAAAGTCCTTTTAATTTCATAAATTTCCTCCTGTTTTTTCAGGCATATACAGTATTATATATGCCCTGCATCTATATTCTTACAGGAAGCTTTCGCCTCCGTAAGTGCTGAATCCTTAATTCACGCAAACCTCTGTGCAAGAGCTGCAAGACCATCGTCTGTCGTGCCTTGTCCTATTGCAGTGAATTTCCACTCTCCGCCGTGTCTGTACAGCTCTCCGAAAATCATCGCTGTCATTCCCTGATAATTGTCGGTAAGGTTGTATCTGCACATCTCAGAGTTGTTTCTTCCGTCAAGAAGTCTTATATACGCATTCTGTATCATTCCGAATTCCTGATTTCTCTTGTATGCCTGATATATGTTTACTACTATGACTATTTTGTCATATTCAGCAGGTACTCTTGCAAGCTCTACTATAATCTGCTCGTCATCTCCGTCGCCTGCTCCTGTGAGATTATCTCCCATATGGGTTACTGTTCCGCTTTTGTGACGCAGATTTCCAAAATATATCAAATCGGCTCTGTCTGACCATCTTCCGTTTTTAAGCATAATTGCTGACGCATCACAGTCTATCGCCTGTGGTTTTTTCTGGAACAAACCGCCGAAGCCGCCCTTCCCTCTGGGTGCTTCGTCCCAGCCAAGGGCAACAACTACTCTTGAAAGTCCTGAATTGTCCTTTGTAAGATTTACCTTCTGTCCCTTTTGCAAGCTTATTGCCATATTGTAATTTCACTCCTTAAAAATCTTTTTATATTTCATTAAACAAAAATAAAACAGCGTTTTCGTCTTTGCTGCGGCGATTGCAGTATTCCGAGGCGGATTTTCCGCCTCGGAATACTTAAAGAGCTACGCTCTTTAAGCCCGTCAAAAACCTTGTTTTTGACGGCTGCAATCGCCTGTCACATCTGAGCCGAAAACCTGTTCTTTAAGGGAGTCTGTAATTTTACTTTACTCTACATCTACGCCGTAGCCGCCGCAAAGTGCTGCAAGACCTCCGCCGTAGCCGCTTCCTATTGCATTGAATTTCCACTCTGAACCGTTTTTATACAGCTCTGCAAAAACTACTGCTGTTTCTATTGAGAAATCTTCTCCGAGGTCATATCTGAGAAGCTCCTCCCCGTTTGCCTCGTTGTAAATTCTTATGAATGCGTTGTTTACCTGTCCGAAGTTCTGTCTTCTGTTCTCTGCATCATATATAGTTACGGTGAATGCAATTTTGCTTATTTCGGGCGGCACTGTACTGAGATTTACCTTTATCTGCTCGTCATCGCCGTCACCTTCACCTGTAAGGTTATCTCCCATATGCTGAACACTTCCCGAGGGGTGAGTAAGATTTCCGTAAAATACAAAATCTTCAGGCTTTGTTACCTTTCCGTTATCTCCAAGCAGAAAAGCTGCTGCGTCAAGGTCAAAGCTTCCGCCTGTATCAAACATATTTACGTCCCAGCCCAGACCTACAACTACATTTGTCAGTCCGGGATTTCCTTTTGTCAGACTTACCTTCTGACCCTTTGAAAGACTTATAGGCATATAATTTTCCTCCTTAAATTATTAATAAAAATCAAGCAAAATGATGTTATAATTTTAAATTTCTGCAATCGCATAAGCTTTGTGCAAAGCCGTTTATTTCAGAAACACAAATAATCAGGCTACCTCTATTCCGTAATGACCGCACAGAGCCGCAAGTCCGCCCTGGAAGCCGCTTCCTATTGCATTGAACTTCCACTCGCCGTTATATCTGTAAAGCTCTCCTACAACTATGGCGGTTTCTATTGAGAAATCTTCGCTGAGGTCATATCTTATAATTTCCTGACCGTTTGCCTCGTTTACAATTCTTATATAGGCATTGGAAATCTGTCCGAAATTCTGACGTCTTACATCTGCATCATATATTGTTACCGTAAAGGCAATTTTAGATACATGAGAGGGTACTGCTTTAAGGTCTACAGCTATTTCCTCATCATCGCCTTCGCCCTCACCTGTAAGGTTATCTCCCATATGCTTTACAGCTCCGCTTGTATGCTCAAGATTTCCGTAGAAGATAAAATCTTTTTCTGTAAGACATCTTCCGTTTTCTCCTACAAGAAACGCTGATGCGTCAAGGTCGAAATCTGCTCCCGAATCAAATGCGTTTACGTCCCAACCAAGTCCTACCATTATTTTTGTAAGACCGGGATTTCCTTTTGTCAGGTCTACCTTTTGTCCTTTTGAAAGATTAATAGGCATTTCTTTACCTCCAAATAATTATTTTTTATTGGGCATACTGTACTTACTGTTAAATTCTGATTTAATAGTAGCAAGTCTTGCCTGATCTTCAACACGCTGCTTTCTTGCATTTTCCTCAATCTGTCTTGTTTCCTCGATACCGTTTACTATGGTTCTCCACGTTGTTTCGAGTGTTTCAATCTTTACTGAGCTGCCCGAAGCAAGCTGTGCAGTAAGCTTTGCCTGTTCTGCCGAATTTCTTGCATTCTTGATGAGCATTTCGTTTGTTTTCTCATCGAGTGCTGCCATTGACTCTGCCTGTATTCTCTGACGCTTAAGCATAATAGCCTGTGCAAGTGTCTGCTTGAATATAGGAAGTGTGATGATAAAGGCTGAATTTATCTTTCTTACAAGATTCATGTTGCTGAATTCCATAGTCTTTATCATAGGAATAGACTGCATAGCAACATTTTCTGCCATTCTCAGATCCTGAGTTCTCTGCTCAAGCATTGTCTGTGCCTGCTGCAAGGTCTGAATTTCAAACTGGATTGATCTGTCGCCTGTTTCGTCCATTTCCTTCTGCTTTGCATCTATGTACTCGGCAATTTCCTTACAGCCCTGCTCTCCTGCGAGAATGTACTTTACAAGCTCGTGATAATAACCTACGTTTGCATCAAACATCTGTGCAAGTGTTCTGTTCGACTGCTTTATCTCTGTTTCATACTGTCTGAGCTGAACATATATCTTGTCTATGTCCTCTCCCATTGTATGATACTTGCTGAGTATCTTTTCAAGCTGCTTCTTTGCGTTGCTGAACCATTTGTTGAGAAGTCCCGGCTTTTCCTTGATTTCCTCAATGTCGAACTTATCCATAATCTTTGCAAGTGTCTTTAACATCTCGCTGGACTCGTCAAGCTGGGAAAGGTTTACGCTGTTGAGTACTATATCCGATGCCTTTGATATTTCGTCTGCTGCCTCCGAACCGAAGGTTACTATCGTTTCAAGGTCATCTATTGCTATAGTGCTTACGAGTGCGTCTACTTCCTGTGAGTTTACAAGCTCTGCATTCATCTGCTGTCTGTCTGCTACAATGTCATACTGCTCTACAGGCTGTATCTCGTTTGTTACAGTTGCTGCTGCAGCTTGCGTATTTATTATTGTCTGCTCAGGCTGTGCCTTAGGTGTTTTACTGAAATCCAATCCCATTGTCAATTACCTCTCTTAAATAATTTTTTATGCCAAGGAACGTGGTCATTTACTGACACTTTCCTAAAGTCCGGTACTCTTAAATCATATATATACTCTCCGCACTGATGCTCTATGAGTATATCCTTATTGAAATATTTCTCCACACACTGATAACCTGTCGGTACGAAAAATACAACGTCAAAACCTATCAGGTTAAGAAAAGCTGTAAGTATTGCGTCCTCCACTGTTACGGGAGCTTCGTTTGTGTAGAGATATATAAGCTTGGGGTTCTTCTTGGTGAAGTCAAAGTTCTGTATCATTCTTACAATTTCCTTCTTCATATTCAGAACCACTGCTATTATGTTGTACTCCATTCCGTTCTGGAATGTTCCCTGTATCAGTCGCTGGTCTATAAGTATCTGGAGCTTGTCGAGTATATAATCCTGTATTTCACTTTTCAGAAATCCGTACTGATATGCTCTGTGTGTTTTTATTTTCTCTTTCTGTAGTCTTCCGTTTCTGAAAAACTCCGCCGCAGAAGCCTTTATCGGATTTGCTCCGCCTGCATTTATAAAAGGAACGTTGCTTATAAAATATGTATCGCTGGTCATAAGCTTCTTTATTCCTGACCAGTAGTGATTTACGTCACCGTTCTTTACTCCGCTTACCTTTGCGAATATTACGGGCATATTTACCGTATCGTTTGCTATTGTAAAGTTCGGACGGTATTTAAGCTCCTCGTTCCAGAGTATTTCTATTTCCTCGTACATAGTCTGCAGGGTTATGACTGCTGCTTTTGAGTACTGTCTGTCACGGTACATTCCCGAATCACGGTACATCAGATTGTCAAGCTCTCTCTCTGCGTGATATGCCGCCGTTCCGACTCGTATTTCCGTACTGTCTGTAGGGAATTTGTCAACTGTCAGCGATGCGTCATGGTTTATCTCATACAGAAGTTTGTCTTTTACGCAGCATACATCGTTCAAATCGGGCTTCAATATCAGAACATCTACCGGAAGTCTTGACAAAAATCTTAAAAACAGTGCTTCGTTTTCGTCTTTGCAGCCTCCCATATGTATGAAACAGCCTGTTTCCGAAATTCCTTTTCCAACAGAAAATAACCGGCTTAAATATCTGTTTATCCAGCTCAGTATATATACAGCCTTGTTTTTAAGCTTGTTCAGATTTCCTCCCGAACCCTGCTCACGCTCTGTTTCAAGCATTATATCTATGAAAGCCTTGTTCAGTATCCTTTTGAGCTGAGTATCGCTTGTTCCGCTGAAAGCCTTTGACAAATCCATAAGCATAACGTCACGGTTATTGTACTCTCCCCTGTTTACCTTGGATATTTCTTCAGGGGTAGGTCTTGGAATTGCTCCGTCTGTTACTACTATTTTTCGTCCCGACTGCTTCAGGTCGCTGTAGAACTTGAAAAGCTCGTTTATATAATATGTCTTGTCCTCTACACCGTTTATTCTTATAAAACAGTTGTAGAAAAATCTTGTGTCATTTCCTCTCTTTGAAACTGCCGTCATTATGTCGGGTAGTCCTTTTCCCTCTATCCACGCATTAGTACAGTTTTCCACATCTGGCAGTACTCCGTAAAGACGCTCCTGATTTAACTTGTCCTGTATAAGCTGCCTTACGCTTTTCAATGAAAACCCCTGCGGAAATGCTCCGTCTGCTTCAAATTTATCGGAAAATTCTGAATTAGGGTCAACTTTAAGATAACCTGCGTCCCCTGCGTACTGCAATATAACTATGTCACTTCCAGACTTAGACAATACTGACAAAAGCATTATCTCATAGCTGTTTACATAGCCTTCATACAGTATCTTGGGGGGCTTTCCTGTTCCCAGCTTGTTTACTATCCTCTCAAATTTATAGTATAATCCGCACATCAGCTTTATATACGAATTTTTCAGTATATTGTCATTTTTTCCCTTTTTACGCATATTTTCCAGTGCATCGTATATCGCTGTGCTGACGTTCTCCCTCTGAAACATATTCATTCTAGGAAGCCATTTCTGTAAGCTCTGAGAAATAAATCCCTTGTTCATAACAAAGCTCATTCCCATTATTTCTCCGTAATATGCCAGACTTTTTCCGTCAGGATTGGGTATCCCACCCTCTACTATTACTCCGTTCACTCTTGCTTCTTCATAATACTTCTGTAAAAATTCAGCTACATTCTGATTATAGCCGTTAATCCTGTAAAAGTAGACACCCTTTTCTTTTCTCTTGTCAAGCTGAGTAAAATAATCATTAAGATTGGTCGTCTTTATCCTGTTAAACACTCTTAATCCACCCTTAAAGCGTACTAAAATATACAATCAGTAATCTGCGGCTTCGCTGCGGCGATTGCAGCCCCTTGCAGGCTTTGCCTGCAAGGCGTAAACGTGCCTTGCACATTTACGTGCAAAATACGCAGTATTTTGCAGACTGCAATCGCCTCGTACAAGCTTAGCCGAAGCCTTTCATCTTGAAACAAACAATGTAAATTCGGACTTTATACAAAGCCACGTATAAATTCGTTTATATAAATATAGTCTATGGCAAGATTGATATTCTGTCCCTCATCAATTCCTGCGGTGCTTATTCCTATTATCTCACCGTACATATTGAGTACAGCTCCTCCCGAGCTTCCGTTTGAAATAGGTGCTGTAAACTGTATCATACGCACCTCGTCAGACTTTATGCGGAAGCCCGATATTATTCCGTCCGAAACTGAATTGAACAGTCCCAGCGGACTTCCTATAGCTATGACCCTTTGTCCCCTGACAAGCTCTTTTCTTCCGTTATATACGGGTATCGGGTCAAGCATTCTTTCTATTCTTATCAACGCTAAATCAAGCATATAATTGTTTTTCACTATGTCATCGGTGTAGTATATACGGTCGTCATTTTCTATCTTTACGGAATAGTATGCCGCACCCTTTGCAACGTGATTGTTTGTTAAAATATATCCGCTGCGTGCTATCATTATACCTGAACCTACGCCTATAACATCGCCGTTCCTGTTGTGCAGGGAAATCATTACAACAGACCTCGCCAGAGCAGCAAGTTCCTCATATGTTTTTTCTTTTCTGTCTGCCGAATTTACAGCTTTATTTTCTCTGCCTGTATTCACGGCATATTTCTGAGAAATCTCAGGTACAGAATGTTTCTTTACCCTGTTACGCTCAGGAAGTTTCAGCGTAGGAACTGCCTGTTCAGAACTCTGTTTTGCTGACGATACACCACTGACATCTGAACCGTATACAGGTATTTTCATACTGTTGTCGAAACCGCCAAGCACTGTTTTATGAGAAAGCTCCATTCCTTCTTCAGACGCAGAAATATCCGCTCTGCTTTGTATAAGAAGGACATTTACACCTGCCTGCGTGAGCATATAAAAAAATAAATATTCATGCTTTTTTAAAACATTATCAGCAGCAAGCTTTACGGGTAAATCTCCGCCTGTTGCTTTTTTTATATCATCGGGCAGCCCGTCAAACCAGAACATCACCTTTACAAAAAAGTTTTTCTCTATAGAGGAAAAACCTGAATTTCCATTTATTTCCTTTACCGGAACAAGTCTGCCCAATGCGGCTTTACAGGCTCTGTTCAGTAATACAACTGTTTTTTCGTTCAGTCCTGATGTTTTTATTCTCAGGTAGGTTCTGCCGCTTGCTACCCACATATCATAGCTGTCTGAGTAATACTCCGTTTTATCATACGGTATACCGCTTGTCAGCTTTCCTATCCTTGCATATACGGCAAGTCCTTTTCTGCTTTTCTCCGTCAAAATATCTTCAAGCGTTTTCAAATCAGACAAAAAGCTTCTGTTTACTCCCACGGCTCTGGCAAAGCATACATTTCTCACACTTCCGCAGGATACTCTGTCATTTATATCAGCAAAGCCGTTCAATCCTTTCATTTCTGAAGAATTATATACCACTTTAAAATCCGTAAATGCCATACTCTCTTTCTCCAACAACAGGCACAGGTCTGAGTAACTCTGAAATCGACTTAACTCTATGTGTCTTTTATCTTTAATTTTGTGCAATTTAACTAAAAAAGCAAAAAAAATATCCAACCTATTTAATTTTAACATAAATCAAAAAAAATATCTACCATTTTTTCTAATTTTATGCTATATTTTATGCACTGAATATTTTTAGTGTACAAAATATGACTTTGAACACGTCTTTTATTTTTTCAGGAGGCTTCTATGAAAAACTCTGTTATTTACTACAGCGTAGGTGCGTTATTATACTGTCCTGCAAATAACAAGGGAATATCAAATTCTGTTATAAATCAGAAATTCGGAAACAAATTTTCGCTTGCACTCTGTCTTGAAGATACAATACAGGATAACTGCGTTGCAGAAGCTGAGGATATACTCATTGATTCAATGCAGAAAATATATGATACAAGACTAAAAAAAGAGTTCTTTATTCCGAAAATTTTTATAAGAATACGTCATTCATCTCAGATAAAGTCGCTTTACAGACGGCTTGGTGCGGCAAACGAGCTTATTTCAGGATTTATTTTTCCAAAATTCACTCCCTACAATGCCGACCGCTATATTGATGAGCTTATAAGCGTAAACAGCAAAAGAAGTTCGCCTGTTTATATGATGCCTATTCTTGAGCATTTTTCCATAATCAATCTAAGTCAGAGATACGATATACTTCAGGCTGTAAAGGACAAGCTCGGAGAAACGGAAGCTCTTGTTCTCAATATACGTGTCGGAGGGAATGACCTGTGTCATAGGTTTGGATTCAGAAGAAGCTCATCAGAATCCATACACAGCATTAAGCCTGTATCTTCAATTTTTTCAGACATAGTGACCACTTTCGGAGAGGATTATATTGTTTCTGCTCCTGTATGGGAGTATTACGGCGGCAGCGGCTGGGATACAGGTCTGAGAAATGAAATACGTGAGGATCGTCTTTGCGGCTTTATCGGAAAGACTGTTATACACCCCAGACAGATAGGTATAGTAAATGAGGAGTATGCCGTGTATCAGAAAGACCTTGACGATGCAGTTTCAATACTTAACTGGGATAAGGATTCCCATTCGCTTGTTTCGGGCAGCATCTCAGGCGAACGTATGGACGAGTTTAAAACTCACTCAAACTGGGCTTTGAAAACTCTTATGCTTTCCAAAGCTTTCGGAATCAAAAATGAATGACCACTGAAAATGCCGTGAAAACGGCATTTTCTACGCTTCAAGGGCTTTGCCCTTGAAAATCCCACCAAAGGCTCCGCCTTTGGAAACCGCAAGCCTTTGAAAAGGCTTGACCTAAACTTTATGATTTATCAGGCTTGGTTATATCAGAGCTTTTTGAGAACTCTCAGCCAGAAGTGAGCGGTCAGTGTAAGCTCCGATATTTGTTCTAGTTTTTCTCTGTTTTCTTTCTTTATTCTCCACAAATGCGGTGTCATAACAAGCAGTGTCTGAAGCTCCTTGTTTTTCAGATAAAAAGAGAATTTGTGTTCTTCTCTTTTGATTTCTTCAAATTCTTCGCCGACAAAAGACGGCTTTTTATTCTGAATATATACTTCATCGTATATTATCTGCTTGAGTTCTTTAAGATGGTCGTTGCCTGCGGTTATCTCAACTATAAAGCCGCCTTTTTTCAGAATACGGAGATATTCTTTTCTGGAGATAAGAGAAAAAATTGCTGTGATTACATCTGTGCTTTCACGCTCTATAGGTATGCAGCCTGCCGTTGCCGCAATCCAGCTTATGGATTTATCACGTCTGCAAGCCATTTTTACAGCGTCCTTGGATATGTCTATGCCTGTACAGATACAGTTTTCTGCGGCATTTTTTATTGAGCAGGTATAGTATCCTTCACCGCAGCCCATATCCACTATGAAAGGATTACTGATATTTCCGATTAGTCTGCTTACTTCGGATACGGCAGTATCTCTTATTTCTGAGTAAATGCCGCTTTCAAGAAAGCTTCTTCTTGCAGAAAGCATTTCCTTTGTGTCACCAGGGTGAAGCGATTTTTTATTCTGTACGGGAAGAAGATTTACATAACCCTGTCTTGCTATATCAAAGCTGTGATTTTTTCGGCAGACAAGAGATTTTCCTCTCACCTCCAGCTTATTTCCGCATACAGGACAGATAAGTCTGTTATTGTTCATATCGTCACCGCTTTATATTCTGAAATTGAGCCATTCGGGAAGTTCTATGTTATACCAGAGAGTGGTAAATTCAATCAGATTCATATAACCCCATATATTCTGATAAAATATAAGTATAAAAATTATGGCTATTACGAGCATACCAAAGAGAATTTGTTCAAAAGTTCCGCCTGTTTTCGCAAATGAGTGAAACAGCGGCAGCCTGAATTTTGTTTTATTCGGATAAAACAGCTTTACCCCCTGCGGATTCAGCATATCGAGAAATATATGGGTCAGCACGCCAAGTCCGAGATAAGGCGACAGCAAAGATGTTACTATAAGAAAAATAAGACTGTGAGTAAGTCCCCTGTGCTTTAAATGTCTGCTTAAAAGCTTTACATGCTTTCCCAGAGTAGAACCTGAGTGGTCTATATCGGGAAGTACCGCACCTGCTGTCGCAAGTGCAAGCTGCGGTATATTTGCTCCGAGAGCCAAAGCTACTGCAAGTCCTGCCGCTGCATGAGTTTTTCCTGTCAAGGCAATTCCCCTTTTCATTGAATATTCTGTATATAATACTTTACGTTGGTGATTATATCACATTAAAATGATTTTGTAAAATTTTTTGTCGTAAAAGTAAAAGCAAATTCTGAATTATCTTGCTTACAAAACATCGGATATTTTCGTTAATCTGAAATTTTAACGGAAAAAGAAATTTGTCTGTTCCGATATATTTGGTATATAATAATAAATATTGAAAATATTGTTGACTTGAAAAAAATATAAGTTTATAATTAATATGTTTCGTTGTATTGAATCATTATACGTTCAGATGATGTATAATGTTTAAAATGACGGATTAATTAATTTTTTTATTTCTGTATTGGAAAGGATTGTATTTTAATGAGCAGAGTTTACAATTTCTCAGCCGGTCCGTCTATGTTGCCGGAGTCAGTTCTGAAAAAAGCAGCAGCAGAGATGCTTGATTACGAGGGCAGCGGTCAGTCAGTAATGGAGATGTCACACCGTTCAAAGATTTACGGTACTATTATACAGGGTGCAGAGGCTCTTTTAAGAGAGGTTATGAACATTCCTGATAATTACAAGGTTCTGTTTTTACAGGGCGGTGCTTCAACTCAGTTTGCGGCTATCCCTATGAACCTTATGACAAAAAACGGCAAGGCTGATTATGTTATAACGGGACAGTGGGCTAAGAAGGCTTGTGCTGAAGCTTCAAAGTACGGTGAGGCTAATGTGGTTGCTTCTTCGGCTGACAAGACTTTTTCATATATTCCCAAGCTTGACCCTGCAACCTTCTCTAAGGACGCAGATTATTTCTACATCTGTATGAACAATACTATTTACGGTACTGTTTACAATGAGCTTCCCGAAACAGGCGATGTTCCTCTGGTTGCTGATATTTCTTCATGTATTCTTTCAAGACCCATAGATGTTTCCAAGTTTGGCGTTCTCTATGCCGGTGCTCAGAAGAATATGGCTCCCGCAGGTCTTACTGTTGTTATCGTTCGTGAGGACTTGCTCGGAAATCAGATGGATATAACACCTACAATGCTCAACTGGCAGATTCAGGCTGATAACGGTTCTATGTATAACACTCCTCCCTGCTATACAATTTATATGGCAAAGCTTGTTCTTGAGTGGATAAAGAACGAGGTCGGCGGTCTTGACAAGATGTATGAGCTTAACAAGAAAAAGGCTGATTTGCTTTACGGCTTCCTTGATAATTCTAAGATGTTCAAGGGTACTGTTGTTCCTGAAGACCGTTCACTTATGAATGTACCTTTCGTAACAGGCGACAGCGACCTTGATGCTAAGTTCGTAAAAGAGGCTACAGCAGCAGGCTTCGTAAATATAAAGGGACACCGTACAGTAGGCGGTATGAGAGCATCTATCTACAATGCTATGCCTTATGAGGGTGTAAAGGCTCTTGTTGACTTTATGGCAGAGTTTGAGAAGAATAACGGCTGATAACAGTATTTTTCGGATTTCTTCGTAACGTATTTTTTACTATATTTAACTATAATTGAATGTAAGAGGTTGATTTACAATGTATAATGTACAGACATTGAACAAAATTTCCGCAGTAGGTCTTGGCAAGCTCGGCGAAGGATATACATACGGTGACAATGTGGAAAATCCCGATGCCATTCTGGTAAGAAGTGCTTCAATGCACGATATGGAAATGCCCGCATCACTGCTCGCTATCGCTAGAGCAGGTGCAGGTGTAAACAATATTCCGCTTGACAAGTGCAGCGAACAGGGTATCGTAGTATTCAATACTCCCGGTGCAAACGCTAACGCTGTTAAGGAGCTTGTTCTTGCAGGACTTCTGTTAAGCTCAAGAAAGATTGTTGCAGGTATTGAGTGGGCTAAAACTCTCAAGGGCAACGGCGACGCTGTAGGCAAAATGGTTGAAAAGGGAAAAAGCAAGTTTGCAGGCCCTGAAATCAAGGGTAAGACACTCGGCGTTATCGGTCTTGGTGCTATCGGAGCTTTGGTTGCAAATGCAGCTATCGCCCTCGGTATGGACGTTATCGGATATGACCCGTTCCTTTCGGTTGACGGTGCTCTCCAGCTTTCAAGACATATCACACACGTTACAAACCTTGATGAAATATTCGCAAACAGTGACTATATTACTGTTCACGTTCCGCTCACTCCCGATACAAAGAATATCATCTGTGCAGACAATATCGCAAAGATGAAGGACGGTGTAAGAATTCTCAACTACTCAAGAGCTGACCTCTGTAACTCTGCCGATGTTGTTGCAGGTATCCAGAGCGGAAAAATCAGCTCTTATGTTACAGACTTCGCAACCGATGATTTGCTCGGCGTTGACGGCGTTATTGCTATGCCCCACCTCGGTGCTTCAACTCCCGAAAGTGAAGATAACTGTGCTGAAATGGCTGCAAAGGAAATCAAGGATTATCTCGAAAACGGAAATATCACAAACTCGGTTAATTTCCCCGCAGCTAAAATGGCAAGAACAGGTGATGTTCGTTACTGCGTTCTCCATAAGAACGTACCTTCAATTTTGCAGACAATTCTCTCTTTTGTAAGCGAGCAGGGTGCAAATATTGAAAATATGGAGAATAAGTCAAGAAAAGACTACGCTTATACAATAATCGATGTTACAGGTGCTACCTCCGACCTCACAAGCAAGATACAGGACGTTGAGGGAGTTATCAGAGTAAGAGTTCTGAAGTAATTTTCAGGTATACGGATTATTTTTTCAAAGCCTGCGGCTTAGTCGGAACGGCGATTGCAGACATAAAAAGACAAAGTCTTTTTATGTTCAAAGTGCTTACGCACTTTGAACTCCCCGTGAAATTTTTCACGGGGGTCTGCAATCGCACCGCTGAGCCTCAGGTCTTTTTTTGTTTTTATATGTAAAATTTTAAGGTATCTTTGATAATCCGCTTGTTAAGAACTCTGTAATGTGATATAATATAAGAATAGAGAAATTTATATGGAGGTGCAGTTGATGCTTTCAGATATTGAGATAGCTCATCAGGCAAATCTGAGAGAAATCGATGATGTTGCCGGAGATCTTGGTATACAGTATGAAGAACTGGAGCATTACGGAAAATATAAGGCAAAGCTGAACGAAAAGTTGTTCAGCAGAGTAAATTCAAATAAGGACGGCAGGCTTGTTCTTGTTACGGCGATAAATCCTACTCCTGCAGGAGAGGGAAAGACAACGGTCACTGTAGGCTTGGGAGAGGCTATGACAAAAATAGGAAAAAAAGCTGTCGTGGCACTGAGAGAACCGTCACTCGGCCCTGTTTTCGGAATGAAGGGCGGAGCAGCAGGCGGAGGTTATGCTCAGGTTTTGCCTATGGAAGATATAAATCTTCATTTTACAGGTGATATTCACGCAATTACGGCTGCAAACAATCTTTTGTGTGCTATGATTGACAACCATATTCATCAGGGAAATGAACTGAATATAGACCCTCGTCAGATTTTATTCAAGCGTTGTCTTGATATGAATGACAGGGAACTGAGATTTATTGTTACAGGGCTGGGAGGAAAAACCAACGGAGTACCCAGAGAAGATTCCTTTCAGATTACCGTAGCCAGCGAGGTAATGGCTGTGCTGTGTCTTGCGGCTGATATTGTTGATTTGAAAAAGCGTCTGAGCAGAATAATCATTGCTTACAGCTATGACGGAAATCCCGTATACGCTAAGGATTTGAAAGCCGAAGGAGCTATGACGGCTCTTCTGAAAGACGCTGTTATGCCAAATCTTGTACAGACACTTGAAGGTACGCCTGCTATAATGCACGGAGGCCCTTTTGCAAACATAGCTCACGGCTGCAACTCAGTCAGGGCAACTAAGCTTGCACTCAAATTAGGCGATTATTGTATAACCGAGGCAGGCTTCGGCTCTGATTTGGGAGCGGAAAAGTTCATTGATATAAAATGCAGGTATGCAGGTTTAAAACCTGATGCCGTAGTTCTTGTAGCAACGTGCAGGGCATTGAAGTATAACGGCGGTGTTCCTAAAACCGATATTTCAGCGGAAAATATGGAGGCTCTCCAAAAAGGAACGGAGAATTTGGGAGTACATATAGACAATATGAAAAAGTACGGTATTCCCGTTGTGGTAGCTTTGAATAAGTTTGCTTCCGATTCCGAATGCGAAATTGAATATGTACGAAGCTACTGTAACAAAAAGGGAGCTGATTTTACCGTTGCCGAAATGTTTGAAAAAGGCGGAAACGGTGGAAAAGAACTTGCCCTCAAAGTAGTTGAAGCCTGTGAAAAGGAAAATAATTTCAGGTTTATGTACGGCGATGAACTTACCATAAAGGAAAAGGTAAGAAAAATCGCAAAGGAAATTTACCGTGCAGACGGAGTTGTATTTACCCCTCAGGCAAAGAAATCACTGAAAAAAATTGCTGAGCTTGGCGGAGATAAACTTCCTGTCTGCATAGCAAAAACTCAGTATTCCCTTTCGGATAATCCCCTGCTTCTGGGTGTTCCGAAAGAATATGAGATTACCGTAAGGGACGCAAAGCTTTCAAACGGTGCAGGCTTTGTTGTAATTTATACAGGCAGCATTATGACTATGCCCGGACTTCCAAAAGTACCTTCGGCAGAAAAAATAGACGTTGACGAACACGGTGTAATCTCAGGCTTGTTCTGATAAAAGGGTGATAGTTTTTGAGTAAAGTTTATAACAGCTTTTCCTATGATGAAACTTTGGATATAGGCGTAAGACTTGCTTCAAATCTCAAAGGAAACGAAGTAATAGCTTTGTTCGGAGGTCTGGGAATGGGAAAAACCGCTCTTACTACAGGTATCGCAAAGGGACTTGGAGCGGAAAACTGTGTTTCCAGTCCGACATTCGCTATAGTAAATGAATATCACGGAAAAGTAAACATATATCATTTCGATATGTACAGGGTCAATACATGGGACGACCTCTATTCCACAGGATTTTTCGACTATCTCGGAAACGGTGTGATAATTATCGAATGGAGCGAAAATATCGAAAACGCTCTTCCCGATGAATACATAAAAATTTCCATAGAAAAGGGAAACAGCGAAAACGAAAGAATTTTTACAGTTGAGGAGTGTGCCTGATTTGAATATACTTGCAATGGATTCTTCCGCAAAATCAGCTTCAGCTGCATATTTGAAAGACGGTATGCTTGCAGGTCAGTTCTATATAAATTCGGGACTTACGCACAGTACTACGCTTATGCCTATGACAGAAAATCTTCTGAATATAGCAGGACTAAGCTTAGATGATATTGATTTTTTTGCCGTATCCTGCGGCCCCGGGTCTTTTACGGGTCTGCGTATAGGAATAGCTGCGGTAAAGGGAATGGCTCTTGCGGAAAACAAGCCGTGTGTGGCAGTTTCAACGCTTGAAGCAATAGCTTACGGATTTGTAAAAACGGACAGGCTTATATGTTCCCTTATTGACGCAAGGTGCAAAAGATTTTTCTGTGCGTTTTTCAGATGTACGGCTGACGGAGATGTGAAAAGACTTACTGATGACAAGGCTCTGGGCTATGAGGAAATTGCCGATATTATAAACAGGGATTATTCCGGTGAAAATGTGATATTCGCTGGTGACGGTGCGGAAGCAGCTTACAGCCTGATGAAAGATATTACCGATAATGTTGATGTTGCTCCCCTGCATATCTGTTTTCAGCAAAGCGTCGGAGTTGCGATGGCAGCGGAAAAATATATAAAGCTCGGCAAAGCTGTAGGTTCTCAGCAGCTTGTACCTATATATCTCAGCTTGCCACAGGCACAGCGTGAGCTTCAGAAAAAACAGGGCAACAAATAACCTTTCAGGATAAAAGAATTTTTTCAGAGGAGTGTTTAGGAATGATAGCATTGGCAGCAGACCACGGCGGCTACTACTTAAAAGAAGCAATTAAAAAACATCTTGAACTTAAAGGTATTGAATTTAAGGACTTCGGAACTTATGATACTTCATCTGTAGACTATCCCGTCTATGCTGAAAAGGCGGCTCGTGCGGTTGCCGGCGGAGAATGCAGATTTGGCATTATATGCTGCGGAACAGGTATAGGTGTTTCTATGACCGCAAACAAAATAAAGGGTATCAGGGCTGCGGTAGTTACTAATGAGTTCTGTGCGGAAATGACAAGACGGCATAACGATGCAAATATTCTTTGTATGGGCGGCAGAGTTATAGATGAAAATACCGCTGTCAAGCTTGCCGATATTTTCCTCAATACCCCTTTTGACGGCGGCAGACACAGCAAAAGAGTTGATATGATAAAAGAACTTGAACAGAATATTTAACCGCATATTTGCAATAAATTTTTCATAATATAAAAAATCAGAAAGGAAGTGCTTTTTTACAATGAATAATCAGGTAACAGTTTTAGACCACCCTCTTATACAGCACAAGCTGTCTTTTTTGAGAGATAAAAACACAGGCAGCAAGCTGTTCAGAGAGCTTGTTTCGGAGGTTTCCATGCTTATGTGCTACGAAGCTATGAGAGATTTGCCGCTTGAGGAAATAGAAATAGAAACTCCTGTGGCAAAAACAAAAACCAACGTACTTGCAGGAAGAAAGCTTGCTTTTGTACCTATTCTTCGTGCCGGAAACGGTATGCTTGACGCTATGCTCAAAATGGTACCTGCGGCAAAGGTCGGTCACATAGGATTGTACCGTGACGAAAAAACCTTCAAGCCCGTTGAATACTACAAAAAATTACCCTCGGATATAAACGAAAGGGACGTTTTTGTACTTGACCCTATGCTTGCAACAGGCGGTTCTGCAGTTGACGCTATTTCCATAATAAAGCAGAGCAATCCCAAAAGCATAAAGTTTTTGTGTATCGTTGCAGCTCCTCAGGGAATAAGAACTCTGACCGAAGAACACCCCGATGTTCAGGTATTCTGTGCGGCTAAGGATAAGGGACTTAATGAACGTTCCTATATAATACCGGGTCTGGGCGATGCAGGCGACAGAATTTTCGGAACAATGTAAATCATATATTTTATATTCATAAGCTTCAGACTAAATCTTTTCAGAATTGGTCTGAAGCTTATTCATAAATAAAAACACTATATGGAGTGAATTTTATGCCGTTTGATTTCAAAAAAGAGTATAAGGAATTTTATATGCCAAAGAAAACGCCTTCCGTTATAAATGTTCCGAAGGCAAATTATATTGCTGTTGAGGGTAAGGGCAATCCGAACGAGGAAGGCGGAGATTATAAAAAAGCCATAGGTATTTTATATGCGGTAGCCTATACTCTGAAAATGAGCTATAAGACCGATTATCACATTGACGGCTTTTTTGAATACGTTGTGCCGCCTCTTGAAGGCTTCTGGTGGCAGGAGAATACAGATGATATAGATTACAACGATAAATCGTCTTTCTGTTGGATTTCCGTTATACGTCTGCCTGATTTTGTATCAGAAAGTGATTTTGATTGGGCTGTCAAAACAGCTTCCGAAAAGAAAAAGCTTGATTGTTCATCTGCAAAGTTTATCACTATCGACGAGGGCTTGTGTGTTCAGATTATGCACATCGGAGCATTTGACGATGAACCTGATACCGTAAAAATTATGGACGACTATTTAAGACAGAACGGTTACGAAAATGATTTAAGTGAAAGCAGACGACATCATGAAATATATCTTTCCGATGCAAGAAAAACTGCTCCCGAAAAGATGAAAACTGTAATAAGACACCCAATCAAAAGAATAATTAAATAACTGTAACAGAAAAAGGGATTTTTTATATGAAGCAAACAAAAAAAACACTCAGGTTTGAGGTCAGCGAATATATAAAAACAAAATACAATGCAGAACCTGAATTTCTATGGCTCAGATTTCCGAATTATGCCGTATATCGCCACAAGGAAAACCGAAAGTGGTTCGGAATTGTAATGGACGTAAAAAAGAACAAGCTTGGAAATTTTGATGATACCGTTACCGATATTCTCAACGTAAAGCTTGGCAGTGATATGGAGGCGGCATTTTTTACACAGCAGGACGGAATATTCAAAGGTTATCATATAAGCCGAGGTAACTGGGTTTCGGTTCTTCTTGACGGTACAGTTTCGTTGGAAACTGTTTACAGTCTTATTGATATAAGCTTTCGAGTTACCTTGAATAAAAAATAAATTAATGCTATTTAAATGAAATTTACGATGAAGGTAAGAAACTTTCCTAAACAAAAGCAAGCAACAGTTCAAAACTATTGCTTGCTTTTTTCATTTTTTCGGTTTTCCTGAATTACTTACAAATACCTTTTATCTTACTTCAACAGTACAGCTTGCAGTTTTGCCGTTGTGTGTGGTTACTGTTATTATCGCTGTTCCTGCTTTCTTTGCAGTTACTTTTCCGACTGAGCTTACTGTCGCTACAGTTGTATCACTGCTGCTCCATATATAGGAAGCCGCTGAATTTGTCGGTGTCAGTGTCTTTACAAGCGTATAAGTTTCTTTTACCTTCATACTGAGAGAGGTCTTGTCAAGCTCTATCGCTGTAGGTGCTTTCTTTACGGTTACTTTACAGGTTGCTGTCTTGCCGTTTGTCGTCTTGACCGTTATATTGGCTGTACCTGCTGCTTTACCTGTTACTACTCCGTTTGAATTAACCTCTGCAATTTCCGTATCATCACTCGACCACATACAATATGTTGCCGAATCCGTCGGAGTAAGCTCTGCTGTAAGTGTATACTTCTGTCCTACGCCCACATTTATTGCGGTTTTGTTCAGAGCCACACTTGTGGGAGCTTTCTTGACTGTTACAGTACAGGTTGCTGTATGGTTGTTTGTAGTCTTTACTGTGATAACTGCTGTACCTACCTTTTTAGCGGTAACTCTGCCGTTTGCGTTTACAACTGCTACAGATGTATCGCTTGATGTCCACTGCTGATATGTAGCCGAATTGGACGGAGTAAGCGTTGACTGTAATGTATACATCTGACCTGTACCGAGTGTCATTTCAGTTTTGTTGAGTGAAATATCCTTCGGTGCCTGTTTTACAACTACCGTACAGGTGCATATCTTACCGTTATCCGTTCTTACTGTTATTGTAGCTTTTCCGACTGCACGTCCTGTTACCTTACCCTTTGAGGTTACGGTAGCTACATCTTTATTGCTTGATTTCCAAGTAAATGTGGATTCTATATCATCGGGAGTTGTGGAAGGTCTTAACGTATACGCCTGACCTACACCAAGTGTCATTGAATGTTTGTTAAGGTCTACGCTTTCAACCTCTTTAGATGTAACCGTACAGCTTGCCGACTTTCCGTTATCGGTTTCAACCGTAATAACGGCAGTACCTGTGCTGTTTGCGGTGATAACTCCGCTTTCGGATACGCTTACAACATCGGGGTTGCTGCTTGACCATTTGTAAGATGTATATGCCGTTGAAGGTGTTACTGTCTGTGTAAGCTGCTGTGTTGTGCCAACCTTTATTACAGTTTCTGTCTTGTCAAGGCTTATGCTCTGTGCGGCAGGTCTTACCTCAACAGTACAGCTTGCTGATTTTCCATTATCGGTTGTTACTGTAACAGTTGCAGTACCTACCTCTTTAGCTGTGATAAATCCGTTTTCGGATACGCTTGCAACACTTTCGTTGCTGCTTGTCCATGTGTATGATGTGTAAGCGTCAGCGTCCTCGGGAGTTACTGCTTTGCTGAGCTGCTCTGTGCCGCCCTTTGCAAGTGTAAGAGATGTTTTGCTGATTGCTACGCTTTCGGGAACATTTACAACAGTTACCGTACATTTTGCTGTCTTGCCGTTGGCTGTTCTGTAGGTTATGGTTGCAATACCTGCTTTTTTGGCTGTTATAAGTCCCGTTGATGAAACTGCTGCAATTGTCTTGTCGCTGCTCTTCCATGTATAACCCTCGTTGTATGCGTCAGAGGGTGTTATTGTTGCCTTTATTCTTTCGGTAGAACCTACCTTGATAAGCGTTGAACTCTTGCTGAGCTTGACACTCTGAGGAAGTTCCTTGACTGTAACAACGCACTGTGCGGATTTTCCGTTTGATGTTGTCACTTTAATTGTTGCCGTACCCTTTCTGACTGCCGTTACAAGACCGTCCTGAGAAACTGTTGCGATATTTTCGTCAGATGAAGTCCACGTGAATGACTTTGTGTGTGAATCATCGGGGCTGAGCTGTGGTGTAAGCTGTTCTGTAAGCCCCTCTCCTGTTTCTATTGAAGTCTTGTCCAGTGAAACGCTGTCGGGGTATCTCCATACGGTAACATCACAGGTTGCTGTAAGTCCGTTGTTTGACCTGAGCGTTATTGTAGCCGTTCCTGCACTTATTGCCGTAACCTTTCCGTCACTGTCTACGGCTGCAACCTGAGTATCCGAACTTGACCACGTATATTTTGCCTTTGCATCTGAGGGGGTAAACGATTTCTGAAGTGTATAGGTATCATCTGTAAACAGTGTCAGCGTATCCTTATCGAGTTCCAGTGTCTTTGGTACGGGATTTACCGTAACCTTGCAGACAGCTTTCAGACCGCTCTCATGTGTAACGGTTATATTGGCAGTACCCTCATTGACAGCCGTTATTTTACCGCTCTGCGTTACCTTTACTACGGAAGAATTACTGCTCTTCCATGTGTATTTTCCGAATGAATTCTGAGGTGCAAATGTATATTTCAGATTGTATGTATCTTCAAAATCCATTCTGTAAGATGTTTTGTTAAGTGTCAGCGTATCAGGGAAGAAATACATCTCCGCATTTGATGAAATTCCGCCAAGACATTCGTTACCGTCATTAACCGTTACGTTATTTCCCCAGTTGGCAACTGTATTTCTGTAATAGACTTTTTCAAGTCCCGTACAGCCTGCAAACGCATCTGTATCTATCAGATTAAGGTTTGCAGGAAGTGTTACGGTTTTAAGTCCTGCGTTTAAGAACGTCTGATAATCAATCTTCTGAACTTTGTCGGGAATTGTTATATCCTCAAGACTTTCGCACTTATAAAAAGCATACCTGTCAATGGTTTCCAGATTATCGGGCAGAGTTACAGATTTAAGGTTTCTGCATTCTTCAAACGCACTGTTGGAAAGATACGTCATACTTTCGGGAAGTGTTATAGTTTCAATATAAGAGTTTCTGAACATCTGACCGATATTTGTAATACCGTTTTCAAGAGTGGCAGTTTTTAAAGCGGTACAACCTTCAAATATACAGCCTCCAAATTCAGTAACGCTGTCAGGAATGGTAATATTTTCTAAAGAGGTGCAGTTACAGAAAATCCTGTCGCCTAATTTTGTGACACTGTGTGGAATAGTAATCTGTTCAAGAGATGTACAGCCCTTGAACAACTCATTTTCCAGTTCAGTAACACTATTCGGAATTGTAACAGTTTTCAGACCGCTGC
>ONBJ01000030.1 GCA_900316025.1 uncultured Eubacteriales bacterium
CGTTTTTTTCAAGAACAGGCATAGGACAGTGTATTGCATAATGTTTCAGCTTTACGGCTTCCTCAACAAAATTATGCAGTATACAAAGCTTATCGTATTTTTTACATATTCCGATTACAGCTTTGGCAAGATAATAATAATCATCTGCCGAAAGCTGTTTTTCACGCAGGACTATTCCGTATATACGGCTTTGTGCAAGAGTATCAATATGCTTTAAAAAGTCGTAATCACATACGGAGCTGTTTGTTATACACAATATTTTATACATAGATATAGTCACTCATAACAGGCTGCATACCCTTTGATTTTATCATATCGTACATTTCCTTTACGGAACGTGCGTCATCAATTTCAAACTGTTCATCGCCCTTTTGTTCTCCGCTGTGTGCTCCGATACCTACATCGACACCTGCGGAGGTTTTTGTTGCGGCAATCTGTATTATGTTATCCCTGAAATTGGCATTTTCACGGCTGGAAATCGTTATGCTTGCAAACGGCATAAAAATTCTGTATGCACATATAATCTGCAAAAGCTGACGTTCGTGTACATCTTTTGGATTTATCTTATCATTATTTATTATAGGTCTTAATCTGGGACAAGAGAAAGCTATTTCTGCATGAGGATATTTACGCTGTATAAGGTATGCGTGATAGCCTGTAGCAAAAGCGTCTTTTCTGAAATCGTCAAGTCCGAGCAAAGCGGCAAAGCCTACGCCTCTTATACCGCCCATAATAGCACGTTCCTGAGCGTTGAATCTGTAGGGGAATATTCTCTTGTGTCCTGCAAGATGGAGTGTTTCGTATTTGTCGGAATTATAAGTTTCCTGAAAGACCGTTACGAAATCCGCTCCGCATTTATGAAGATATGCGTACTCATCGCTGTTCATAGGGTAGACCTCAAGACCTACTACTTTGAAGTACTCCGAAGCTATTTTACAGGCTTCACCTATATATCTTACATCGCTTTTCGAGCGGCTTTCACCTGTTAAAATGAGAACCTCCTGAAGTCCTGTTTCAGCGATTGTTTTCATTTCGGCACGTATCTGGTCGGCGTCAAGAATAGCTCTTTTTATTTTGTTGTGACAGTTGAAGCCGCAGTATATGCAGTAATTTTCGCAGTAATTGGCTATATAAAGCGGTGTGAACATATATACGGAATTTCCGAAATGCTTTCTTGTTTCGAGCTTTGCCCTCTGTGCAATATCCTCAAGGAGAGGTAAAGCCGCAGGGGAGAGCAAAGCCTTGAAGTCATCGGGCGAAATATTATCTTTAAGCAAGGCTTTTTTTACGTCCTGTTCGGTATATATGCTGTAGTCATAGCTGTTCATTTCCGATATTACCTTGTCCATAATATCGGAGTTTATAACCTCCATACCTTCCATATACTGCATATGGTCTGTTCTTTTCTGATTATCCATAATAAACTCCTTAATATACTAATCTGAGTTAAAGTCTTAAAGCTTAATCGTGTAAAAAGCCTGTCAGCGGTGAAGAAGCTGCTGCCCTGTCGTCAAGTACTCTGCCCATACCTGCAAGATAAGCCTGTCGTCCTGCTATGATAGCGTGTTTGAATGCCTCTGCCATAGCCGTTATATCGCCTGCTGTTGCAATAGCGGTATTCGCCATAACTGCCGCAGCACCAAGTTCCATAGCTTCGCAAGCCTGAGAGGGCTTTCCGATTCCTGCATCAACTATTACGGGAAGGTCTATTTCCTCAACAAGTATTCTGATAAACTCCCTTGTACAAAGACCCTTGTTAGTGCCTATCGGAGCTGCAAGCGGCATTACACACGCCGCACCTGCATTTACCAAATCTCTTGCAGCGTAAAGGTCGGGATACATATAGGGCATAACAACGAAGCCCTCTTTTGCAAGTATTTCGGTAGCCTTGCAGGTTTCGTAATTGTCGGGAAGAAGATATTTTGAATCCGCTATAACCTCTACTTTTACGAAATCTCCGCAGCCTGCCGCACGTGCAATACGTGCAATTCTTATGGCTTCATCTGCATTTCTTGCACCTGAAGTATTCGGCAGAAGTGTTACTCCCTTTGGAATGTAGTCAAGTATATTTTCAACATTTCCCGTGGCGGCACGTCTGAGAGCCAGTGTGATAATTTCCGCACCTGCATTTTCGACAGCCGCTTTTATAAGGTTCAGCGAGTATTTTCCCGAACCTAAAATAAATCTTGAAGTAAATTCGTGACCGCCTAATATAAATTTATCATCTTTCATTGTGATGCAATCTCCTTTAATTTAAATGTTATATTTCTTTACTTTATGCAAAGCCGAAAAGAAATCAGCCTCCACCCATAAACATAAGTATTTCGACAACATCATTTTCCTGCAAAACAACGGACGCATAGCCGTTTCTGTTCAGAATTTCTCCGTTAAGCTCTATTACGATACTTTCGGGATTGTAGTTATTGTTTTTCAGATAGTCTGCAAGGCTGATACCTGCTGCAGTTTCTTCTTTTCCGTTTATCCTTACCATTGTAAACGCTCCCTCCTTGCGAAATAAAAAAATAAAAGCTCCACAAAAAGTCTGCACCCAAGGTGGTGCACCCCTTCATGGAACTGCCAATCTGCTATAGATTTTACAATACCATTGATGTTTTGTCAATAACAAATAAAAAATAAAATTAAAATCAGCACGAATAAATTACAAAATCAGGCAAAAAATTTTTATGAAGAAAAAAATAATATATTTCCACATTAAATTGAATATCAGCGTGGCAAAATAAAAACAGCAGCGGAATACGGAGGTGATATTTTATGAAAAAATTCGTAAAAACTTTTACCGTTGCACTATCAGTCATATGTACAGCCGTACTGGGTATAGGGATTATTTTAGGCAATACGCTTCCGTCAAGCTACTACGTCAATAATATAGGAAGTGAATCCCTTGCGGTTTACGGAGTAACCCTGAACACTTACAGGGACAGCAACCTCAATACTTCGGGACAGCTTATGTTTGGAAATATTATTCCGATTAAAAGCGTAAATATAAATATAAAAGAAAACGAAACGGTCATACCCTGCGGAAATCCGTTCGGAATACGTCTTTTTACCGAGGGTATTATGGTGGTAAAAACAGATAAGCTTACAGTAGACGGAAAAGCCTACAATCCTGCAAAAGAGGCAGGAATTGAAACAGGCGATGTAATAACCTATGCAAACTCAAAAAAAATAAACTGTACCGAAGATTTGCCGACCGTTGTAAACCAAAGCGGCGGAAATCCTGTAAATCTTACAATAATACGCAATAACAGAACAATGTCAAAAAGCATTCTTCCGATAAAAACAGGCGAAAGTTCATATAAAATCGGCGTATGGGTTCGTGACAGCTCCGCAGGAATAGGAACAATGACATTTTTCCACCCTGAAAGCCACGCTTTCGGCGGACTTGGTCACGGAATATGCGATATAGATACAGGAGAGCTTATGCCTATGGCTCAGGGTGAGGTAACAGGTGCGGAAATAGACAGCATAACAAAATCGAAATCGGGTACAGCAGGTACACTTAACGGTCATCACTGCGAAAATCTTTGCAGGGGATACGTCATAAGCAACTGCGAATCGGGCGTGTTCGGCTATATCGAAAATTCTCCCGTCAGCCACAGCGAAATCCCCATAGCTTACAAACAGCAGGTAAAAACAGGAAAAGCTCAGATTATTACCACACTGGATTCCTCCACCCCTAAATACTACGATATTGAAATACAGTCTATAAACTATAACGAAAGCACAAAAACCAAAAATATTATAATAAAAATTACCGACAGCGAGCTTCTCAGCCGTACAAACGGAATTGTTCAGGGTATGAGCGGAAGTCCCATTATTCAGAACAACCGCCTTGTCGGAGCTGTAACCCATGTATTCGTCAACGAACCTCAGAAGGGTTACGGTATATTTGCAGAAAATATGATAGATGACTTCAATAAGGAAAATCAGAAATCCGAAAAGAACGTCGCATAAACAAAAATATGTTTTGAAAAATAAAAATTTTTTAAAAATTTCCAAAAAAATTTCACGCTAACCCTTGCCAAATTTACCAATTTATGGTAGTATATAGACACCAAAGAAAAAAGCAAGGAGAGAAATTATGGAAAATAAAATTAATATCATTATAACAGAAGAGCCTGCCGAAATAAGTCGTGATGACGCAAAGGCTTTAGCCAGATATAACTTCATAACAACCTATTCAGGCAAGGACGGCATTGAGCTTATGGAAAAAATAGATACCGTAAGACCCGATATAGTTTTTATGGATATGTTTATGACCAGAATGGACGGTGTGGGAGTTTTAAGGGCATTGAAAAGAAAAAATCCTGAAAAAATGCCGCTTGTGTTCGTCTATTCAACATTCAGCAGTCCTGTTCTTGAGCGTGAAATTATGAACTGCGGTGCTGTATATTTTGTACTCAAGCCGTACAATATGGAGGATATTGCCGAAAGTATGATTTCTATGCTGAACGAAAAATATAATCCTGCCGTTTCAGGCGGCGGAAAATATTTCAGCTCACGCTCGAAAAGTATGGAAGTGCGTGTTACCGAAATTCTTCATCAGATAGGTGTTCCTGCTCATATCAAGGGTTATAACTATCTTCGTGATTCCATACTTATGTCGGTGGAAAATCCCGATATAATCAACGCTGTTACCAAAAGGCTTTATCCGTCTGTAGCCAAAAAGTACGAAACAACTTCTTCAAGAGTTGAAAGAGCTATCAGACACGCTATAGAGGTTGCGTGGGACAGAGGCGATGTTGATATTTTAAATTCCTACTTCGGCTATACGATACACAACGACAGAGGCAAACCCACTAACAGTGAATTTATCGCTATGATTGCCGATAAATTGAGATTACAGCTCAGAAACGCAGGATAAACGCTCAGACGAAAAAATCAAAGCCATAAAGTTTAGGTCAAGCCTTTTCAAAGGCTTGCGGTTTCCAAAGGCAGAGCCTTTGGTGGGATTTTTAAGGGCAAAGCCCTTAAACTGAAATGCGTACAAGTTTTAAAATTTTCCTAAACATTTCACACTTTGCCCCAATCAGGAAATGTCTCCTGATTGGGGCAACCCCTTGTATATAAATTTCATTCAGTAAAAATATTTTGTTGACTTTAGAGGTATCAGGTGCTAAAATTAACTCAATATCTAATCTGAAAGTTGTTTCTTCTGACGGAAAAGAGTGAAATCAATAAGGTAATATTAATTTTTTTATTTGTAATTCACTCTGCCCGATAAATACTCAGGGCGGAGTTATTATATTTTACGGAGGTTTTTTTATGAACAGAGTAGCACTGATAGGAATTATGATTGAGGATAACAAGGCTTCTGCCGAAATAAATGCAATTCTTCACGAATATTCCGAATACGTTGTAGGAAGAATGGGACTGCCCAACGTAAGGGATAATATGAACGTAATAAGCGTTGTAATAGATGCTCCCGCTGATGTTGTCAATGCAATGTCGGGAAAGCTCGGACGTATTGACGGCGTAACATCAAAAAGTATCTGCTCTAAATCCGAGGAGGCATAAATATAAACAGTAATTTTGACATTATCAATAAGCTTTATCAGACATCAGCCCTCAGCAAAGAGGAATACGTTTCGCTTATTGACGGCAGAAACGAAGAAACGGCACAATACCTTTTCTCACTCGCACGTAAATGCCGTGAGGAATATTACGGAAACAGGGTTTTCATAAGAGGTCTTATCGAGTTTACAAACTACTGCAAAAACGACTGCTATTACTGCGGTATCAGAAAAAGCAATAAGAACGCTTTACGCTACAGACTTTCCGATGAAGATATTATGAGCTGCTGTGAAGAGGGCTACAGCTTAGGATTTCGCACGTTCGTTCTTCAGGGCGGCGAAGACCCTTACTTCACAGATGAGAGAATGTGCCGCATTGTGTCCGAAATAAAAAAGGCTTACGGCGATTGTGCGGTAACACTTTCAATAGGCGAAAGAAGCCGTGAAAGCTATCAGAAACTCTTTGATGCAGGTGCGGACAGATTTCTGCTCAGACACGAAACGGCGGATTTCTGCCATTACTCAAAGCTTCACCCGAACACGCTTTCAGCCGAAAACAGACAGCTTTGTCTTAAAAATCTTAAAGACATAGGCTATCAGGTCGGCACAGGCTTTATGGTAGGCTCACCTTTTCAGACAACCGAAAATCTTGCAGATGATATGCTCTTTTTAAGCTCCCTGAAACCGTCTATGGTAGGCATAGGCCCTTTTATTCCGCATAAGGATACACCCTTTGCGGATAAACCCTCGGGAACGCTGGAGCTTACCCTGTTTATGCTTGGTTTAATTCGTCTGGCTCTGCCTTATGCACTGATTCCGTCTACAACCGCTCTCGGCACAATCTCACCAATCGGACGTGAGCTTGGTCTGAAAGCAGGTGCAAATGTAGTTATGCCAAATCTTTCGCCGCCGTCAGTCAGAAAAAAATATATGCTGTATGACAATAAAATCTGTACGGGAGAGGAATCGGCACAGTGCCTTGAATGCCTTAAAAAACGTGTGGGAAATGCAGGCTGTCAGATTGTTGTTGACCGTGGCGATGCATATAAGCCTTAAATAAAGATTTTTTGTTTTGAACACTCAGAATCATTTTTGAATAAGAGAGGAATATAAAAATGTATGACCCTAAATCCCTGAAAGCAGAGGAATTTATAAATCACGAGGAAATACTCGAAACACTCGAATATGCAGAAAAAAACAAGAACAACCGTGAGCTTATAGAGAAAATTCTCGATAAGGCAAAGCCCCGCAAAACTTCAAGAGGCGTTGAGTGCAGCGGACTTTCCCACAGAGAGGCAAGCGTACTTCTTGCCTGTGAAATTCCCGACCTTACAGAGAAAATGTATACTCTGGCAAAGGAAATAAAACAAGCCTTTTACGGAAACAGAATTGTTATGTTTGCACCGCTCTATCTCTCAAACTACTGCGTAAACCAATGTGTATACTGTCCCTATCACTATCAGAACAAGACTATCCCGAGAAAAAAGCTTACTCAGGAGGAGGTAGCGGCAGAGGTAATCGCTCTTCAGGATATGGGGCATAAACGTCTTGCAATAGAAGCAGGCGAAGATCCTGTGAACAATCCTATTGACTATATAGTGGACTGCATAAAAACAATTTATTCCGTAAAGCACAAGAACGGAGCTATCCGCAGAGTAAACGTAAATATAGCCGCTACAACGGTTGAAAATTACCGCAAGCTCAAAGAAGCCGAAATAGGAACTTATATACTGTTTCAGGAAACTTATCACAAGGAAAGCTATGAAAAGCTTCACCCCGCAGGCCCCAAGCATAACTATGCCTACCATACCGAGGCTATGGACAGAGCTATGGAAGGCGGTATAGATGACGTAGGTCTTGGTGTTCTGTTCGGACTGGAGCTTTACAAGTATGAGTTTGCAGGACTGCTTATGCACGCAGAACATCTTGAAGCTGTTCACGGAGTAGGTCCTCACACCATAAGCGTACCCAGAATAAAACGTGCAGATGATATTGACCCTGAAGTTTTCGACAACGGCATTGATGACGATACATTCGCAAAGATTATCGCCTGTATAAGAATATCCGTTCCGTATACAGGAATGATTGTTTCCACAAGAGAAAGCGAAAGCTGCCGCAACAAGGTTATAAGTCTGGGAGTTTCTCAGATTTCGGGAGCTTCAAGAACATCAGTAGGCGGCTATGCAGGCTATTCGGACGATGAAAGACCTCACGATACGGAACAGTTCGATGTATCCGACCAGCGTTCTCTTGACGAGGTTGTAAGATGGCTTATGGAACTTGGATATATTCCGTCATTCTGTACGGCTTGCTACCGTGAGGGCAGAACAGGCGACAGGTTTATGAGCCTTTGCAAGACAGGTCAGATTCAGAACTGCTGTCACCCCAATGCACTTATGACGCTCAAAGAATTTCTTGAAGATTATGCTTCTTCCGAAACAAAGGCGATAGGCGAAAAGCTTATTGCAGATGAGCTTAAAAATATTCCGAACGAAAAGGCAAGACGGCTTGCTTCCGAATATATAGAAAATATTCATCTCGGAAAAAGGGATTTCAGATTTTAAGAATACGGAGGTTTTGAAATATGAGCCTTAACAGTACCCCGAACTCAGACAGAATTCATATAGGTATATTCGGAAGAAGAAATGCAGGAAAATCAAGTATAATAAATGCCATAACAGGACAGGAGCTTGCAATAGTTTCGGATATTGAGGGAACAACCACAGACCCCGTTTCAAAGGCTATGGAGCTTCTGCCGCTCGGGCCTGTAGTGATAATAGATACCCCCGGACTGGACGACAGCGGAGTACTCGGAGAAATGCGTATAAAAAAGACGTATCAGGTACTTAACAAAACCGATATTGCTCTGCTTGTTGTTGATAGCTGCGTTGGTATGACAGAATACGATTTTGCAATTCTTGAAAAAATACGTGAAAAGAAAATCCCTTGTCTGACAGTGTTCAATAAGTCTGATATTTCGGGTATGAGCGTAAATACGGAAAATGAAATTTCGGTAAGTACCGTAACAGGAGAGAACATACACGAGCTTAAAGAGCGTATTGCCCGAATTGTTCCGCAGAATATTATGGAATATCCGATTATTGCAGACAAAGTGAAAAGCGGCGACTGTGTTGTTATGGTAGTTCCTATAGACAAGGCTGCACCGAAAGGAAGAATTATACTTCCTCAGCAGAATACACTCAGAGAGCTTCTCGACAGCGGCTGTACGGCTGTTGTATGCCGTGACAGTGAGCTTGAACATACGCTTGATACGATGTCGAAGCCCCCAAAGTTCGTCATTACGGACTCTCAGGTATTCGGAAAGGTTTCCAAAATTGTTCCCGAAAATATATGTCTGACTTCTTTTTCGATACTTTTCGCAAGGCATAAGGGAAATATTTTCGAGCTTGTAAAAGGTGTCAAAAAACTTGATACTCTCAGTGACAATGATATTGTACTTATAAGCGAGGGCTGTACTCATCACAGGCAGTGCGGCGATATAGGTACGGTCAAGCTTCCTTCGTGGATAAAGAAATATACGGGCAGGGATATAAAATTTGAATTTACAAGCGGCACGGAGTTTCCTGCCGAGCTTTCAAAGTATTCAATGATTATCCACTGCGGCGGCTGTATGCTCAACGAAAGGGAGATGAAGTACCGCATAAAATGTGCGGCAGATGCCGAAGTTCCCATAACAAATTACGGAATGACGATCGCATATGTAAATGGTATACTCAGGAAAAGTCTTGAGATTTTCCCTGAAATCGAAAACATACTGAAAAGTTAAAGGGTGAAACCCTTTAACGGAAAATAAAAAGAATGCCCTTATACCGCCAAGCGGTATAAGGGCAAAGTATTTTCAGAAATGCCTTGAAAAAGGCATTTCTGTTTTATTACGAGTTGTTAAAGGGCGTTGCCCTTTAAAATCCCACCAAAGGCTCTGCCTTTGGAAACCGTGAACTTTTGAAAAAGTTCAATCAAAACTTTTATGGTATCTCCGTCCTACTTTTTGCTTTTGTCCTCGGGTTCGGTGAAAGAGTACGGCAGAGTTACTTCCTGATGTGAAGCCTTTTTGAAGTTCTTGGAGTAAAAATACAGTATATTCCTTGTACCCTTGACTACATTTCCGAAATATCCCCTGAAATTTCTTTTCCTGAAATGAAATCTGAAAAGACTTCCTATATTTGCAAAAATCATAATCATAGCAAGCCGTATAAAAGGAAACGTTGTGTTGGTAAGTTCATTTTTATCCGTAAAAAAACGTCTTAACATTCCTAAGGAAAGAATATAGTCACTTATATTCTGAAGTGAAACGGTCTGAACGATACTTCCGTCACGTATTGTATAGTAATAAAGGTACTGATTTAAAATAATACCCTTGTTCGCAAAATAAAGAAGCTTTGAAACCGTAGCAATATCCTCAAACTTCATATTCGGAAACGTTATATTGTTGTCCACAAACAGCGAACGCCTCCAAAGCTTGTTCCACAGGTACGACCTCATAAAAAAATCGGACAGTGTTCTTCTTACCATATTTATATTTGTCATAACGCCTTTGCGTGGCTTTCTTATTCTTACGGAATGCAGAAAACCTGAATCTATATTGTACAGAACATAGTTGCAGTGAGCAACATCGGCATCATATTCCTTTGCGGCACTGTAAAGGCGGAGCAGATAGTTAGGGTCAACGTAGTCATCGCTGTCTACAAATGCGATATACTCTCCCCTTGCAAGCGAAACGCCGAGATTTCTCGCATAGGCAACTCCCTTCTGAGTATTATGCACCAGCCTGAAATTTACAAAGTACTTTGTAAAGCTTTCTGCTATTTCGCAGCTTTTATCGGTCGAGCCGTCATTTACCATTATGACCTCATAGTCCTTGAAGGTCTGGCAGGCAACGGACGACAGACATCTGTGCAGATATTCACCTACATTATATATTGGTATTATTATGCTGATAGCCACCTCGTTTTTATCCATAAAAATTCCCCCTACACCTTACAGTACCATCAGGACGGTAAAATTATTCGTCAGGTAATTCCAAGTTATCGTTTTCAGCCGAAGCTTCTTTATCTTTATTTTTTGTAAGCATTGAAAAAGGAAAGCATATAATTATAACAAAGTAATATGTTATTGTTCTCCAGAGCAGCAGTGCAGATTTCATTATATTTTTTCCGAAGAACCTGTTATAGAATACGGAAAATGAAAGTTCTGCCGCACCTGTAGCTCCGGGCAGGGGTACCATCGATGACGCAAGATTTACAAAGGACTGGGAAAACATCATATCCGTGACAGAAGCCTCATTCACGCAGAAGCTTCTGTATATGCAGTAAGGCACAAGAAGTATAGCCATAACCTGTATAAAAATCAGGATATATGATATAATCAGAAGTTTAGGCTGTTTCATAAGAGCCTTGTTTTCGTTATGAAACAGCTCCACCTGACCCGTCATATAATCAATTTTTCCCTGAGGGTCTTTGATGAGCCTTATTTTTTTCAGTAAAGCTCCTATAATTCTGAGCAGCCATTTTGAAAGCCTTGTGCTGAATGAAACAATCAGAAATCCGCTTGTAACGATTACCTGAGATAAAAAGCCCATCAAAACAAAAAACCATAAAATCGGGTTATCGATAAGCTTTACAAAGAAATCAAATTTTATTATTAACGTTGTCACGCTGACAAGAGTTGTTGTTATCTGATAAACCAGAAATTTCTGCGTCATACAAGACATAGCAAAGCCTATATCTATATGTTTTTTGGAAAGAAAGACAATCTGCATAGGCTGTCCGCCTGTGGAGGACGGAGTTATACAACTGTAGAAGCTGCCGACGCAGGAGCTTTTAATTCCGTCAAGCAGAGTAAACGGCTGATTTCCCCTGCGTAGAAAAAGCCACGTTATAGTGGAATCTATGAACATATTGGTAAGCTGGCACACCGCAGCCATAAATATCCAGAATATATCCATACACACATCTGACTTTATGAGGTCGGCAAGACCGTCCTCGGAAAAACAGAAGTAAGCTACAAGCGATACGGAAATAACAATGACAACTATATTGAAAATCAAATTGAAATTAATCTTTTTTTTCATAATTTATCCTTTACTTGGGATTATTGACAGTACCTATTATTATAGGAATATAGCTTTCATTATCAACCACAGCATAGATAAAGGGACGGTCAAATATTATAGTATCCTTTACTTTTGGCTGAACATCATTTTTATTTTTTAAGCTGTTGTCTGACGGAGTGTCTTCCCCTGCTGAAACTCCGCTGTGATTTACGGTTACGCTTACAGACTGTGTAATATCATCAACATACACATCTTCCGCAAATCCCTTTGAAATATCGGCTTCCTTTGAGAAAATACGCTTTACTCCCAGATTTTCCAGTGTATTTTTAAGACTGACATTTTTGCTTACCGAAAATTCAGGTATGCTTACGTTTGAAAACTCAGTAGGAGAAACGCTTTCGGGCATACTTACAAGCTTGTCGTAGGTCAGCGATTTCACATAATCCTCAAGACTGTAATTCTTGTCGGGAAGTATGAAAAACATCTTGCAGGGAGTATTTTTCAAATCCTTTACAAAGCCCTTGGCTGAGTTGGTTTTAAAGCTTCTTTCAAGGCTTGCGATATATGTTACATCTGTACTTTTTCCGCCGTAAGCGTTGAATTTTCCCTTGCTTATATCATTTTCGGAGTATGAGCTGAGCCATACATCGCTTACTGCTGCGGAGCAGTCCATATAAATGCGGTAATCCTTTTTTGTCATTATATCGCCTGCGGGAAGCAGTGATTTTGAATTATCTGATATAAGGTTTGAAATTATAGTGTTTACGTTGCTTTTTCCGAAATCTGTCCTGTAAGCATATATGTCATAGAAATTGTCATACTTTTGCAGAAAGCTTCTTTTTGGCGAAAGCTTATCTGATACCCACATCGAGCATACATTGAAAACTCCCGTATTTTCCGTATTCAGAAAGCGTATTCTCTGGGAGATATACGAGCTGCATTTATTTATGGCTTCGGTGTTATAGTTTTGTTTGCCGACAATATTTTTTATTTCGCTGAGTGATTTCTGAGAAGTACCGTTCGCAAAAGCCGAAAGCGTGAGCGATACGGAAAGGGGAGCGAAAACCGTATTTTCTTTATAGTAACTGTCCTGCATAATCATATTGAGAGAAAGCTCACAGCATTTGCCCGAATAAGCCGTATATTCTTCGGGCTGAGAAGTTGTTTCCCTGAAATTATATACGGGAGCATCTGAGCTTTTCTGAATGCCTGCAAGCAGGTCATCGCTGCTTTTTACTCTGTTTTCATCGTTCTGAGAATTACAAGATGAGCTGCACAGTAGAGTAAATGCCGTAAAGAAAACAAATAATATTTTAGCAATACGGTTTTTCATATATCAGACCCCCGAAAAATCGTTTTCTATAAGCATTTCGGATACTTTTTCCGCATCATATGTCTTATGTTTGACAGCATAAGATTTTACAAGCCTTTCTGCAAGCTCAATGATTTTTCCTGCGGAGTTTTCACGATAGTTTTTTCTGCAGGCTTCTTTCATAGCAGCCATTTTTTCCGTGTTGAGCAGCAGCTTGTGAACTACTTTTCCGGGGTTCTTTTTGGGAAGGCGTACAGCCATATTGTTACGCTGGAGGTATTCGGCATTATCCTCCTCCTGTCCCGGAAACGCACTGAAAATAGCCATAGGCAGATTTGAGGCTATAGCCTCGCTTACGGTAAGTCCGCCGGGCTTTGTAATGATAAGGTCGGATACGAACATATATTCATTTATGTTGTCAACAAAGTAAAGAAGCTTTGTCGGTTTTTTGCCGCATTTGCCGTAATATACTTTGTTTACCTCGCTGTATGTTGTTTCCTTTGTATCATCGGGTGCGGCAGGAGTGTCCATGAATGCTGCGGCTTCTTCGGTAAGCTTGTACAAATCAAGTTCTTCAAATTCATCTTCGGGATTTTCTTCCTCGGCGGCAGCTTCTATCACTTCGGCATAGCTGTCGTCCTTATCGAGCATTCTGCTGAAAGCCTCGAAAAGTCTTTTGTTTTTTCCTGTTATCACGATAATCTGAAAATCGGATTCGGTTTCCACTATGTCACGGTATATTTTGAAAATATCTCTTACACCGAAGCTTCCTGCCATTAAAAGCAGAGTACTCAAATCGGGGTCAAGTCCCATTTTTTTCATAAGCTGTACACGGTCAGGCTTATTGTAGAAAACGGGGTCTATAGGTATGCCGCTTACCTGAACCGTCTTGGGGTCTACATTGAATGCTTCCAGAGCATATACCATTTCCTGATTTGAAACAACATATGCGTCAATACCTTTCTGTACGTACATTTTATGTGTTGCAAAATCCGTGATAAGGCATATTATAGGTACGTCCATTTTATATTTTATTTTAAGACAAGATGCCATATCGGCACAGAATGCGTGTACGCATATCATAACATCGGGTCGGAACTCGACCATAAGAGGAAGCAGTCTTTTTGCAAGGCTGTGCTGGAATTTTGTTGCCCAGTCATTCATTTTTGTTTCCTTGTTTGTCTGATTGTAGACAGTTCCGAAAAATTTCGGTGCAGCCTTTACCATAAGTTCATAGCCTTCCGAAACGGTTTTATTATAAAGATGCCCCACACGTTCAAGAGTATCCACGACCTTGACAACATCATCGGGTCTGTTTTCTTCTACGTATTTTTTCATAGCGTTGGCGGTTCTCATATGTCCTCCGCCTGTAGATGCAGATAAAATCAGTATTCTCATAAGCATTATCCTCCTTTGACAGTTTTCTGTAATATGTACTGATAACCATTATAGCATATATTATACAAATAATGCAATTGAAAAGATTATTTTTTATTTAATATCTTGATTTTGTTCTTTATGATTTAGGGTAAATCCAATTCAGAAAAATAAAATAATTGTTTATTGACACGGCACTGTAAAAATGATATATTAAAAACAGATATATATGAATTAAGATATATATTGAAAGGGGTAAGATTAAAGTATGAAGAAATTATTGAAATCGCTGATTGTTGTTTCTCTTGCGGCATCGTGTATTATGTCGCTGTCATCGTGCAGGTTTATAAACGCTTTGGAAAAGCTTGAGAAATCAAAGAACAGCGTATCATCTTCTGAGAGTTCGGGCAGCAGTTATACGGATACGGAGGGCAGTGATGATAAAGACAGCAGTTCTTATTCGGACTATTCGTCCTCGTCAGGTTCGTATTCAGACAGCAGTACGTCCTCAGCCGAGAGTAAATCAGACAGCAGTACGTCCTCAGCCGAGAGTAAAAGTGACAGCAGCTACAGCTATACACCTGGCGGAAAGCTTTATAAGAGTGTAGATGAGCTGTTCGGAAGTTCCGCAATGGAGTCTATGCTTGAAAAAACAGAGGAGCAGATAAACAGCAGCTCCGACCAGTTCAAGCTGGATATAACCGTAAAAAGCGATGCGATTATCTATGACTACAAGTTCAATGAGCAGATACCCGAGGACGGTCTTGATGTTTCGAGGGAGATAGCCGAAAAGAGTTTTCAGGACAGTGCGACAGTAGACAAGATAAAGCCGCTTATGAAGCTTATGGTACAGTATGTTGAGTATGACAATCCCAAGGTTGTAATGAAGTATACCAATGCAGACGGAAGTCTTATATTTGAAAAGACATTTGACAAATCGCTGCTTGACGAATAAAAACACACCGATAACTAAGAATGCCGCTTTTTCTGCGGCATTTTTTCTTTAACTGAGTAGTTTTTTAAGGGCTTCGCCCTTAAAAATCCTGACCAAAGGCTCCGCCTTTGGAAACCGCAAGCCTTTGAAAAGGCTTGACCGAAACTTTTATGGTTTATGTTTTTCAAAGCATTTTCTTTTTTCTGAGGTAGACAATGAGAGCAACGCATACTGTAGCCGTGAGCAGACATATAATGCCGAAGCCGTGCGGAGTGTATGCAAGAGGCATCCATTTCTGGTCTACATTCATTCCGTACAGACCTGATATGATTGTGGGGATTGAAAGTATAAGGGTTATGGAAGTGAGCCGTTTCATCACATTGTTCAGTTTGGAGTCTATCATAGAGGACATAAGCTCACGGGTGCTGTCGATAATATCCCTGTAAATCTGAGCCATCTCAACAGCCTGCTGATTTTCTATGATTACATCGTCAAGAAGCTCTCTGTCCTCGGGATAACGCTGTATGCTGCTGTAGCGTTCAAGTCTGTTAAGTACGTTATAGTTGCCTCTGAGTGAGGTTGAAAAATATACGAGCGTGGATTCAAGTTCGTGCAGACTTATCAAATCCTGTTCGTTGGTTATGCTTTCTATGTTTTCTTCAAACTCTGTACGCTTTCTGTCAATATCGGTAAGAACCTGCTGATACAAAAAGGAGGTTCTGAGCATAATCTGATATACGAAACGAAGTTTTTTCTTTGTGGAAAAGTCCTTCATACGGTTCTGTCTGAAATAGCTAAGCACAGATGTTTCCTGAGAGCATACGGTTACGATATTGTTTTCGGTAATTATTATGCCGAGAGGGATAGTCGTATAGCTTTCCTGCTGGTGACGTGTTTCGCTGGCAGGAATATCGAAAAGTATGAGCGTATAGTTATCGTGTATTTCTATACGGTTCTTTTCCTCAAGGTCGATAGCTGCCGTTAAGTCCTCACGGTTAAGTTTCAGAGAAGATGCAACTTTGGCTATTTCATTGTCATCGGGATATGACAGCTCAATCCATACTCCGTCCGATATGGTTTCGGGTTCATATATAACGCTGTCATCTGTACGGAACAGTCTTATCACAGCAAAACACCTCCGTTTTTTTTACAGGCGGTATAAATATACAATCAACAGTATAATTATAACGGTAACTGATTTTTTTGTCTATATAATTTCAAAAAATAAAGGCATACATAAACGCTTTGGTTTATGTATGCCTTTAAAGTATGTATAAATATTATTAATCAGTCCTGATTGGGTGCGACAGGCTTCTGAACGGGAGGCGGTGTGGGCTGTTTCTGACTTGCCTTTATGTTCTGACGTGTTTTCTTAAGAGCATTTACCTGATTTGTAAGAAGCTCCTCGGAATTTCTCAGAATATCCTCAACGTAATCATTTACAGCCATACGCATATCTCTTGACTTGCTCTTTGCGTCTGAGATAATCTCATTTGCTTCAGCCTGAGCTTGTCTTACGATTTCATTCTGTGTAACGAGGGATTTTTTCTTGTCCTCAGCGGAACGAATGATATTTTCAGCCTCAGCCTTTGCGTCAGCCATAATCTTCTGTCTGTCTGCAACGATAGCCTTTGCCTGACGTACTTCCTGAGGAAGAGTGTCATCAATATCGTCCAGAAGCTCTTTTATGCTTTCTGCGTCTATAAGACACTTTCCGCCTGAAAGCGGCAGAACCTTAGCGTCTTCAACTAATTCTCTTAATTCCTGCAACAAATCTTCAACTTTCATCTTCAACCATCCTTCTGTTTTGACTTAATGTTAAATATAAGAAAAACTTTACCTTCAGGCAAAAGCTTCGGGCAAATATCAGATATTTCCTGTATTTCCTGCAAGTCTGTTTTTTATTTCATCGTGGATACATTCCGGAACAAAATTTGTAATATCACCGTTCAGAACAGCAATCTGCTTTACAATGCTGGAACTCAGGAACATATATTCTGCACGTGATGTTAAAAAGATTGTTTCAAGCTCCGGATTGAGCTTCTTGTTTGTAAGCGACATCTGAAATTCATATTCAAAGTCGGAAACAGCTCTCAGACCTCTGACAACGGCATCAGCACCGATTTTTCTTGCATACTCGGCGAGGAGTCCGTCAAAGCTCTGAATTTCGACGTTCTCAAAGCCGACCAGAGCCTTTTCAAGAAGTCTTATGCGTTCGTCTACCGTGAAAACGGGTTTTTTGGCTGAATTTATCAAAACGGCAACAATAACCCTGTCGAACATAGCGGCAGCACGACCTATTATATCTATATGCCCCAGTGTAACGGGGTCGAAGCTTCCGGGACAAATTACCGTTCTGTTCATTATCAGTCCTCACTCTCACAGCGATACGTACTTATCATAATTTTACCATAACGATAATTTCTGTCAAGTACAAAATCATTAATTTTTTCAGGTATTTTATCATCAACAGGACTTTCACATATAATTATACCTGTTTTTTTCATTTTTTCTGTGATTAAAGGGAGTATTTCCTGAAGAATACCGTTTTTGTAAGGTGGGTCAAGAAAAGCGATGTCGAAGCTTTCCGATGCAGGACGCTTTGCAAACGACAGCGAACCTGTATTCAGAACAACTGCCTTGTCGGAAAGTCCCGTATGTACGAGGTTTTGTTTTATAATATCAATGCAGGCTTTTTTTTCGTCTATGAAAACGGCTTTTGCAGCTCCACGGCTCAAAGCTTCTATTCCCATCTGTCCCGAACCTGCGAACAAATCCAGAAAGTTTCTTCCCTCAATCTCAAACTGAATTATGCTGAAAACGGCTTCCTTTACTCTGTCTGTGGTAGGTCTTACGTCCTGCCCTTCAAGAGCCTTGAGCCGCCGTCCTCTTGCACTTCCTGTTATCACTCTCATAAAATCTCACACACTCCTTTACAAAAGCGTTCAGCGGAACAAATACATTATCTACCATATTGTCGGAATTGTCAACCTTTGACTTTGTTTTCACGTTTGCCTATATATTAACATAAATTTGTGATATATTTTAGGGTATTTTGTTTGCAGAAAAATAAAAAATAAATCTTTTTAAAATAATATACCATATTTATTTTTTTTATGCTACAATAGAGGAGCAATTATATGAGAAATGAAACAAAGAATGCTTTTGGTGGTGAGGTTATAAAAATGATACCTAAGATTGTTCATTACTGCTGGTTCGGAAAAGGTGAAAAGTCCGATATTATAAAAAAATGTATGGAAACGTGGAAAAGGAACTGTCCTGACTATGAGTTTATGGAATGGAACGAAACGAACTTTGACGTTAATATGTGTGAATTTACAAAAGGAGCATATGAAAACAAGAAATGGGCATTTGTTTCCGATGTTGCAAGGCTTACAGCTCTGAAAAAATACGGCGGCTTCTACATAGATACAGATGTTGAGATACTTGCAGAGGGAGCATTGGACAAGTATCTTGATTATAAAAGAGTGCTTGCGTTTGAAACGGAAAGACGAATTAATACAGGATTGTTTTTCGGCTGTCAGAAAAATGATGAAATAATTGACAGATTTTTTAAATGCTATGAAGGACTTACGTTTGAGGGCGGTTTCAAGCAGCTTAATACTACTCTGAATATGCCTGTGCTTGAAAGCGAATATCCCACTTTGATATGGAACAATCAGTCACAGCTTATAGACGGAACGTATTTTCTGAGTATGCACGAATACAACAGGATTATGAAGCATTATGCTACAAATTCGTGGCTGGACGACAAAATGGAGTTTAAACTTGGCAAAGAGAATGCTTTCAAGAGATTTATGCGTAATCCGAAAATATATAAATTTCTGGGGAAGTTTGGTCAGGGAGCTGTGCGTAAATATGAGTTTTTCAGCTATGACCTTCTGGATATGGGAATTGGTTATTTTATAAAAAGACGTTTTATAAAAAGCAGAAATAAAAAAGTAAAGAAATAGTTAAAAAAGAGGGTGTGTGTTTATGAAAGAAAATATATGTACGATACCGATAAATGATGTTTTTGCACCAAAGGACGGCTGTCCGATATGCCGTATGTCGGCTATGCTGGAGAAAAACTATGTACAGTACATAACGGGAGCGGCTATGATGGAGCCTGATATACGTATGGATACGAACAGTATGGGGTTCTGTCACAGACATCTTAATATGATGGTTCATTACGGAAAGCGTCTGCCGAATGCCCTGCTTCTTGATACTCACCTTGAAATGGTTATGAATGAGCTTATACCGAAAGATGTAAAAGGAAAGCCCGACAAGAAGAAACTGGCAAAGCTGGAGGAGCTTCAGGAAAGCTGCTATGTATGCAATAAAATGTCGTGGGGTATGAAACACCTTATGGAAAGCATTTTCAAAACGTGGGAGAATGAAGAGGAGTTCAGAAAGCTTTATTCACAGCAGCCGTTCATATGTATGAAGCACTATACAATGCTTATGAAAGCGGCTATGTCAAAGCACGGCGTAAGCTCAAAAAATCTGCCCGATTTCTACAAGGCGACAGCTCAGCTTGCAGGTGGTTATCTTGAAAGTCTGAAAGGTGATGTAGCACATTTCTGCACTATGTTTGACTATCGTGCAAACGGACAGGACTGGGGAAATTCCCGTGATGCTATAGAACGTTCCGTAGAGTTTCTGACATCGGAAAAAGTAAGTACTGTTCCGCCGTGGGCAGAGGAATAATTTGTGGTTGGAGAGAACTATGTTAAAACAAATACAATATATCGATGATTTTGTGCTTGACTGGATTGGACGGCTGCATACACCGATATTGAATAATATAATGATAGTTATTTCAATGCTGGGAACAAAAGGTTCGGTGTGGATACTGCTCTGCATTCCGTTTATACTGAACCCTGCGGGAATTGTAACGGGAGTAAATTTTCTTGTTGCGATAGGTATTACTTCAGCTTTCGGAGAAGGACTTATAAAGCATATGGTATGCAGAATGCGTCCGTGCCACAAGCTGGAGGACGAAAAGCTGCTTACAAAACGTCCTGACTTCTATTCGTTTCCGTCGGGACATTCCGCATCATCATTTTCGGTTTTTGCGGTAAGCTTTTTCCGCTGCGAATGGGATTTGTGGGTTCCCGTTCTTATTCTGGCAACGCTGATAAGCTTTTCGAGGATATATCTGAGAGTGCATTATCTTACAGATGTCATATGCGGAATAGTTCTGGGAGTTCTATGCGGCAGTCTGTCAGTAACGATAATGGACAGACTTATAGTAAGCATATTGTTCAGAGGTCTTACAGGCTGATTTCAGAAAATAAAGGATACAGTCAACGGCTTGATGTCATACGGGATATTGAGCCGTTGTTTGATAAAAAAGTTTTATTGTTCAGGGAGGAAGGTTAATTATGATGATTTCTACAAAAGGAAGGTATGCTCTGAGGATACTCATAGATTTGGCATTGAATGCCGATGGTGGTTATACTTCGCTTAAAGGAGTGGCTCAAAGGCAGGGACTGTCGATGAAGTATATTGAAAGTATTGTAGCGTTGCTGTCAAAGGAAGGCTTTGTGGAAAGTCTGAGGGGTAAAAACGGCGGCTACAGACTTAAAAAAGCTCCGTCAGAATATACGGTAGGTTCTGTACTGAAGATTACAGAGGGTACGCTGTCGCCTGTTTCCTGCTCAGAGCTTAGCGGTGGAAATGAATGTGAGTATTCGGAACAGTGCGTTACGCTTCCGCTCTGGAGAAAGCTGGATAAAATTATTGACGATTATCTCGAAAGTGTGACTTTAGAGGATTTGATAAACAGGAATATTGAGTAATTGATGCGGTCGATAGATTTTCACAGGAGGTGTATATATAATGTCGTTCAATGTTCTGTACAACAGTTCCAATGACGGAGTAGCTCCGGGAGGGCTTCGTGACAAGGACAAGATAAAGGTACTGATATGCTATCTCATAGATAAGACAGATAACGGTACGGGCAAGGATTTTATATGCGGAGTTTTGCAGAAATGCGGTGCGGCAAATTTTTTTGAAGCCTCGCAGGGATTTGATGAACTTACGGCAAACGGTCAGCTTGAAGCTGACAACAAAGACGCTCAGATTTACAGGATTTCGGAATCGGGAAGATTTATAGTAAAAAATCTTGCAGACGAGCTTCCGACATCTGTCAAAGACAGAACTCTGGAGAAATACAGGCAGGCTTTGCGTCAGCGTGATATAAAGCAGGATAACGAGGTAAAGCTGAAAACAAAGAATAACCGTTCTTATGTGGAATGTACGGTAAATGACGGAAAAAATCAGCTTTTGCAGATAAGTATGTATGCACCGAATGCGGAGCAGGCAAGTGTGGTAAAGAATGTATTTTATAACAATACGGACGTTATATATCAGGCTGTCGTGGCACTTATGACGGGGGATAAGAAAACGGCTCTTAATGTTATAGCAACAGCGGATTTCAGCAGAGAGGATTTTATTTAAAGAAGGTGTCAATTATCAGCATAACGGTTACGGCAGGAATACCGCCGACTGTACTTATACAAAGGCTTAGTGTGCTTACGGGAATATATACGCCTGTAAAAAGCCCTGCGGTATTTACGGCGATAAGTGCAAGAATGCCAGAAAGGGCAGATGTAACGGCTCTTTTGAAAGGCTTGCGGCTTTTCTTGACTGCGTAGAGAACTGTAAAAAACAGGACAGTTCCTGCAAAAACCGATGCGATAATTTTAATGTCCATAAACTCAGCTCCGTTTTATTAGTGTTCAAGGGTTTCACCCTTGAAAATCCTGACCAAAGGCTCTGCCTTTGGAAACCGCAAGGGCTCTGCCCTTGACCCGCAAGCCTTTGAAAAGGCTTGACCTAAACTTTATGGCTTTGCTCCGTCAGGGATTGTTTTTTTGATTGTTAAATTATATGTAGAAAGTCCTGCGTATATTTTCGTTATAATGTTTAAAAATCCTTAATTATTTTGTTACAAAGCTGTATATTGACTATATAAGCGGAATATGATATTTTATTATTAGGCTTGGGGTATACTTTCTGTCTTATGTGAAAGGAGAATTTATTATGATGGAAGGTTTAAGCTTACCTGTTGTATGGATTATTGTTGCAGTAATTGCCGTAATACTGGAGGGGTGTACGGTTCAGCTTGTCTCTCTCTGGTTTGCAGTCGGAGCGGTTGCCGCTGCGATAGTTTCGGTATTTACAGATGATTTAATTGTACAGCTTGCAGTATTTTCGCTGCTGTCTATAGTGTGCATAGTGGCTACAAGACCTCTTGCAAGACATCTGAAAAGCAAGAGCGGAGATGTTCCGACAAACTGCGACAGATACATAGGAAAGGTTGCAGATGTCGTTGTGGATATAGACGATACCGAAGCAGTGGGACAGGTGAAGGCAGAAGGTTCGGTATGGTCTGCCAAGTCGGAAACAGGTGCTTTCATTCCTGCGGGAACAAAGGTACGTGTCAAGGCGATAGAGGGAGTAAAAATGGTTGTTGCTCCCTGCGAAGCAAAGGTGTGATTTGATGAAAGGAAGAATGACGATATGAGTCCGTTGTTTTTAGTAATAGTAATATTGGCAATAATAGCAATTCTGATTTTTGTTGCAAATGTAAAGGTAGTACCTCAGGCACATTCGTTTGTAATCGAGCGTTTCGGTGCATATCACGAGTCATGGGGAACGGGACTTCACTGGAAGATACCTTTTATAGACAGAATTTCAAGGAGAGTATCATTGAAAGAACAGGTTGTGGATTTTCCCCCTCAGCCCGTTATAACAAAGGATAACGTTACAATGCAGATTGACACCGTAGTGTATTTTCAGATAACAGACCCCAAGCTCTACACATACGGCGTAGAAAATCCTATTTCGGCTATAGAAAACCTTACGGCAACAACTCTGAGAAATATCATAGGTGAGCTGGAGCTTGACCATACTCTTACATCAAGAGATGTTATCAACAGTAAGATAAGGGTAATACTTGATGAAGCAACAGATGCGTGGGGAATAAAGGTAAACAGAGTTGAGCTTAAAAACATTCTGCCGCCCAGAGAAATTCAGGAGTCAATGGAGAAGCAGATGAAGGCTGAGCGTGAAAGACGTGCAAGAATACTTGAAGCAGAAGGTCAGAGAGAAAGTGAGATACTGGTTGCGGAAGGTCACAAGCAGTCGGCTATTTTGCAGGCAGACGCTATAAAGGAGAGAAAAATCCGTGAGGCACAGGGTGAAGCTGAAGCTATAAGAAGCGTACAGCAGGCTTATGCAGATGCTTTGAAAATGCTTAATGAAGCAGCTCCCAGCGATAAGGTAATAGCTCTCAAGAGCCTTGAAGCATTCCAGAAGGCTGCCGATGGAAAAGCTACAAAGATTATAATTCCTTCGGAAATACAGTCTTTGGCAGGTCTTGCAAC
>ONBJ01000001.1 GCA_900316025.1 uncultured Eubacteriales bacterium
ATAACAAATGTCTGATAATCCTGATATGATTTATCAACATAAGCTGTTATCCTGATATTATCGTCCAGCATTTCAGCCTGCATACTTTTAAGCTTTACGCACCTTGAAATTTCTGCAAAGCCGTCACCCTCTACAGAGGTTTTTGCGGAAATTCCTCCGAATATTTTTGGTGAGATATAATAAATAACCTTGTCTACTATTCCCTGCTTAAAGGCATTGAAAGCAAGTGTTCCGCCGCCCTCTATAAGTATGCTGTCAATACCCATACTTCCTAAATTATCCATAAGACTGTCAAGGTCAACTCTTCCGCAGTACTCTCTTACTCTTAGAATTTCTGCTCCCATTTTTTTTAGTAAAGACGCTTTTATACTGTCCTCGTCCTGCAACGTTGCGATGATTGTTCTGTATTTGTCGGCTGTCTGAACTATATTTGAATCAGTCGGTATTCTGAGGTTTGAATCTACTATTATTCTTACAGGTGAGGTCAGCCCCTCTGTACGGCAGTTAAGCATAGGATTGTCGGCGATAACTGTATTGATACCCACCATAATTCCGCTCATATAATGTCTGAGCATATGTACCTCTTCACGGGCTTTTTCGTTGGAAATCCACTTTGACTTTCCTGTATATGTAGCAATTTTTCCGTCAAGCGTAACGGCAGACTTGTATAATACAAAAGGTCTTTTTTCGGTTATGTATTTCATAAAGACTTCGTTAAGTCTTATGCTTTCTTTTTCAAGAAGTCCTGTGCGTACTTCTATACCAGCATTTTTTAATTTTTCTATACCACGTCCGCTTACAAGAGGGTTAGGGTCTTTTGCTCCTATTACAACTCTTCCGATTTTTTCCTTGACTATTCTGTCTGCACACGGCGGCGTTTTTCCCGTATGACTGCAAGGCTCTAAGGTAACGTACATTGTCGCTCCTTCAACGCTTTCCTCTGCACTGTCGAATGCGTTTACTTCAGCGTGCCAGTCACCGTATTTTTTGTGATAACCCTCTCCTATAATTCTTCCGTCCTTTACTATTACAGCTCCTACCATCGGATTTGGAGAAGTAAATCCTCTCGCCTTTTCCGCAAGCTGTAATGCGTATCTCATATATGAATAGTCATCTTGTGTAAAAATGCTCATCTGAAATTCACCTGCCTGTAAAAATATATGCTTGAAAATAAAAAACGTAACGCTGTGAGGCATTACGTCCTTAATTTCCGATAAAATTCCCTGGCGGTTATTTAAAACTAATCCAAAATATTCCGAAACAATCCGCCACAGGTTTCTATCGTCCGGACTGTACCGTCGGCTTTGGATTTTCACCAAATCAGCTTTCTGCTCGTGGGCTTTTACCACCGGTGAGGACTTTCACCCCGCCTCGAAACCTTAACTTTTTTTGTAAAAACTGAATAGTTTTTCGCTACAGTTATAATTATATCACTGCTTTTAAAAATGTCAACAAATAAATCAGCGTAACCTTCGGCTTACAGCAGGGGGCGATTGCCGTCCCCGTGAAGAATTTCACGGGCATTCACCTTGCTTTGCAAGGTGAACAATCAAAATACTTCGTATTTTGATTGCGGCAATCGCCCCCACTTTGGTTTCAGATACAGCCTTGGTTCAGGTCAGTATAAAAAAATGGGTTTATTTTTGTTCATCAAGAGTAAGCTCATATGCCGGGAACATCTCCTGCATAAAGACTTTAACCTCGGGCAAATCGATTTTTTCTATAGCTCTGAGCTTTGACTGCTTTATCTTTGAGTACTCGGCATTACCCATAATAAGCTCTTCCGTACATTTTATAAGTGCGGATATGGTATCGGCAGCCTTTACATATTTCCACAGCAGAAGTTCGTCCTCATTCTCGCAGAGTATACTTTTGTATTCTGCGGCTATATCATCGGGAAGCATTTTGAGCAGACTTAGCCTTGCCTGTTCTTCAAGCTCTTTATAGGCATTGGTTATGGTACGGTTATCATATTTTACAGGTGTAGGCAAATCTCCCGTTATTATTTCGCTTACATCGTGAAACATAGCAAGCACAGCAAGACGTTCGGGATTTATACTTCCGTCAAACCTCTTGTTGTTTATTACGCCCAGTGCGTGGGCCACCATTGCAACTTCAAGAGAATGCTCGCTTAAATTTTCGTTTCTCGTATTTTTCATCAGTCCCCATCGATGAATATACTTAATCCTCGACATCATAGCATAAAAGCTGTATATCTCACTCATATTACCACTCTTTTAAATCATAAAATCTAAATCAGTCTATATAAAACGCAACGTCAAGACCTCTGGCAGCAGCTTCAAAAAAGAATTTCCTCATTTCATCAAAATATCCGTAAACATAATCAAAAAATTCTTCTTCGTCCTCTCCGTATACCAAAGGATATATACGAACGCTGACCATTTTCTTAAAATCGAAAATCTTGCGGAACTCTGCCTCGTCCATAGTTTTCATTGCTTCTGCAATTTCCTTTACTTCCTTTGCACTTATAAAAGAAAGCGGAAACTCATACGGAATTATATAGTCACTGCCTATAACGAGATTTCCCCAAGGGGGTTCGCCTGTTTCGTCCGTTTCGCCTGTAGTGCCTGTGAGAGTAAACTGTATTGCCTGCCACGTTTTGTCTATATCAAGCTGTTCGCTTTCGTCAAGTTTATCAATAAATTTGTACAGGTCAAGCTTCCCGAATTTCATTCTTCTCATATTTGTAGAGGAAGTCCTGAAATAATGTCCTATCATACCCATAATAATTACTCCAAAGCGAAAAATCAGTCATCGAGCTTGTTCATAACCATACCTGTAATCATCTTGGGATAGAAATATGTCGATTTCTGAGGCATTTTTTCGCCGTTTGAGGCTACGTCCCTTATCTCGGAAACTCTTGTGGGATTGAGAATAAATGCACACTGAACCTTTCCGCTGTCTACGCTTTCTACTGCCTCGTCAAAGATTTTTGTATAGGTAAGGTTAATCTGCTTAGCCATATTGTCTGCATCTATGCCGAAAATTTTCTCAAGAACAAGCGTATGGAGAACTGTTACATCAAGCTGCTGAGTTGCACTGCTTGCATTCGGAAGAAGCTCTCTGATAACCTGCATATCCTTCAATACAAGAAGATTGTACTTTTTGTTTCCTGAGTAGAAAGCATATGCCTTTTTGCCCTCTTTGTAAAGTCCCATAAGAACTTCTTCGGCACTGTTTATATCGTCATATTCTGTAACCTCGAAATACTCTCTGCACTTTTCAAGAACCTTTTCTGCATCAAAATCCTTCAAATCACGTACAAGACGGTGTGTAGGGAATACAACCAGTCCGGGGTGTTCCATATCTACAAGCATCATCATCTGATAGTCACAGCCATCGCCCTCTTTTGCAAGTCCCTGCTCTCTCATATAGTTTCTGTAGTTGAGTGCTGTTTCATATCTGTGATGTCCGTCTGCTATGTAAAGCTTTCTGTCTGCAAAATCATCACAAATCTGATTTACGGCAGCTTCGTCTGTTATTATCCACATTCTGTGGATTACGCCCTCACCGTCAGTAAGCTGAATGTCAGGTTCTTTGTCGGAAAGCTTGTCTATTGTTGAAAGAGTACCCTTGCCGCCGTCCATATACAGGGAATATATCTGACTGAAATTACAGTTGGTTGCTTTCATAAGATTAAATCTGTCCTCTTTAGCCTTGGAAAGCGTAAATTCATGAGGAAGTATTACTCCCTTGCTGAATTCCTCTATCTTTACACGGCATATTATACCCTTTATACTCTTTCTTTCGCCGTATGCGGTAAACTCTTCTTCATATATGTATATAGCAGGCTTATCCTCTGTGAAAAGAATTTCATCTCTGAGCCACTCGTTGAGAATTTCGGCAGCCTTGCCGTATCTGTCCTCACCCTTGGGAAGCTCCAGACGGATTATATTGTAAGGATTTGTCTTTATATATTCCTCTCTCTGCTCATCGCTTATTATATCGTAAGGCGGACAAACAAGCTTGCTGATATCTCCTGCCTTTTCGCAGTTAAATCTCATACCCTTATACGCTTTAACAACTGCCATAACAAAATCTCTCCTTAAAATAAAGAATAATTTATAATCTGAACAAGCTTAAAAGCTCAATTCATACTGATTTTTTATTTTTTCCGAACTCTGGAAAGCTTTTAACAAACGGCATAAACCTGTTTATAATCAGAACTATGACTGTTTCAATAGCCACAAGTATTATAAATACGACTGCCAGTCTTAAAAGCTGCGGCGGGAAAAAATTTATAAATGAACATACCTTTTTTATCAGGGTTTCAAAATAGAATGCAAAATCTATAGCGGCTCTGTTGTGAGTTGCCATTATTACAAGAGAATTCATTCCCAGAAAGCTTATAAATCTCAGCTTATGCGGAAATGCCCTGCACATAAGAATAACGGCAAACGAACCCGAAAATGAGCAGATATAATATAAAAACGGATTGCCTATCTGCAAAAGACATATGTTTACTGAAGAGTTAAATCTGAAAAGTATAATATCTGCCGCAAGTAAAATCAGACCTGCCGAAAATACATAAACAGGGTGATTTTCTACTATGTCAGAAGACAGAAGCTTATATGCAAAAAATCCTGCATATATGAAAACACAGGTAATAAATGCACGTACAGAATAAAGAAATACAAGAAAAAATATATCTCCTGCGGTGCTTTTATATGACATCTTAGATACATCAGGATAAACATAAACAGCCAGCAAAGAAGTAATAACAGGCGTAACCGCAACAAATATAAATCGGTTTACCTTTAGCTTTTCAAGAGCAAAAAACAAAATTTCAGTAAAAAACAATGCCGGCAGATACCATAAAGCATTGTACCCCTTTAAAGTAAGCGTTCTCATAATTGTAACCTGCAAGTCGAACGTACTTCCCGAATTAAGAAAAATCATCTCCAGAACCTGCAAAGCAAGTGCAATTACAGAAAGCATAAAATACGGATATATTATAGTCTTTAACTTTTTTATGAAAAGCTCCTTAAATGTCTGCTTTTCCCATTTCCTGCTGTAACCGAAAATTATTCCTGTAATTATAAAAAACAGCGGCATATGAAACGAAAATATAAAGTCATAAAGCTGTATGGAAATATGCGGTTCTCCGTAAAACGGAAAATGTCCCAGCATAACAATCAGTATTCCTATTCCCTTTGCGAGGTCGAGATAATCCAGTCTTTTTCCGCTCAAAGCTTTTTCTTTCATACACACTCTCCGATTTATAAATTCAGTCACGAACTTTTCATTCTTATTACTCCCTGACTATTTTATATAATCTTAAGAAAAAGGTCAATATAAAGTATAAATTTATTTTTTCAATGATATGCCGTGTTGAAATTATTTATAAAATTATGCTATAATTACTTATACTTTTAGGTGAGGCTGATTAAAAATATGAACGCTTCAAAAAAACTCGTGAAAAAAGAAAAGCTCTCAGAGCTTATAAGCGAAACAATAAAATATGAAAACGGTGTATTTTACCTCACAGTAACTGGAACAAGTATGACTCCTACGCTTTACTCGGACAGTTCCTCTGTAGCTCTTGTTTCAGTCGAAAGAAAGCCTGTAAGAAAATACGACATAGTTCTTTTTAAAAGAGATAACGGAGATATAGTTCTGCACAGAGTAATAAAAATCCTGTCTGACGGACAACTTCTCATCAACGGTGACAGTCAGGTATGGACGGAAACAGTAAAGGCGGAAAACATAATAGCAGTTGTAAAAAGCTATAACAAGAACAACAGAGCTGTAAAGTGCAGCGGTATACGCTTTTTCTGCAAATCGGCAGTATGGTGTTTACTGCGGCCTTTTCGTCCGAAAATATTCAAACTTTCGGCAACCTTAAAGCGTTTTATCCGCTTTAAAAATTAGAAGCTGATTTATCCCCTTTCTCACCTTCAATTTGTTAAGATTTTTGCAAAGCTGCGTAAAAATGCGGCGATTGCAGTCGTCAAAAGCATAGCTTTTGACAAATTTAAAAGCTATGCTTTTAAATTTCCTCGTGAATTTATTCACGAGGGACTGCAATCGCCGCAGGTTGGGTTACATATATAAGCTTCTGTACAAAAATTATCCTATAAACATCTGAACCCAGTATTTTATACCGTTATGTTCGTAGTATCCAATACCTATGCCACTGAAATTACCATTCAGAACGTTAGCTTTATGTCCTTCCGAGTTCATCCAGCCTTTAACAACTGCTTCAGGTGAGGTATATCCTGATGCAATATTTTCTCCGAGGAAGCGATAAGAGATATTTTTTTCTTTAACTACCGAGAAGCAATCCTGACCGTTAGGACGGGTATGAGAAAATGTTTGAGAAATTTCCATAGCTCTTATATTTGCCACACCGCACATATCCTCTCTTTTTACCAACTGATTAAGTCCAGCCTTTTCACGTTCAATATTAGTCAGACGTACAACTTCGTCTATGTAAGATGAGGCGGCATTATCATCGTTTTCCGTATTCTGAGGGACTGTCGGTTCAGTTGCAGCTTCGTGAGGAGCAGTATCATCATTATTATCATTGTTGGTATAGGGAATATCTGTAGGATTTTCAACATCATTAATACTGTTTTCTTCTGATGAAGGTACTGTATTACAATTTTGGTTAAAAAGCAAACAACAATTATTTGATATGCTTTGCGGTGAAAGTTTGTCTGTACAGTTAGCTGTGTTAGAAATACATATCACCTTACAATTTGAATCCTGAAATATACAAGAGTACTCCGCACATGCTGCGATAGGTGTCAGCAACATAGCATAAGATATGGTTGCTGTGCATAAAACTGCCGATATTAATTTTTTGCCCTTTTTCATAAAAACAACTCCTAAAAAATCTACAGTAATTTTATACTGTACAAACATAATACACCTAAAGCAGATAATTTTCAATAAAATATTGAAATTACATATATTTTTCAAATTTTACATTATATAGCAATATTTTAATATTTATATAAAACCTCATAAAAGGATACTTTTTATCGTTGGCTGTAAATTTTTTATTTGAAAATAACACCTTTAATTATTTTATACAAATACTTACGGCTTCGCTGCAATTACCGCAGCGAAGCCGTAAACCTAATTTTAATTTTCAGATAAGGCTCTCTTTTTTTTATTGTAAAGAAACATAATTACTGCCATAGAACATATTATTGTATATCCTGCCCAGCTTAAAATATCGGGAATTTGTCCGAATACCATAAAGCCAAGCGAAGCGGCAAAAATTATCTGAGAGTAGTCATATACAGAAATTTCTCTGGCAGGAGCGTGACAGTATGCCGCCGTAATAGTGAACTGACCTCCTGCTGCCGAAAGTCCTGCCAGCAGTAAAAATATAAGCTGCTGCCAGCTCATAGGTACAAATCCGACTATAAGAAAAGGAAGTGTAACCGCACAGGAAAAAGCCGAGAAAAAGAAAACAATCACCGCACCTTTTACATTTTTCTGTCCCAGCATTCTTACAAAAGTATATGCTATACCTGCACACATTCCGCCAAAAAGTCCTGCAAAAGCAGGAACAGTATCCGCATTGGCAAAGCTTGGCTTTACTACAAGCATAGCTCCTGCAAATGCCGCAGCTACTATAATAATCTGAACAGGCTTAATTTTTTCCTTCAGTAAAATTACGCTGAATATTATTGCAAAAAACGGGGACATCTTATTCAGAATTGATGCGTCCGCAAGGTCAAGCTGTCCCAACGCATAGAAATTGCACAGAACCCCTGCCGTTCCGAATGACGCACGAAGTATAAGCGGAAGCACTGCATTTGCAGGAATTTGTATCCTTTCGCCGTCCCTGACAAGAATAATTCCTGCAAACAGAAACGCTACAAAATTTCTGAAAAAGCTCTTTTGCAGTGAAGGAAGGTTTCCCGAAAGCTGTACGAACATATTCATAAGAGCAAAGAAAAACGCTGATAAAACAATCAGTACAATTCCCTTATATAACGGTCTGATATTTTTTAGTTTATCAATCATACTTCTGTTCCCGAAAACTTTACTTTATCATATCTTCACTTAATACACCATATTTTTCATAGTGTACTTTTTTTACTATCCTGTTATCACCATCTACAAAAATGACCTTCGGTCTGTGAGAAGATACACTGCTTTCCTCAATCTGACAATATGACATAATTATAACGTGGTCGCCTGTCTGCACACATCGTGCGGCAGCTCCGTTAAGGCAAATCATACCCGAATTTCTTTCTCCTGCTATTGTATATGTTTCCAGCCTGTTTCCGTTGTCAACGTCAACAACCTGTACCTTTTCGTATTCATATATTCCTGCCGCCTCCATCAGCGTGGGGTCTATTGTAATACTTCCTATATAGTTAAGCTCCGACTGCGTTACAACTGCACGGTGTATCTTGCCCTTTAACATCGTAATCTGCATATATTTCAGCCTCTCATAAAATTTATATTTCCTTGCCGTTCTCTGTTATGAAATTGTCTATAAGTCTGGTTTTTCCTATATATACAGCTACGGCTGCAAGAATATCCCCATCTATATCTTCAACCTTTTCTACATCGGGAAAGCTCACTATTTCAACATAATCTATCTTTGCAAGCGGTTCGCTTTCGATAATATCAGATATACTCTTTTTTATTACGGAAGCACTTGTTTCTCCGCACAAAACCATTTTTCTGCCTTCCTCAAGAGCCTTATGCAGTATGAGTGCAGCCTGTCTTTCATCTTTGCTGAGATAAACATTTCTTGAGCTTCTTGCCAGTCCGTCAGCCTCTCTTACTATAGGACAGCCTATAATCTCTATATCAAAGTTCAAATCCCTTACCATTCTTTTTATAACGGCAAGCTGCTGTGCGTCCTTCTGTCCGAAGTATGCCTTGTCGGGAGAAGCTATGTTAAAAAGCTTTGAAACAACTGTGCATACACCTCTGAAATGTATGGGTCTGCTTTTTCCGCACAGTTCCTCCGAAGGGCCTGTCATATTAACAAATGTAGTTGCATTCGGAAAATACATTTCTTCTGTTGTCGGGTGAAAAATTACATCTGCTCCCTCCTGCTCGCAGACCTTTGCATCTCTTTCAATATCTCTGGGATAACTTTCCAAATCTTCCGTAGGTGCAAACTGTGTGGGATTGACAAAGTCGCTTACAATTACCCTGTCATTCTCCTTGCTTGCACGTCTTATAAGGCTTGCATGACCCTCATGAAGATAGCCCATTGTGGGTACAAGACCTATGGTAAGTCCGCTTTTTTTCCATTCTTTTACAATCTCTCTTACTTCTGAAACAGTGCTTACGATTTTCATAAAATTATCTCCTTAAATTTTTACTCCCTGCCTGCGTCAGCAGGCGATTGCAGGTGTCAAAAGATTTTCTTTTGACACTGTTTAAAGGTTTCACCTTTAAACATACCGCAGACTTGTCTGCGGTACTGCAATCGCCGCATCTGCAAACTTTAAAACTGAGCAACAGTTATTTTAAACCATCAACAACCTTACTGTCAATATAGTATGTATGCTCCTCACACGGAAAGCTTCCGTTGTTTATCTCCTCGTGATAAGCTTTGAAGGCTTCTTTCATAGCTTCACCTACACTTGTATATTTCTTTACGAATTTCGGGGTAAAATCAGAAAACATTCCAAGCATATCCTGATAAACAAGAACCTGACCGTCACATTCAGAGCCTGCACCAATTCCTATTGTGGGGATTGTAAGCTCCTTTGTTATTCTCTCCGCCAGCTTTGACGGTATACACTCCAGTACCAGAGCGAAAGCTCCTGCTTTTTCTACGGCACGTGCATCGTCAAGAAGCTTCTGTGCTTTTTCGGCAGTCTTTCCCTGAACCTTGAAGCCTCCGAAAGCATTTATTGACTGAGGTGTCAGTCCCAGATGTGCCATAACGGGAATACCTGCATTTACTATAGCGGTTATCTGAGGACATACCTCCAGACCGCCCTCAAGCTTGACTGCATTTGCTCCTGCCTCTTTTACAAGTCTGCCTGCGTTTACAACGGCATCATAAACAGAGGTCTGATATGACATAAAGGGCATATCAATTACTACCATAGCATTTTTTGCACCTCTTGCAACAGCCGCTCCGTGATGTATCATATCCTCCATAGTTACTGCAAGGGTATTTTCATATCCGAGCATAACATTTCCGAGCGAATCGCCTACCAGTATGGCATTTATTCCCGCTTCATCGATAAGCTTTGCCGTGGAGTAGTCATACGCAGTGAGCATACTTATTTTTGTTCCGTCTTTCTTGCTGTTCTGCATAGTTAAAACAGTATTTTTCATTTCAGAAGCACCCTTTCAATAAGTTCGTATTTTTCAGACAACTGAGGTTTGTCTTTATTCTTCAATTCTGATATTTCCAGAACCTTTATACCCAACGCTTTATAAATTTCTTTGGATTGTACGTCAAGTACGTTCAGATGTTTTTCAACGGTACTGACATCTCCACGCTCAATCGCTCCTGTAAGAGCCTGCTCCGCTCCGTTTGCGAGTGCATTTTTCAGATTATCCAGCATAAGCGGTGCAATCAGGGCATATGAATCCTTTTCGGAAAATCCGCAGTCTTTGAGAAGATCCGCAGATGTATACAGAAGTCCCATAAGATTGTTGCTTGCCATAGCCAGTGCCGCATGGTAAAGAGGCTTTTTTTCTTTGCTGACAATATAAGCCTTATTTCCCGTACTTTCAAGCAGGCTTTCCATTCTCTGCAAAAAAAATCCGCAGCCCTCCAGCGTGAAGAAAGCATTTTTAAGAAGCTTATATGAGCTGAATTTACTGCTGAATGCGTATACAGGGTGAATACTTCCCGTATATGCACCGTACTCATATGCTTCCGTAAAAACATCAGATGATAATGAGCCACTAAAATGACATATGATTTTATTTCTGACAAGTGTTTTATCAATGCAATCCCATACATTTTTTATTTCGCTGTCACTGACAGTTATAAAAAGGGTATCGCTTGACATTAAAAGTTCCGAAAGCTCTGAAAAAGCTTTCGTATTACAAAAATCGGCGGATTCCTCAGCACTTTTCAATGTTCTGCTGTAAAATCCCGTTATAAGGTGTTCAGTATTTTCGGAAATATACTTTGCAACAGATGTTCCCACACGTCCTGCACCTATCACACCAATTTTCATACCATCACCTCCGCATACGATTTGATAACGAAGTGACAACATATCCTCTGATACAGCTTCATTAAGAATGCCGCTCAACAGAATAATAACACAAAATCAGATTTTCAGCAATATATAAAGAAAATATTATCTGACATAAGCTAAAAAACAATATGACGTAGAAAAGTTATTGTAGAAAAATCATTATATAAAGATACGTCAGAAGCTGTCTTTTTACGAACAGCCTCTGACGTGCATTCTAATTTTCAATTTTCCATTTTCAATTTTCCATTTTTATAGGTTTCCCTGAAGCTGCGTAAATCTTGAAAGAAATGCCTGTGTTCTGGGATTTTGGGGATTATCTATAACCTGCTGAGGAGTTCCCTGCTCCACAATAACGCCGTCTGCCATAAATATTATTTTATCGGCAACATCTCTTGCAAATTCTATTTCGTGCGTTACTACAATCATAGTACTGTCCGATGATTTCAGTCCCTTTATAACATTGAGAACTTCCCCCGTAAGCTCAGGGTCAAGTGCAGATGTAGGCTCATCAAAGCATAGTACTGTCGGGTTCAGTGCCAAAGCCCTTGCAATAGCAACTCTCTGTTGCTGACCTCCGCTCAGGTTACAGGGATATTCGTTACTTTTATGGCTTAGTCCCACCTTTTCCAGCAAAGAATTTGCCGTATCATTTATCATTTTAACAGCTTCCTTGTAGTCGGTAATACCCTGATAATCCTCTTTCTTGAAAATTTTCTCCTTGGCAAGAATTTTAGGTGCAAGAACTATATTTTCAAAAACAGTATACTGCGGAAAAAGATTGAACGATTGAAATACCAATCCGAAATTCAGTCTTTTTTCTCTTATCTCCCTTTCGCTTTTTGCCGAACTGTCGGAACTGTCGAAAAGTACATCTTCTACCACTGTAACCTTTCCTCCGTCCGCTTCCTCAAGAAAATTAAGACAGCGTAAAAGAGTGGTTTTGCCTGAGCCTGAAGAACCTATTATTGCAAGTACTTCTCCCTTTTCCAGCGAGAAGCTTATACCTTTCAGCACAACTGTTTTGCCGAAACTCTTTTTTATATCTTCAACTTTAAGAAAAGACACAGTAAATCACCCTCCTTGTCAGGATTTGAAAAAGTCAAGCTTTTTCTCTATGAATGAGAAAAGCAGAGTTAAAATTCCGCAGAACGCAAGGAAAAACAATGCCGAATAGAACAGCGGCCATATAAGTCCTTCCATTGAAAAATCCTTTGCATTCATCAGTATTTCAGGTATGGCAATAACACTGGCAAGCGATGTATCCTTGACAAGCGTTATGATTTCATTTCCGATAGGTGCGGTAATTCTTTTGATTACCTGAAGCAGAATTATTCTGAAAAATATGTGGGACTTTCTTAATCCGAGAACCTGTCCTGCCTCATACTGTCCCTTTGGTATCGATTCTATTCCCCCACGGTATATTTCTGAGAGGTAAGCAGAGTAGTTTATTACAAATGCAATAAGAGCCGCCTGCATTCTCGGAAAGCTTACCTGTCCGTCCGACATAAGCGGCGGTATGTAAAATACTACAAACAACTGCAGCATAAGAGGTGTTCCCCTTATTATCCATACTACCGTTTTTGTGAGAAATTTAAGCGGTCTGAACTTCGACATAGAACCCATAGATACTATAAGTCCTATGGGAAGTGCCAGAAGAAGCGTTATGATAAAGATAAAACAATTTTCACCGAACCCCTTGAAAAGCTGTTCGGTAACGTTTAAAAACTGTTCCATTAATGATTTACCTTCCTGACTTATTTTTTAGTCTGAATAAAAACCTTCGGCTACGCTCATACGGCGATTGCAGATTCAAAAGCATTCGCTTTTGAATCCTTCAAGGCTACGCCTTGAAGTCCGAAGCAGCTTTGCTGCTTCGTTATGCAATCGCCTGCAAAGTCTGAGCGAAGCTGTAAGCTTCTTTTTTTTCAATTTTCTGAGGTCAGATATTATTTTGACTTGAGTATGAGCAAACTGTCAAGGTTATATTTCTTGCCTATCTTGTCAAGAGTACCGTCATCTGCAACCTTCTGCATAGCCTCGTTAAGCTTTTTGAGAGTTTCTGTGCTGTCCTTTCTTATAGCAACTCCGTACTGCTCGGGAGCAAAGTCCTTGCCCTCCACAACCTGAAGGTCTGAATAGTCTGAGCCTGAAGAAAGTGTTCCTATCGACATTACATAGTCTATAACCGCAATATCTGCCGTACCTGACTTTACCTCAAGAAGTGCCTTTGCCTGTGAATCTACAGAAACATATGAAGCGTCCTTGAAGAACTCGTACTCTTTGGCAACGTCCTCACCTGCTGATTTTTTCTCCGCAACAACCGTAGCGTCCTTTAAGTTTTCAGCTTTTGTGAATTTCTCGGCATTTTCCTTTTTGGTAACCATAACCTGTTTGTTTTCCATATATGGAACAGATATATCCATATTGGCTTTTCTTTCATCGGTTATTGTAAGACCGTTCCATATGCAGTCTATGGTTTTGGATTTAAGCTCAACCTCTTTTGAATCCCAGTCTATTTTCTGGAATACAGGCTTAACTCCCAGTTCCTTGCAGACACTCTCTGCAAATTCCGTTTCAAAGCCTGTCAGCTTGCCGCTGTCGTCCTTATAGTTCATAGGCTCAAAGTAGGTTATTCCTATGACAAGCTCACCCTTGTTTTTTATGTAGTCCCAGTCTGCGGAAGATGTCTGCGAAGTATTCGTTTTGGTGTCAGAGTTGGAATTTCCGCTTCCGCCTGAGCAGCCCGTCAGAGCTGTGACCGCCATAAGTGCTGATAACATAACTGCCGTAAATTTTTTCATTGTAATTTCCTCCTGAAAAAATATTTATATTGGTTTATATTATAACATCAATAAATTACCAAAGTAAAGTATTAAAAAATGATTTTTGTAAAAACCATTTAAATTTTGTCTATAAGCTTGATTTTATTGCTATGTTATATTATCATATATGGTATTATAATTTATATACAAGGAGAGATATTCCAATGAAAAAACTTTTATCTATTGTGTTGGCTGCGGCTATTGTTGCTGCGGCAGGTATCACTATGTCTGCGTGCGGCTCAGGCAGCGGAGCAGGCGGCAATACAAATTCATCAGCTTCCACAGATGCAACAAAGACAATCAAGTCAAAGGACGACCTTGCAGGTGCAAGAATAGGCGTTCAGCTTGGCACAACAGGCGATATTGCATATGCTTCCGATTATGAAAAGGAAGGCTCTGTAATCGAAAGATATAACAAGGGTGCAGATGCGGTTATAGCTCTTACTCAGGGAAAGGTTGACTGCGTAATAATCGACAGCGAACCCGCCAAGGCTTTTGTAGAACAGAACAAAGGCTTGAAAATTCTTGACGATACATTCGACACTGAGGAATATGCGATAGCTCTGCCCAAGGATAAGGAAAATCTTGTAAAGGACTTCAACAATGCTCTTGATGAGCTTACAAAGGACGGTACTCTGAAGAGTATAGTTGACAACTATATCGGCGATGATACAAAGGGCAAATCACCTTATAAGAGTCCTGAAAACGTTGATACCTCAAAGGGTGAGCTTCATATGGCTACAAATGCTGCTTTTGAACCCTACGAATACAAGGAAAACAATCAGATAGTAGGCATAGACCCTATGATTGCACAGGCTATCTGCGACAAGCTCGGCTATAAGCTTGTAATAGATGATATGGATTTTGATGCTATCATAACGGCTGTACAGTCAGGTAAGGCTGATTTCGGTATGGCAGGTATGACAATCAAAGACGAAAGAAAAGAGGCTGTCAGCTTTACCACTCCCTACACAAAGACAACTCAGGTTATAATAGTAAAGGAATAATTCAAACGGTATAAATAAAGGATATTGGGTATGCAGGATTTTTTTGAAAGTATTGAAAAAAGCTTTACAAAAACCTTTATCACCGATGACCGTTGGCTTCAGCTTCTTCAGGGACTTGGAGTAACAGTACAGATAACTCTTCTGGCTGGTATTCTCGGTATAGTTATAGGTACGCTTATAGCTATAATACGCTCAACTCACGACCTCAACCTTTCGGGGAAAAAGTGCTGTAAACCCGGTGATTATGTTTTAAAGGTTTTGAATTTCATATGTAATATATATATTACGATAATAAGAGGTACTCCGATTGTAATTCAGCTTATGATTATGTATTATGTAATCTTTGCGTCATCAAGAAACGGCATTCTTGCGGCGGTGCTGTCGTTCGGAATAAACTCGGGAGCATATGTTGCTGAGATAGTACGCTCTGGCATTATGTCCATAGACAAGGGACAGGCAGAAGCAGGACGTTCTCTTGGCTTCAATTACTCGCAGACTATGATATTTATTATAATACCGCAGGCTATAAAAAATATTCTTCCTGCTTTGGGAAATGAGTTTATAGTTCTTGTCAAGGAAACCTCTGTGGCAGGTTATGTGGCTTTGCAGGATTTAACGTATGTCGGAAACCTTATCCGCTCCCGTACATATGAGGCATTCTTCCCTCTTATCGTGGTAGCTTTGATTTATCTTGTTATAGTTCTCATTCTTACATTCCTGCTTAAACGTCTTGAGAGGAGGCTGCGTAACAGTGAACACTGATAATAATGAGGTTCTTATAAAAGTCGAAGAGCTTCGCAAATCCTTCGGGAAAAATGAGGTGCTTAAAGGTATCAATGCCGAAATCAGAAAAGGCGATGTTATGGTGGTTATCGGAGCTTCAGGTTCGGGAAAATCTACTTTTCTGAGATGTCTTAATCTTCTTGAAGAGCCGACAGGAGGTCACATATTTTTTGAGGGTACGGATATTACGGACAAATCTGTAAACATCAATTTACACAGACGTAAAATGGGTATGGTTTTTCAGCAGTTCAATCTTTTTCCTCATATGACTGTTCTCAGAAATATGACGCTTGCACCCTCGAAAATTCTGGGAATGAAGAAGGAAGAAGTTGAGGCAAAGGCTATACATCTTCTTGAAAAGGTAGGTCTTGCCGACAGACGTGACGCATATCCTTCACAGCTTTCGGGCGGTCAGAAGCAGAGAATTGCTATAGTCAGGGCATTGTGTATGAACCCCGATGTTATGCTTTTCGATGAACCCACATCAGCTCTTGACCCCGAAATGGTAGGAGAAGTTCTTGAGGTTATGAAGCAGCTCGCCAAAGACGGTATGACTATGGTTGTCGTTACTCACGAAATGGGCTTTGCCCGTGAGGTAGCAACTACTGTAGCTTTTGTCGACAACGGTGTTATTGTAGAACAGAACAATCCAAAGGATTTCTTTAACAATCCTCAGAATCCACGTCTTAAAGATTTTCTGTCGAAAGTTCTTTAAGTTTTTATCAGGCTGCGGACAACTGTCCGCAGCCTGATTTTTTTAATAACGTTTAAAGGTTTCACCCTTAAAAATCCTGACCAAAGGCTCTGCCTTTGGAAACCGCAAGCCTTTGAAAAGGCTTGACCTAAACTTTATGGTTTCTTTATTTTTGTTTTTGACAATCGCATTTTGCAGTGAAAATTTTATCTGTCAATTCAATTTTTGTACTAAACGTTATAATATGCTCTTTCGCTTGACAAACAGTTATATTCGGGGTAAAATCATAGTGCCGAAAAATCGTAAATACGTTAATTATTGTGTATGAAAAGAGGTTGTAAAGGTATTGAATACTCAGACTTTTGAAAAGTACGAATCAGAGGTTCGCTCTTATTGCAGACATTTTCCCACAGTCTTTTCACAGGCTAAAGGCTCAAAACTTTTTGACGAGCTTGGAAACGAGTATATAGATTTCTTCTGCGGTGCAGGTGCTGTAAATTATGGTCATAATAACAGCTATATAAAGCCTAAGCTTGCAAACTATATTATGAGTGATGGTATTATGCACGCTCTTGATATGTATACTACTCCTAAACGTGAATTTATAGACTTTATGGAGGAAAAAATACTGAAGCCCAGAGGTCTTGACTATAAGATTATGTTCCCCGGCCCTACAGGAACAAATGCTGTTGAGGCTGCTCTCAAGATAGCAAGAAAGGTTAAGGGAAGAAGTAATATATTTGCTCTTACGGGCTGTTTCCACGGAATGACGCTCGGTGCTTTGTCTCTCACGACAGACGCTGCAGCAAGAAAAGGTGCAGGTGTCAAGCTTACAGATGTTACTCACATTCCTGCTCCTTATATGTATCCTGAGTTTGATACTGTAAAGTATATGCAGGATTTGCTTGACGATGACCATTCTGCTGTTGAAAAGCCTGCGGCTCTTATCATAGAAACAGTTCAGGCTGAGGGCGGAATATGGGTATTTGATAATGAGTATTTGAAGAGTGTACGCCGCTTCTGCGATGACAACGATATTCTTCTTATCATAGACGATATACAGGTAGGCTGTGCAAGAACAGGTACTTACTTCTCATTTGAAAGAGCAGGTATACAGCCTGATATATTTGTTATGTCAAAGTCTATAGGCGGATACGGTCTGCCGTTTGCTCTTACACTGTTCAGACCTGAGCTGGACAAGTGGCTTCCCGGTGAACATAACGGTACTTTCAGAGGTAATCAGCTTGCTATGGTCGCTGCAAAAGCAGGTCTTGAGTTTATGCTCAAGGAAAATGTGGAGCAGCAGGCTGTAAACAGCGGAAAGATTATTAAAGAGTATGTCGAAAACGAAATTCTCCCTCTTGACAGCCGTCTTAAATTAAGGGGAATTGGTATGATATGGGGTATTGAGTTTGACGGTATACCTGTTGAGGGTCTCAGCGAAAAGGTTACTGTAAAAGCATTTGAGAAAAAACTTATTGTAGAATGTGCAGGAAGAAAAAATTCCGTTGTCAAGCTTATGCCTCCGCTGGTTATCGAAAAAGAGGTTCTTATGGAGGGTCTTTCAAAGCTTAAAGAGGCTGTAAGGGACTGTCTTTCAGAATTGAATTAATTAAATCAGGGCAAAGGTTAAAACGCCTTTGCCTTGATTTTTGATTATCAAATTAAAGGGGAGTTTATTATGAATGTAAAATATATAGCAAGAGTTCTGAGCGGTGCAAAGTTCAAAAAAATGTTTGAAAAAATTGATATGATACACGAAAAAACAGGTAAAAACAAGATCGGACTTTTTTTTGATATGATAGGCTGTACCATTAAATACGGTGCAGGATATAATGACTACATAATTTTTGAGTTCTATAATATGAATGCTAAGGAAAGAAAAACTTACCTTACCAGAATGAAAAACAAAAAGCTTGTAACTACTCTTAATGACCTCAGATTTTCTCATATATTTGATGAGAAAAATCTTTTTGACGAGAAATTTGCAGAGTTTATGGGCAGAGAAATTCTCGATATTGCAAAAATTGATTATGACAGGTTTGAACAGTTTGTAAAAGGCAAGGATTTCTTCTTTGCAAAGCCCTACATCGGAGAGAGCGGAAAGGGTATCGAAAAAATCAAAACCTCTGATTTCTCCTCGGTAAAGGAACTGTGGAGCTATGTTACAAATCCCGAAAAGAATTTTGGTGTTATTGAAGAGGTTATCGTTCAGCACCCTCAGGCTGCTAAGATATATCCTAATTCGCTTAACTGTCTTAGAGTGGTTACTCTTGTAAATAATGGTGAGGCTCATATACTGTATTCTGTGTTTAAGATGGGTAATAACGGCGGCTTTGTTGATAATCTTGAAAACGGCGGTCTTGCTTGCCACTTTGATTTGGATAAGGGCGAAATTATAGGTCAGGGTCATACTTCGGCTTTGGTAAACTATGACGCTCACCCTGCTACAGGTATTAAATTTGTCGGCTATAAGCTTCCCTTTATGGACGAAGTAAAGGATATGGTCAAAAAGGCTGCTATGGTAATTCCTGAGTTCAGATACGTTGGCTGGGACGTTTGTCTTACGCCTAACGGCCCTGCTATCGTTGAAGGTAACGATTACCCTGCTTATGATTTTCCTCAGCTCCCCGACCCCGATAAGCCCAGAATAGGCTTAATTCCTAAAATAGAAAAATTCGGTATTAAACTTTGAGTAGCTTTTCAGATTGATAAGGTCTGCTCATAAGCCTGAGGCTTATGAGCAGACCTTACTCTTTTGTCACAAAAGAAAACCTGCGGCTTCGCTCAGGCTGCGATTGCAGACGACAAAAGCGTTCCGCTTTTGTCAGATTTCAAGCAAAGCTTGAAATCTCGCTTCGGACAAATGTCCGAAGCGGTCTGCAATCGCCCCGACTTCCGACAAGATGATTTTTCAGGCTGTGCTGAAAACTTTTTCAAAAATTTTATAAAATTTCAGAAAACAAGAGAAATCAGGAGTAAAATTAAGAAAATAAAAGAAACACATTGAAAAGATACATATATTTGACTTTTTATGACTTTGACTTTATCTGACTTTTAATATAAAATCAAATCAAAGGTTAGGAAAAGTCAAAACCACAATAAAACAAAATTAAACTTTTCTGTATCTTAAATCAGAGGTGATTTGTATGAGAATAAGCGATCTGGTTGCGGAATATATAAAAAATATACTGGACGAAAGCAACGGTACTGCGGAAATTCAGCGTAATGAACTTGCAAACAACATCGGCTGTGTGCCAAGCCAGATAAATTATGTTATAAGCTCACGCTTTACTCAGGAAAACGGATATGTTGTCGAAAGCCGAAGAGGCGGCGGCGGATATATCAGAATAACCAGAGTACATCTTACTACCGAAAAAGGGGGAATTATAATGCACGTTGTAAACTCTGTAGGTGAAACCCTTGACGAAACATCAGCAAACTTCATTCTTGAAAACCTGATTTCGGGAAACATAATCCAAAAGGACACAGCAAGAATAATATCTGCCGGTATTTCGGAAAAGGCGTTCTCTCAGATACCCAAGGAACTGAGAAACAATGTAAGGTCTACTGTTTTCAAAAATATGCTTTTAACTCAGGTCTGAACAGAAAATAATCACATAACAGGGAGGAAATAATTATGATTTGCGGAATCTGCGGAAAAAATCAGGCAACATCACACTTCACATCTATAGTCAACGGAAATTATAAAGAACTTTGGCTTTGTCCTGAGTGTGCAAAAAACAAAGGAATAGGCATAGGAAATCTCTTTACCCATACTGCTACCGATTTCAGCAGTTTTCTGGGAAGCTTTTTCGGTGACGGACTTCCGTCAAGAACAAGTGCGACAAGGTGTAAATCCTGCGGTTCTTCATTTGCGGATATAGCCCGTTCGGGAAAGGTCGGCTGTGCCGATTGCTATACAAACTTTTATGATGAACTTCTGCCGTCCATACAAAAAATACACGGCAACATCAGACATACAGGAAAGATTGCATCGTGTGCAAATCCTCAGCTCAAAGCGGAAAAGGAGCTTGAAAAAATAAAGACGGAGCTTGACAATGCAGTAAAGGAACAGAATTTCGAGCTTGCAGCAAAGCTCAGAGATAAAATAAAGGAAATGGAAGGAGGAAAGGATAATGGCTGAGAAATGGTATGAAAAAAACGGTTTGGAAGGTGACGTGGCAATAAGTTCACGTATAAGGCTTGCCAGAAATCTTAAAAATTATCCTTTCCCCCACCTTATGAGCTTACAGCAAAAAAATGAGGTGGCAAACAAAATCAGGGAAGCTCTTGAGGGAAGCAACTCATATATAGCGGCTACTTTCAGATTTATAAATATGGCACAGCTTAATGATACCGAAGCAGGTTCTCTGATGGAAAGGCATCTTATAAGCCCTGTGTTTGCACAGAACAGGGCAGGAAAATATCTGCTTCTTACCGATGACGAAACAATAAGCATTATGATAAATGAAGAGGATCACCTCAGAATACAGGTTCTTTCAGAGGGACTTTCCTTGAAAAAGGCATATGATACAGCCGATAAAATTGATACGCTTCTGGATAATTCTCTAGGATTTGCCTTTCACAACAAGCTGGGTTATCTGACGCAGTGTCCTACAAATCTCGGAACAGGGCTGAGAGCTTCGGTTATGCTCCATATTCCCGCTTTGGAGTCAGGCGGTGCAATTCCAAGACTTGAGGATAATCTTTCCAAAATAGGTCTTGCTCTCAGAGGAACATTCGGCGAAGGTACAGATGCACAGGTAGGATTATATCAGCTTTCAAATCAGGTAACGCTTGGTCTTTCGGAAAAGAATGCAATAGAAAATCTTCAGAACGTCGCATTACAGCTTATCACAAAAGAACGTGATATGAGAAATGAAATCTGCAGACGCACCGAAATCAGGGATTATATTATGAGATGCTTCGGTACGCTCAGATACGCTGTTGTTATAAGCCACGGTGAGGGTCTGAAACTTCTTTCGGCAGTAAGAATGGGTATAAACGAAAAGCTTATAAACGGTATTTCACTTGATACGGTGAACAAGCTTATGATTGAGCTTCAGCCGTGTACTCTTTCGGTAAACTCAGGCAAACAGCTTTCGCCTCAGCAGAGAGATATTATGAGAGCAGATATTCTCAACAAAAGTACAGCTCACAGCTAACGTCAGCATGGGGGCGATTGCCGTTAAGAATACTTCGTATTCTTAACGCTTTAAGAGCTATGCTCTTAAAGATTTATGTCGGGAATCCGACATAAATGCAATCGCCCCACGCACAGACGGAAGCAGTGCTGAAATAAAAAAGTTTTTTGCAGGTTATATTAACCGACAAAAAACAGGAGTAAACGGAAGTATTATGAAATACATACAGGAGGTATGACTTATGTACAAATTCACAGGATTTACTGAAAATGCAAACAGAGCTATGAACTACGCAATAGAGAACGCACAGCTTCTCGGGCATACGTACATCGGAACGGAACATATACTGCTCGGACTTTTGCAGGAAAACTCGGGAGTGGCATATGCGGCTCTTGAAAGTGCAGGAGTAAGCTTCGGAGCGGTTGAAAACAAAATCAGGGAACAGATAGGAGCAGGAAGCACCTCCAGACTTACGGTAAATGACCTTACTCCCAGAAGCAAAAGAGTTATACAGACGGCTCTTGCGGTTGCTTCGGGACTGCATCACAGCTATGTGGGAACTGAACATCTGCTCATAGCCTTACTTCAGGATACCGACAGCTATGCCGTAAGAATGCTCAACGAAATCGGAGCAAGACCCGATGACATTGAACAGGGCATAAAATCTCAGTTTCAGGGCGGAAGCTTCGGCGATGAAAACAGCTTTTCAAAAGGTGGTACGGCGACAGCATCAAAAGGCGGCAAAACCGATACTCTTGACAAATACGGCGTTGACCTTACCGCAAAGGCAAAAAAAGGTGAGATAGACCCTGTCATCGGCAGAAAAAAGGAGATAGAAAGAGTTATACAGATACTTTCCAGACGTTCAAAGAACAATCCGTGCCTTATAGGTGAACCCGGTGTCGGAAAAACAGCCGTTGCCGAGGGACTTGCACTCAAAATAGCCAACAATGATGTTCCCGACCTTTTGCAGGGAAAAAGAGTTGTAGCTCTTGACCTTACGGGTATGGTAGCAGGTACAAAGTACAGGGGCGATTTTGAGGACAGAATAAAAAATGCCATAGATGAGGTAAAAGCTTCGGGAAATGTAATTCTCTTTATAGATGAGCTGCATACAATAGTAGGTGCAGGAAGTGCAGAGGGTTCTTCTGACGCTGCAAATATTCTGAAACCGTCACTTGCAAGAGGTGACTTTCAGGTAATAGGAGCTACTACTCTGAATGAGTACAGAAAATATATAGAAAAGGACTCCGCTCTTGAAAGACGTTTTCAGCCTGTAACGGTGGGTGAACCTACTCAGGAGGAAACGGTTGAAATTCTGAAAGGTCTGCGTGACAGGTATGAGGCACATCACAAGGTTAAAATTACAGATGAAGCCATTGAAACTGCCGTAAAGCTTTCTTCAAGGTATATCAACGACAGATTTTTACCCGACAAGGCTATAGACCTCATTGACGAATCGGCTTCAAGAGTTCGTCTGCAAAATCATACTGAACCTGACGAAATAAAAACACTCGAAAAGGAAATCGAACGTCTGGAGTCCGAAAAAAGCTCAGCCGTAAACGAGCAGCGTTTTGAAGCGGCTGCAAAGCTCAGGGACGAAGAAAAGGCTTTGCGTGAAAAGTATGATAAAGCCGTAAGCGACTGGAAATCCCACATCGGCGGAAGCGTAAAGCAGGTTACTGAGGAAGATATTGCTCAGGTTGTATCAGGCTGGACAGGCGTACCCGTTGCACAGCTCACTCAGGAGGAAAGCGAAAGACTTCTGAAAATGGAAGAAATTCTCCATAAAAGACTGATAGGTCAGAATGAGGCTGTTTCAGCGGTAGCAAGGTCAATAAGACGAGGCAGGGTAGGTCTGAAAGACCCCAAGCGTCCGATAGGCTCATTCATATTCTTAGGCCCTACGGGTGTAGGAAAAACCGAGCTTTGCAAGGCTCTTGCAGAAGCTATGTTCGGTGACGAAAACAATATGATAAGACTTGATATGTCCGAATTTATGGAAAAGCATACGGTTTCAAAGCTTGTAGGCTCTCCTCCGGGATATGTAGGATATGACGAGGGCGGTCAGCTTACCGAACAGGTAAGACGCAAGCCTTATTCCGTAATACTTTTTGACGAAATAGAAAAAGCTCACCCCGATGTTTTCAATATGCTTCTTCAAATTCTCGATGACGGCAGACTTACGGACTCTCAGGGCAGACACGTTGATTTCAGAAACACCATAATTATTATGACCTCCAATGTCGGTGCAAGATATATCACTCAGCAGACTTCAAAGGAACTCGGCTTTGCTTTCAGCGAAGAAAACAGCACTCAGAACGACTTTGAAAAAATAAAGGAAACCGTTATGAATGAACTTAAAAACACATTCAGACCCGAATTTCTTAACAGAGTTGATGATATTATAGTTTTCACAAAGCTTTCCGACACGGAAATTGAGCAGATTGCAACACTTATGCTTACATCTCTTTCAAAAAGACTGTCCGATATGGATATAAGCATAAGCTTCAGTGATGAGGCTGTAAAGCACATAGCAAAGATAGGCTTTGACCCTGTATACGGTGCAAGACCTTTAAGACGTGCTATAAGCTCAAAAATTGAAGATGCTGTAAGTGAGGAAATATTAAAGGGTAACATAAAGAACGGCGATAAGGTAGAATGTACGCTTGAGGACAATAATTTCATATTCAAAAAAATCTGATGTAACAACTGTAAAAGACTAAAACTCAAAAGTCCCCGTATAAAAACGGGGGCTTTTGAGTTTCTTGAGTTTAATTGTAAAAAGGACAACTATTATTTGCTCAACTTCTTTCTTGCAAGCACAACTGTTCCGCCTGCTGCCATAAGCAATGCCATAAGTGCTGCCGTTGCTGTAGCGTCACCTGTTGCAACCTTGCCTGTTGTATCGTTTGATGTTGTGTTTGAGCTTGTGTTTGAACCTGTTGTATTTGAAGCGTTGTTGTTTGAAGTGGGGGTTGTCTGAGTGCCTGCACCTGTACCGCTTGTTCCGCCCTGTGTGGGAGCTGTTGCAATATCACCTGTTGTATCAGATGTAGGCTGCTCCTCTGAACCGCTCTGTGTAGGCTGCTCGCTTGTGGGTTCTTCTGTAGGCTCTTCTACAGGCTCAACATACTTCTCAACGAGAATTGTCTTGTGTGCTCCGCTGTTGAATGTAACCTTTCCGTCTGCTACAGTTGTAATAGTGCCGTCATAAGCGTTTACAACCTGTGTTCCGTTTTCAAAGATTGAAGATACATCAATTGTTACGTCTGTATTTTCGGAAGATGTTATAGCTGCTGCTATCTTGTCCTCGACATTGTTCTTTGAATATGTTCTTGTGAAAGCTACAGCCTGTGCATCGCTGCACTCAATAGCTGCGTTTGCACCTGCACCTACTGCAACGTGGCTGCTTCTGAACTTGCCAACTTTCTGCCAGTGCTGACTAAGTTCTTCATCTATGCTGTCCCAGTTCATAAAGCTTCTGAGAGCGTGGTCTGCAAGACCTATTCTTGTACCGTCATCAAGTCTTACCATAGGGAGCTTCTGTCTGTTTGTTTCATCTCCGTAGTATATCTGGATAGCACCGGGAAGAAGCTGGAACGCTGAACCCTGATAATACATATCAGCATTTGTCTTGCTGTTTGCAAGTGTATCATCGTGTGAAGAAATATATGAAAGAACGTTGAAGTTATCGTTTGTATTTATCTGGTCGGCATAGCTCTGATACTTTGCTGCAAGACTGCTGAGTGCGGGAAGTCCTCCGCCGTTCTCAAAGTTTATCATTGAGTCAAATCCGCCTGTTGTGTAGTAATCGCTTGCAGGAACAAGTGACATACCGTAGTTTTCGCCTGTCATCCAGAAGCTGTTGTCATCAAGAACCTTGTCGGGATTTGCTGCTTTCCACTCGTTGAGTGCCGAAACACATTCTGCCTTCAAAGCACCCCATGCTTCCTTCTCAACGTGCTTTGCGGTATCACAGCGGAAACCGTCTATACCGAACTCTCTTACCCACTCCGAAAGCCAGCATATCTGATAGTTTCTTACAGTCTTTGCATAGCCCTTTGCCTCGAACCATGCGTTTGTGCTTGCTGTCTTGCTCTCAAGAGTACCCTCTTTTGTCCACTTTGTTCTGAGCATTTCGGGAATATCAACCGTACCTGTTGCTTCTGTTCTGAAGTCAGGAAGATAGTCCACGCCCTTTGTCAAATCATCGTTTCCGTCACCGCTGGTATATCCTGCAATTCCTGCTCTTATCCAGTCATTGCCCCACCATTTTGACCAGTCATTTGCACTGCTGTTATAGTCTATTTTTCCGTAATAGTTATCGTTTATGTTGCCGAAATCATAGTAAACGCTTTCCCAGCCGCTTTTAAGTGTACCGTATGAAAACTCGTTCATATCATACATTGTTGCATATCCGGGGTGGTTCATTACTACGTCCATAACAACTCTTATGCCGTGGCTGTGAGCTGCCTCTACCATCTCTCCGAACTCTTCCTTTGTACCGAAGTTCGCATCGGTATTGGTATAGTCCAGAAGATAATATCCGTGATAACCGTAATGTGCAAAGCTCTTTCTGCCGTTTCCGCCTACTGTGTATCCGTGAGCCTGCTCATAGGGTGCTGAAATCCACAGTGCATTTACTCCAAGATTATTAAAATAACCCTCGTTTATTTTCTGTGTAATTCCCTTGAAGTCACCACCCTGAAAACAGCCTGCATCTGTAATCATATCATCGGCTACGCTTCCGTCCTGCTTCAGTCCTCTGTTATAGGAATGGTCGTTGCTTGTATCTCCGTTATTGAAACGGTCTGTAAGCAGAAAGTATACTGACGCATTATCCCATGAAAAGCTTGACGGTGTTTTCTGTACTTCTGTAGCTGCTCCTGAAAAAGCCGTTGAAGTCGCTGCCAATGATGTAACCATTGCAGCCGAAAGAACAACCGCCAGAGTTTTTTTACCTAACTTCATCGTAATATCTCCTTTATTTTAGAATGGCAATACAGCCGATTTGATTTTATCATAATTGAAAATTTATTTGAATAGATTAATTCAAAAAAACTTAACAAACTATAATATATTTTTTCATTATAATTGTCAATTTGCACTAAAATAACTTCGGTGAGTTATGAAACCCTTTTGAAAACCGCTACAGTGTTGCTTCCTTCGTCCGTATCTCTGAGTTCCTGTCTTTTCTTGTCAAATTCAAAGCTGCCGAACTCTCCGCTTACATCGGATACATAGGCAAGAACCTCGCCGCTGAACGAATACCGTCCTGTCATAATATTTCCTGCGTTTTCCAGAGTAAACGTCTTGTCCTCTTTGAACGTATACACCGTACTTCTGGTTATCATTGTATGCTGACCGTCCGAACGCTCATAATATTCCAGCTTCCAGCTTCCCAGAATATCCTCCAAATCAGCGGTAATGTCCTCTGTTGACGGCTCAGACCCTTCGCTTGCAGGTTCTTCCGTGGGCGGCTGTGTCGGCGGAGGAGTGGTAATAGGCTCGTTTATTGTTATTGAAAATGTAGCAGGCTCCTGCGGAACATATTCCTGTGTAGGTTCTTCTGTTGTGGACTCCTGAGTGGGTGCCTGAGTAGGTGCCTGAGTGGGTGCTTTTGTTTCGGTCTGAGTTGCCTTTTGCGTAGGTGCTGTCACGCTTGCCTGCGTAGCATTCACATTGTCGTCCGCTCCCGAACAGCCTGACATACTCAGCGTAATTGCAGAAATAATGCAGAATACAGTTATAAGCCTTTTCATCTTTTTCCCTCCTCTCCCGTTCTGAATTAAATATTTCCGTTACAGATTTATTATACCTCAAATAAAATAAATTTCAACAAATTTTTATAAAAAATATGGCTTATCAACTTGATTTTTTGATATTTAAGAACATATAAATCCGTTTTGTACCTTAAAGACAACAAAAACCTGCCCTAAGACATACTTGAACGTCTATGGGCAGGTAATTTTCCGCTTTCAAAAATCAAGCGTAACAATTCTTCTGTTCACGCAGGAATTATGCTGATGCGTTGAGTTTCTTTGCCAGTGCAGACTTTCTTCTGGCAGCAGTATTTTTGTGGAGAATACCCTTACTAACTGCAGTATCAATCTTCTTTACTGCAAGACGAACTGCTTCTGCTTTATCGGCTGAATTTGTATCGATAGCTACAAAAGCGTTCTTGACCGATGTTCTGAGAGCTGACTTAAAAGCCTTGTTTCTTGCATTCTTTGTTGCAGTAACCTTTACTCTCTTCTTTGCTGATTTTATATTTGGCATACGGTACACCTCCTTCTTTACACTTGTGCGTTAGATATTCTACCATTAAATATACAAAATTTCAAGTCTTTTAAAAAAAAACTGAAAATAAATCTTATTTTTTACAATAGTCATATGTTGAAATTTAAATTTTACACTATGTTTGTTGAAAATATCTTTTTACGAATACTTTCAGGCTTTGTTTTCAGTAACAAATTCAGTTTTTCCCACGCATATATTTCATATAGTAGAGTATTCCCGTAGCCGCCAGCACACACAGGGAAATTCCTCTTATTATCCAGGCATATACTCCCTGCATAAGCTCAGCCCCTGCGATAAGCTTATCTGCAAGCCTCCAGCCTCCCAGAAACAGAAAATATATTCCAGGAATAATCAGTATTTTAAACTCACGGAATCCCCTGTACAGAATATATGCTCCCACAAGGAAAAATCCTGCTATGTATATATAATCCACTCTTTCTTCCTCCGACATTTCCGATAATCAGTCATCAGGTCTGTTGTTTATATCTATATGGTGTCTGCTTTTTGTCCTGTTTCTCTTTCTGCTTTTAGACAGCGTTTCCCTTCTCGGACGGTTGTATACAAGGCAGATTATCAGATACCCTCCGAATATTATAATTCCTGCATAGTGTATCCACTGCATCGCCTCAGTTCCGGGGTATATGTGGGTTATAAGATATTCTACAAAAATCCATATGCCCTCAAATATGAAAAAAAGGGCTACGGGTCTTAATATCGTAAAATGTCTGAACATCGGTGTAAACAGTATTATGGAAATTATCAGGCACACCGCTCCTGAAAGTATCGCTATAAGCATAAGAATATCACTCCATCTCTGCGGAAAATATATTATTTTCTTTCCGATTTACGGTACATACAACTATATATAATTAACTGCAATGCGGAAAGCAACTCAAAGTCCCGTAAAAGCTTTTTGCTTTTACGGGACTTCATCAGCAAACAAAAAATTACGTTATTCTTCTTTTTCTTCAATTTCCCTGAGCAAAGATTCATAGTCAAGCTCTGTATTTTCTGTGCTGTCGGCTTCGTCATTGTCTGTATCCGTATCCGACTCATCTTCTTCGCTGTTTTCTTCCTCTGAATCAGCTTCTTCCTCAGCGTTCTGACTGCCGCCTTCCCTTATATATCTGTCCATTATCAGACCTATACATATCGCTGCCGCTACCTGCAGAACAAAGAAAATAACGTTCATCAGCGTTTCGTTTATTCCTGCTATAACTCTGAAATCAAGCTGTATAAGGAGGAAATCCACAAAAAGCACTCCGACAATCCGTCCCGTAACAGTGTAGCCGAACATCTCACAGCAAACAACTATTATCGGTATCAGCAGGAACAAATCCTGTGCCTTGAATATCAGTGCCAGTACTATCAGCATTACCGAAAGTAAAATCAATGCTCCCTTAAGAAAAGTTTCGTAAAAATCGGAAGCAAGTCTTTTCACAATAAATGTAATCGCAACAGCCACAACGGCAATAAGCATAAACACCCATTGTTCGGCAAATACCTTTGCTATAATGTCCAATATTTCCACATCCTCGCAGTATTATAAATCACAAATTTTATTATATCATATATTCAATCATATTTAAAGCTTTTTTTCAAAACAGGAACAAAAAATAATTTATTCTGTCAGAATATGAGTATATGAGGGTTTTTGGTTGCGTTAAGCACATTGAGATATTTCAGCATATCTTCCTCTGTCAGAGCTATGCTTCCATCTGTAGAGGTATCTCCGCATTCCATAAAAACCGCACTGCCCTTGCTTTTTTCAACCGCAACCGTATTATATTCGATAACGCAGCCGTATCTGAGAGCCTCGTCCTCAATCATATGCTTTGATGAGCTGAACTCATCGCTGTCGGCTTCAACCTTCTTGTTGTACATATCGGATTCCCTGTCTGTAACCCAGTATGTTGTATCGGTAATTCTGAAAGTATTAAGCCATGTTGCAGGCTGTTCGTCCGTAAAGAACGCATCGCCTATTCCGTAAAATCCTGTAGGGGTTATGCCGTCATCAGCACTCTGCTTCTCCCCTGTTCCGTTTCTGCCTGTCCAGCCGTAACATCTGATTTCGTTTTTCCAGACATCGTCCTCCTGAGTAAAAATATATATATTAGCCTGTGCCCCGTATACATCTGCAACGACCACTTGTCCGCAGTTTTCTGCTTTTATATCCTCAAGGCTGTAATTTCCTCTTGCAATAAGTGTTTCAAAGTCCGTTTCACTGTCTTCCGTAGCCGCCTCTGTCGGTTCGGGGAGAACTGTACCGACTTCTGTCGGATTTTCGGAGGCTTCAGGGGACGTATCAGGCTCGGTAGGTTTTTCCGTACCTGCATAAACCGTTGGTCTGTAAAGCTCCGTTGAAATCTCTACCGACATTGTAGGTGCTTCATACTCCTTTTCGGAAGCGGTTTCCTTTTCTGTAGCCGCCTCTGTAGCCGCCTGAGATGTACCCGTAGGTTTTTCTTCAGGCTTATCAGCAGCATAAACCGTTGCCTGCGTATACGATGATGTGGTATCGCTGACGCTTGCTTTGCCGTTATCTCCGTTTCCCGCATTGTTTGAATGTGCGGCAAAAATGATTACAGCAGCAACAATACAGAGCGTCACAGCAGCCGTTGCCGTTGATATTACAGCTTTATTTTTCAATAACAAGTCACCTTCTCCGCAAGGAAAGTTCAATCATATTTCCAGTCATATTTCCAACAACCTTCCGAGCTTGATTTTATCATTAAGTATATATTTTTACAACTGTTTTATTAATAATTATTGTTAATTTATTGTAAAATATTTTTCCGTTTCAAATGACTGTTGAAGTAAGAATAAAAAGATGATATAATCTTGTAAATATATTTTTTTACAATGGGTTTGGAGGATATTTTATGACTACACTGTACCTTGCCGTTCCCTGCTACAACGAGGAAGAGGTTTTGCAGGATACCACCGACAAGCTTCTGAAAAAATACGGACAGCTTATCGGTGAGGGCAGAATTTCAAAAAAAAGCCGAATTGTCTATATTGATGACGGTTCAAAGGATAGAACCTGGGAAATAATCTCTGCACTTCACGATAAGAACCCTATGATTTCAGGCTTGAAAATGAGCCGTAACAGAGGACATCAGAATACACTCTACGGCGGACTTATGACGCTTAAAGACTATGCAGATGCTGTAATTTCCATAGACGCTGACTTACAGGACGATATAAACGCAATAGATGAAATGCTCACTAAATACGAGGAGGGCTGCGATATTGTATACGGTGTAAGACGCAAGCGTGAAACAGATACATTTTTCAAGCGTTTTACTGCCGAATCGTTCTACAAGATTTTGAAGGCTATGGGCGGCGATATAATTTTCAATCACGCCGATTTCAGACTTATGAGCAAACGTGCATTGGAAGCCTTTTCCTATTTCAGGGAAGTAAATCTGTTTCTCAGAGGTATGGTTCCTATGGTCGGCTTCAAAAGCGATATTGTAGAGTATGAACGCTTTGAGCGTCAGGCAGGCGAAAGCAAATATCCTCTGTCGAAGATGCTTGCTCTTGCGTGGCAGGGAATTACATCTCTCAGCGTAAAGCCTATACGCATGATTATGTGGCTGGGACTTTTCATATTTCTTATGGCTGTTCTGTTCGGCATATACTCGATTATAACCTATTTCTTAGGCTCTACAGAACCAGGCTGGGCAAGTATATTCATATCAATATGGGCTTTGGGCGGACTACAGCTCTTTGCCATAGGTGTTATAGGCGAATACCTCGGAAAGATTTATCTTGAAACAAAGCACAGACCCGTATATATCGTTGAAAAGTTCGTAAATACAGAGGACGACAGCGATATTCTCACCGATGACGAATTTTAAGGAGCTGCTTTGTATATGAAAAAAATATCTGCTCTCCCCCTTTTAGCCGTTATAATATGTATTGTAACGGTGCTGAGCGGCTGCTCTAATACTGTTGACGATAAGTATAAAACTCCCTCAAAAAGCTTTAAAGGGCTGAAATTTGAATGCGTTTCAAAGGGCGATACCGCCGCACGTATAAGAAATCAGATGGTTTACTATGATTTCTGCGACTTTGTAAAAGAAGATTTGAACAGCAAGGGCAACAAGATAACCTCCATAGAGGTAAAGAGTGCTGACGGAAAGGTTTTCCACAGTAACCAGACGGTTGCAAATATGACTGTCAATATCGAGGCTGAAAGCGGAGATATAAAATCAGGCAAATATCATATTGCCGCATATTTTGTCTATAATGTAAAAGATGAAACAAATGCTAAAATGTACCTTATAAATTACTGCTTTGTTTCAGGTTCAAAAATTGATACGTCACTTTTCGAGGAAAGCTACAGCATAATAAAGGACAAGACAATTCCGTGATTTTTATTTATGAATAAAGCTTTCATATACCTATAACCGTTAATTGCAGAAAAAATTAACGGTTATCTTTTTGAGAAAGGATTTAAAGATGGATAAGGACAGACTGAAAAAATTAAGAAATTCCATTATGGAAAAAGAGTTTTCAAGAATGAACGGCAGACAGCTTGAAGCTGTGTTCACCGCAAAAGGGCCTCTGCTGATACTTGCAGGTGCAGGAAGCGGAAAAACTACCGTTATAGTAAACCGTATCGCAAGCCTTATAAGCTGGGGAAGTGCATATAACAGTGATATTTTCACATCTGAGCTTGATGACTGCGATATTGAGCTTATGGAAAAGTGTGCTGCGGGTAAGATGGCAGTTACGGACGAGCTTAGAAAAAAGCTTGCGGTATACCCTGCAAAGCCCTGGCAGATACTTGCAATAACATTCACCAACAAGGCAGCAGGTGAGCTTAAAGAACGTATTATGGCAAGAGTTCCCGATTCGGGTGATATATGGGCTTCGACTTTTCACTCAACCTGTGCTAAAATACTGAGAAGATACGGAGAAAGACTTGGTTATTCTTCAAGCTTTACAATTTACGATACCGATGACCAGAAGCGTCAGATGAAGGATATTTTAAAGGCTATGAATGTAGATGAAAAAATTCTTTCTCACAGAAGCGTACTTGCGGAAATTTCAAGGGCAAAGGATAAGATGAAAAGTCCTGAGGATATGAAAAAGGAAGCAGTCAACGATAACCGTCTTATTACGATTTCAAAGGCATATGCGGTATACAGCGAACGTCTTTTCAGTTCAAATGCTATGGATTTCGATGACCTTATATACAACACGGTAAGGCTTTTCAGCGAAAACAAGGATATTCTTGAATACTACCAGAATATTTTCAGGTATATTATGGTTGACGAGTATCAGGACACAAACAAGGCTCAGTACAGACTTATAAATATGCTTGCAGATAAAAACAGAAATATCTGCATAGTGGGTGACGATGACCAGAGTATATATAAATTTCGTGGTGCTACGATAGAAAATATTCTCAGCTTTGAAAAAAGCTATCCTGACGGAAAGGTAATCAGGCTGGAGCAGAATTACCGCTCAACAAAGACAATTCTTGACGCTGCAAACAGCGTTATCTCAAACAACAGCGAGCGTAAGGGAAAAACATTGTGGACGGAAAACGTCAAGGGTGAAAAGATAACGGTACACAGGGCTTATTCTGAACGTGACGAGGCTAAATATATTGCTGATACCATAATGGAGCAGATTCAGAAGGGCAGAAAATTTTCCGATTTTGCAGTACTTTACAGAACCAACGCACAGTCAAACGTTATAGAACAGCATATGGTAAGAAGCGGCATTCCTCACAGGATTATAGGCGGTCACAGGTTCTATGACAGAGAGGAAATAAAGGATATGACTGCTTATCTTCAGGTTATAAACAATCCCTCCGATAACGTAAGGCTCAGAAGAATTATAAACAGACCCAAACGCTTCATAGGTGCTGCCACGGTGGAAAAAGCTATAGAAATATCTTCCGTACTTGGTGAAAGTCTGTATTTTGTAATCAGAAATGCAGCCGATTATGAACCTCTCAGACGTTCCGCTTCAAAGCTTTCAGCGTTTGCCGATATGATAGAAAGTCTTAGTGATTTTTATGAAAACGAAAGCGGTTCACTGTCACAGCTTTACAGAAAGCTTCTTGAGGTTACGGAATATGAGGAGTTTCTTAAAAAGGAAAAAGAGGACAGCGACAGCAGAATCCAGAATATAAACGAGCTTCTCACAAACATAAGGAACTATGAGGAGGATAATCCCGAAACGGCTTCGCTGTCAGGCTTTCTTGAAGATATTGCACTTATTTCGGATATTGACAATTACGACGGTGAATCGGACAGTGTGGTGCTTATGACACTTCATTCTGCAAAGGGACTTGAATTTCCCGTTGTATTTATTCCGGGTTTTGAGGACGGCATATTTCCGGGAATACACTCTATTATGAATCAGAGTGAGCTTCAGGAAGAAAGGCGGCTTGCCTATGTCGGAATAACACGGGCAAAGGAAAAGCTGTACATAGTTCATGCCGGTGAGCGTATGCTGTATGGTTCAACAACGTACAATGCACTTTCACGCTTTGTAAAGGAAATTCCTGCGGAATGTGCAGAATTTACTCCGGCAAAAAAGACAAAGTCAGTTTCTTCATCAGGCACTTCAAAAGCAGGCGGAGTACGTTCTGCGGCATCTTCGGGAAGAACTTTTCTTGACAATAATTTTGCAAAAGCCAATGCGTTTGCAAACAATACATATTCAGCAAAACCCAAGGCAGTTTCAAAAACAAGCTTCAGTACAGGAGATACGGTAAAGCATAATGTTTTCGGAAGAGGTGTGATAATATCTGCCGTTCCTATGGCAAACGATACACTTCTTGAAATTGCATTTGACAAAACAGGAACAAAAAAGCTTATGGCTAACTTTGCCAAACTGGAAAAAGTTTGATTTTTTTGTATTTCAGGCTTAGGATAATATTTTTGTGTGAATTACTCATTTTAAGGTAAGTATGCTTTATCAGGAGTAATTCACTTTTTTATTGTTAAAGGGCTTTGCCCTTTAAAATCCCACAAGGGGCGTTGCCCCTTGACCCCACCACTTTTGAAAAAGTGGACAAAACTTTCCGTTTTTTTACAAATTATAAGGATTTTTTGAAAATTTTTAAATTTTTTTGAATCAGGTGTAATATTCAGGGCAGGTCAATTGTTTAATTTATGAAAGGGATTTAGGGAAGCATTAAACGCACAGGAGGTTTTGAAATGGATTCTACCGAATATCACCGAATAGTAGACAGGTATCTTGATGACGTATACCGAACAGTGCTGAGCTGCTGCAAAAACAGGGAAAATGCCGAAGATGCCGTTCAGAATGCTTTTCTCAAGCTTCTGAAACTGAAAGATACGGAATTTACCGACAGCGAGCATATAAAACGCTGGCTTATCAGGGTAGCTTTGAACGAGTGTAAAAACGTCTGGAAATCGTTCTGGAACAGAAACAAGGTTTCATTTGATGACCTTGACACAGATCCGTCATACCGTGACGAAATCCACGAGGAGCTTATACACGTTCTTGAAAAGCTTCCGCAGAATTACAGAGCTGTCATTCATCTGTACTATTATGAGGGATACCCTGTAAAGGATATTGCGGATATACTGGAAATATCGGAATCCAATGTTCAGATAAGACTTAAACGTGCGAGGGACAAATTGAAGGTATTACTTGAGGAGGAATAATTGTGAATAATCAGGACAGAACAATCAGCAGACTTTATACTGAGGTTTACGGTAATGTACACGCAGGTACAGAATTTAAGGAAAAGATACGCACTATAACCGAGGCAGGCATAAAAACCACAAAGAGAGTATCATTCAAAGCGGTTTGTATTATTGCGGCGGCAGTACTGCTGATTACGGCAGGCGGTCTGGTTGTATCGGCATCAAGAGGTGTATATGATACGGTAATCATTAACGGAGTGGAGAAAAAGGCAAGATACGGAGATTTCGGAAACGGTACACGCATATGGGGCTATGAGGACGGCGACACAATGTATACTGTATATGTATACGGTGATTTCGATACCGAAAAGGATACTCTTAATTTCGTTGATTACGGTGAGTATTTCCTTGCATCTACCGATAAAGAACCTAAGCTCAATCTTTACAGTGATATAGATAAGTCTGAAAATTCTTACATCAGAGAAGCAGGTGGAGAAAAGATACTTTGTATAAAAGATGACTACGGCATACAGGAAATTATGCTTGAATATGACGCTCAGGACGGAAGCGAGGACGGTAAAATATCAAGAGATGGAACAACTCTTGAAACATTTGCTGTTCTTCCCAACGGTTCTATAGTAAATACGGTAAAATCGAAAATAACAATCTTTGATAAAATTGCAAACCGTTTCGGCGGCGGAGTATTCAGCGGAACTGTCAATGAAAATTCTTGGGACTGGGAACATTTCTGGGGCAGCTTTGAAGACGGTAATTTTGCTGATAACTTCTTCGGCGGTGAAAAATAAATCTGTATAGTGTATTTTATATAGGGCAGTGCTTGGAAATATAATGCTAAGCACTGCCCGCTTTCAGATTTTACTCAAAAACTGCATATGTCGGGATATGAAAAAGCTCACGGTTTCCAATGGCTTTGCTTTTGGAAACCGTGAGCTTCAGTAAATCAAAAATTTTGTGTTTATATGTGTCGGGGTTGGTCTGTTAATCCACGCCCATAAGTTTTCTTCCTTCTTCTACAAGCTGTTCTGCTATATCGGAAGCTTCTGCCTCGTCCTTTCCGACACCTGTAATATAAAGCTTGATTTTAGGTTCTGTACCGCTGGGTCTTACAGTTATCGAACAGCCGTCATTTAGCATATAGGCTATTACATTGGACTTGGGCAGCTTGATTTCCTCTTCCCTGCCTGTTTCCTTGTCAAATTTAACGCTGAGCTTATAGTCATTGATAACTTCAATCTTTCTTCCGAGAATTTCTGTAAATTCATTACTACGCTCACGCAAACTCTGCATAATGCCGTTCATTTTCTGTAAACCTTCCGCACCGCCGAACTCAAAGCTTGTGGTTTTGTTTTTATAATAACCAAATTCACGGTAAAGGCTTGTTATAACATCGTCAAGTGAACGACCCTGTTTTCTATAGTAAGCTGCCATTTCGCATATAAGCATAGATGCAACAACAGCGTCCTTATCTCTTACATATGTTCCTGCAAGATAGCCGTAGCTTTCCTCGAATCCGAAGATATATCTTTCTTCCTGACCTTCCTCTTCAAGTCTGAGAATCTGCTCGCCTATATACTTGAAGCCTGTGAGTACGTTTCTGAGTTCACAGCCGTACTTATCGCAGATTTTCTGAATAAGCTCAGTAGTAACGATTGTCTTTACAACAAAAGGCTTTTCGGGCAGATTGTTAAGCTCTTTTCTGCACGAAAGAATGTAGTTTGTGAGCATTATACCTGTTTCGTTGCCCGTCATAAGTCTGTAAGAACCGTCAGCAAGTCTTACAGCTATGCCTACTCTGTCGGAGTCGGGGTCGGTAGCAAGGAGAAGGTCGGCATTTATTTTTTTGCAGAGGTCAATGCCAAGCTGCATAGGCTGCTGTATTTCGGGATTGGGATAAGGACAGGTTGTAAAGTTGCCGTCAGGCATTTCCTGCTCTTTTACAACTGTAACGTCATCAATACCGATTTCGGAAAGTATTCTTCTTACAAGCTTGTTTCCTGCTCCGTTGAGGGGAGTGTATACAACTTTAAGACCTGAGCCTTTGCAAATTCCAGGATTTACAGCCTGCTTTTTAACGTTTTCTATATAGCTGTCGTAAACACTGTCGTCAATATATTCTATGCTGCCGTCTTTCAGACCCTGTTCAAAGTCTATAGTCTTAACATCTTTGAACATATCTATACTCTGTATTTCGGAATAAACCGCATCTGCACTTTCATCTGTCATCTGACAGCCGTCACTGCCGTAGCACTTATAGCCGTTGTACTTTGCAGGATTGTGACTTGCAGTTACCATAATACCTGCCTTACACTTCAGCTCTCTTACGCAGAAAGATACAACAGGTGTAGGCTGAAGCTCTCTTGCAACGTAAGCCTTTATTCCGTTTGCCGCAAGAACCTTTGCAGCTTCTTTTACGAATACATCTGAATTTATTCTTGAATCGCCTGCTATTGCAACAGCGGATTTTTCATAATTTTTCTTTAAGTAATTAGCCAGTCCCTGAGTAGCATAACGGATTACATATATATTCATTCTGTTTGTTCCCGCACCGAGAATACCTCTCAGTCCTGCTGTTCCGAATTCCAGCTCACGGTAAAATCTGTCATAGATTTCATAATCATTGTCTTTGATACTCTCCAGCTCTCTGACAAGCTGAGGGTCTTCCTTTGCATTTTCCGTCCATTGCTCGTAAAGTTTTTTGGTATCCATAATATTACGCTCCTTTACAAAAATAATAAATAACTCCGGGAAATAAAACCGCCTGTAGGCAATTTTACCACAATATCAATTAAATTTCAATATTTTGTTTCTATATAAAGCCTATATTTACCACATATTTTTGACTTTTATGACAATGTATTTAATATTATATTCCGTATTAAAGCTTTATATTGCAGGATATTTAAATAATTATACGCTTGTAATTCTTTATATGCACAAAATTCTGAAAAAATAAAAAATAAAGTGATTTTTGTTGCATTACGGACAAATATATTATAAAATCAAATAGAGAACTCTTCAAGGAGAAAACAGAACTATGAATAAAGCTTTTATTAAAATAATGGTCATTCCGCTGCTGACGGTACTTCTTTTTTCGGGCTGCGGACAAAAGAGTAATAAATCTAATACGGTGTACACTCCGAAACATTCGGCAGAAAGCATATTCCGCAGGGCAAGCAACATACAATCCGCAGAAAATATGAAAACTACCTGCTCGATTGAGAGCTTCAGCAAGTATAACATAAAGCACGAGGCTTACGGCAGAATAGCGTCTACCCTTAATATATCTGATGTTGAGGACGATATAGGTCTGCCCGTTATACGTCATGTGGGAGATGTCTACTATTCCGTTCACAAGATAACCGACAGCAAAAACGACAAGCCTGTGTACGGATTTATTATGTATAAGGAAAGCGGCTCTCTTTCAGACGGCTGGTGTACGGATACTCTGCGTACATATAAGGATTTCAAGACGCTAAAAACAGGAGACAGTCTGAACAAGGTACGCAGGATTGACCCCTATTTCTGCCTGTTTGAAAATATAAATAAAAATATCGCTACAGGCTATCATACTCTTGCAGACGGCACGGAATACGTTATAAATTACAGACGCAACAACAATTATGACGAGTATCATATTTCAAGTATGGTATACAAGGAGGAGAAAAGCGGTCTGAGCAGCATTCTTCTCGATATTGACCGTCATCTTGTTGAAAAAGATGAGTAATATATTTATTAAGTATATGTGCGACAGCAGAATATTCACAAAAAACAGATATATGATTGTATAAAATGCACAATATGCTTTCGGGAATTTCTATGTTTGATATAAAAAGAGTTTTATCAAATGAATTGTAAATATTTTATAAATATGATAAAATGTCATAGGGATATATGTGCAATACATAACAAAAGAGCTGTTTATTGCACATTTTAAAATTGAAACAGGAGAAGTGAGTACTAATGTTTAAATTTTCAATGCCCGATTGTACGCTGAACATAAATGCGGCTGAAAATCTTGAACGTGCATCGGAAGAGCTTGACAAGCTTGCCTATGACGGAAATGATTTGGGTTCTGTGTATACTCCTGAAAGTACGTCTTTCAAGGTATGGTCTCCTACGGCTTCGGAGGTTACTCTGAACCTTTACAGAACCGGAAGTGACGCTGAGGAAGGTGCCGAAAATCTCGGAAGCTCACCTATGGGCTACGATGAAACAAACGGTGTATGGAGCGTTACCGCAGAGGGCGATTTAAAGAATGTTTACTATACTTATTCCGTAAAAAACGGTGATAAGGTCAGTGAGGTTACAGACATTTACGCAAAGGCTGTGGGAGTAAACGGCGACAGAGGAATGGTCGTTGAGCTGAAAGAAACCAATCCCGATGGCTGGAGCGAAGACAAGAGGGTTCTGCCTGAACATCAGACAGAGGCTGTCGTATGGGAGGTTCACGTAAGGGACTTTTCGGAAAATTCCAACAGCGGAGTAAGCGAGGTTCACCGTGGAAAATATCTTGCGTTTACGGAGCTTGAAACGGTATTGCCTGAGTTTCCTGATATTCCTACGGGAGTGCAGTACCTTAAAAGTCTGGGTGTAACGCACGTTCATATAAATCCGATGTATGACTTCGGCTCTGTAGATGAAACAAAAGCAGGCTCAGATGAATATAACTGGGGATATGACCCTAAAAACTATAATGCTCCAGAGGGAAGCTATTCAACAAATCCTTATGACGGAAATGTAAGAATTAATGAGCTTAAACAGATGATACAGGCTCTGCACAGTCAGGGCTTGGGCGTTATTATGGACGTTGTATATAACCATACATACGAGAGTGAAGACAGCTTTTTCAATCTTACAGTTCCTAAGTATTACTACAGATTTAACAATGACGGAAGCTGGATGACACACTCATTCTGCGGAGATGACACAGCGTCCGAAAGAGCTATGTACAGTAAGTTTATGGTGGATTCCGTTTACTACTGGGCAAGCGAATATCATCTGGACGGTTTCAGGTTTGATATTATGAGTCTGCATGATGTGGACACTATGAGAAAAATCAGGGAAAAGCTTGATACCATAGACAGCAGAATAATGATATACGGCGAAGCGTGGGATATGGGCAAAGTTGAGGGCATAGAATTTGCAACTCAGAAGAACATATCAAAGCTTGAAAGAGTAGCCGCTTTCAATGACGGAATAAGGGATTCCTTAAAGGGAAGCGTATTTGTTACCGATGAAAAAGGCTTTATACAGGGAGCAGGCGGTTCTGAAAAAGTTACTGCAGGCATTCTGGGAGCAACGGGCGAATGGGCTGATACCCCCGAAAGTACGGTTACGTTTATTTCCTGTCATGACAATATGACCCTGTATGACAAGCTTGTTGCAACGGTTCTCGGAACGGAGGACAGCTCACTTTACAGAAAGCGTAACGAAAAGGTTGTAGCTATGAACAAGCTTGGTGCAGCTATAATTTTTACGTCGCAGGGAATGCCCCTCATACTTGCAGGTGAGGAAATGGCTCGTTCAAAGGACGGAGAACATAACAGCTATAAGTCATCTCCTGAGCTTAATATGATTGACTGGAACAATCTTGCACAGTTCGGCGACCTTACAGCTTACTATAAGGGACTTATAGATTTGAGAAAGTGTTATGCACCTTTCAGCGACAGCACAAATACAACCATAAACAATATGCAGGTTTTTGAAGATACCGATGACTACACAATAGCAGTTGCTTACTGTAATCCTGTTGCTGACGATACTCAGTGGGATAAGGTTGTGTGCGTGTTCAACGGTGATACTGAAAAAGACATAGAGCTTGAAATTCAGGGCGAGGACTTACCCGAAAGCTGGGTAGTAGTTGTCAACAGTGAAAAAGCAGGAGTTGAAAGCTTAGGCTGTGTTGATAACTCAAAAGTACTTGTTCCGAAAAGTTCTGCGGTAGTTCTTGTTGACAAGGAAAGCTTTGACAAGGCTGCGGTAAAGGCAGATACAAAACTTAAAGATGTTCTTTGTGATGCCGCTTCAAAGTTTGCAGAAAAAAATACAAAGGCTATAGTAAAAGTGGAAGAGGATAAGAGCAAAAATAAGAGAAAGCATAAAATTCTCAGAACAGCAGGTATTATAGCAGGCTCGGTAGCTGTTGCCGCAACGATTGCAGGTGTTGCCGTAGTCAGAAGCAGAAGAAAAAATAAGAAATAATATGACAATTACAGGTTTACGGCATCGCTCAGGCTGCGATTGCAGTCTTCAAAAGCGTTCGCTTTTGAACGCTCCGAGGGTTTCACCCTCGGAGTGCCTTGCGGATTAATCCGCAAGGGGCTGCAATCGCATGAGTGAAGCCGCAAGCGGTTTTATTTATTTTAAGATTTTGTTTTTGAACAATCCGTAATCGTTCTGTGCCGAAAAGCACAGTGATTATATAAAATTTTTCACGGGGAGGATTAAGAGTGAAACTAAATAAAATAATCGCTGCTATGCTTGCAGTAATGATGGTTGGCACAACCGCTTCGGTAGCCGTATCAGCGGCTGACCCCGAAAGTGCTAATCCCTACGAAGCACAGGCAGCAGCATATGATGCACAGGCATATGCTGGAAATGACTTGGGTGCTGTTTACACACCCGAAAAGACCACTTTCAAGCTGTGGTCACCGTCCGCACAGAGCGTAAAGCTTAACCTTTACACAAAGGGAAGTGATGCAGAAAACGGAGCATTGAAGCTTCAAAGCTTGAATATGACAAAGAGTGATAATGCTGTATGGAGTATTACCGTATCAAGTGACCTGAAAAATATGTACTATACCTACAGCGTTACAAACAACGGCAGAACCGAAGAAACAGTTGACCCTTATGCAAAGGCAGTAGGTGTAAACGGTGAAAGAGGTATGATAGTAGACCTCGACAGTACCGACCCTGCAAACTGGGATAATGACACCGCTTTCCAGAGAGTTGCAAATCAGAGTGACGCATCTGTATGGGAAGTTCATGTAAAGGACTTTTCCTATGATGCAAGCTCAGGCGTAAGCGAGGCAAACCGTGGCAAGTATCTTGCATTCACTGAGGAAAATACAACACTCAACGGAGAGGGCAAGCTTTCCACAGGCATTAAGTATCTCAAAGAGCTTGGAATAAACTATGTTCAGATAAACCCGTTCTATGACTACGGTTCAGTAGATGAAACAGGTTCGGATACGCAGTTCAACTGGGGATATGACCCTAAGAACTACAACGCACCCGAGGGAAGCTATTCATCAAACCCCTATGACGGTAATGTAAGAATTAACGAAACAAAGCAGATGATACAGAGTCTGCACAACAACGGAATGGGAGTAATTATGGACGTTGTATACAACCATACATACTCATCGGATTCCGTATTCCAGAAAACAGTTCCCGACTATTACTACAGAATTAATGCTGACGGAAGCTTCTCAAACGGCTCAGGCTGCGGTAACGATACAGCTTCAGAACGTGAGATGTACAGAAAGTATATGGTAGATTCCGTAACCTACTGGGCAAAGGAATACCACATTGACGGTTTCAGATTTGACCTTATGGGACTGCACGATGTTCAGACAATGAACGAAATCCGTGCGGCTCTCGATGAAATTGACCCCGACATCATAGTTTACGGTGAGGGCTGGTCATTGTCATCAACATTTGACAGAGGAGCAGTACCTGCTGCACAGGCAAATTCAAAGCAGCTCAACAGCCGTGTAGGCTGCTTCAACGACCAGATACGTGACGGACTTAAGGGAAGCGTATTCCAGTCAAAGGGCAAGGCTTATATTCAGGGCGACAAGACGGCTGCAAAGGCTGTATATCTCGGATTGCTTGCAAATACTCCCAGAGGCGGAAACTGGCAGTCAACAACTCCTGAGCAGACAGTAACATATGCTTCATGTCACGATAATGCTACACTTTATGACCGTCTTGTTTATTCAATGGGCGGAGATTTCACAGAGCGTTATGATTCATACATCAAGATGAACAAGCTCAGTGCAGCAACAGTATTCGCTTCACAGGGCGTTGCATTTATGCTCGCAGGTGAGGAGTTCGCAAGAACAAAGATAGGCGATGAGAACAGCTATTCATCATCACCCGATGAGAATAAGCTCGACTGGAACAGAACAGTAGATTATGCTGACCTTCTCTCATACTACAAGGGTATGCTTGAATTCAGAAACTACTTTGAGCCTGTAAGAACACCCGTAAAGCTTGACAGCGTAACAGGTGAATATTCTACAGAAACAGGTATTGTAAAGGTTGTATACGCAGACCAGAACTTTGCTTGGAAAAATGTTGTAATACTCCTTAATGACTCAACCGAAGATCAGGTTGTTACTCTCGAAAGCACTCTGCCCGACAAGTGGGTATCCGTTGTAAACGGAGATATGGCAGGTATCACGGCTATTGATGAGTTCTCAGGCAGAGATATTACAGTTCCCGCAGGTGAACCCCTCATTCTCGTTGACAAGAACAGCTATACTTCAGCAGGTCAGGCTCCTGCAAAGGGTGTAGTTGAGGTTCAGCACGTTGACGAAGTTACAGGTGCAGTTCTTTCCTCATACGTTATCACAGGAAAAGTAGGCGAATATTACGCAACAAAGCCCAGCTCAAGCTTTGAGCTTGACTACAACCTGAGCAGCCGCTCAGACAACACTGAAGGCTACTTCACAAGTAATAAGACAGTTGTAAAATATATGTATAAGCCCAATACCGTTAAGTTCAACGATGTGAACGGTGACGGAAGAGTAAGCCTTATAGACGCTGTTCTTATGCAGAAGTATATAATGGGTCTTAAAACACTCACAGCTCAGCAGATAGAAAATGCTGATGTAAATATGAACGGTAAGGTAGACCTTGCTGACGTAGTTCTTATTCAGAGAGCTTTGCTCGGCTATCCCGCACCCAAGGCTATAGGTACTCTCACAGTATCTTATGTTGACGAGGACGGCAACAAGCTCCAGAAAGATTTGGTTGAAAAGAGAAAAGCAGGTCAGTCTTATGAAACTTCACCTGCAGAAATCAACTACTATTCATTGGTTGAGGACAGACTTCCCGACAATGCAACAGGAAAAATATCTGTAGGCAACACAGTTGTAACATATGTTTACAAGCTTAATGCACTTACTTCAACTATAAAGGTTAAGATGCCCGAGGGTTCAACAGATGTTCCCAATCTCTATGTATGGGAAGAGGGCAGCAGTACTCCTAACTGCGGAGCTTGGCCCGGTACAGCTATGACTGCTGCAAGTGACGGCTGGTATGAGGCTTCATTCGCAACATCAGGCACATATAACTGGATTGTAAACTATGGTTCAACCCAGACACCCGATATGATTGGTTACAGCGGCAACCAGTGGGTTATTATGGCTGAGGACGGAACTCCTACAGTAGCTACAACTACGGTTAATGTAAAAATGCCTGCAGATGTAGACTGGACTCCTTACCTCTATGTATGGCAGACATCTGTTCAGACAGGTGACAGAGATTTCAACCCTCTCGGAAACTGGGCTGGTGCTCAGATGACTGACTTTGATAAGGACGGCTGGTATACAGCAAGCTTCTATTGTCAGGGCAGCGGCTCATACAACTGGATTGTAAACAACAATGCAGGTGTTCAGACCGCAGACAATACCGATGTTACAGGTTCTATATGGGTAGTTATGGCAGACGCTACAACTCCTGCTTCTGTTACACCCGATAAGCCCGAATAAGTTGTATAATTCAAATGAAAATATGTGAAATTTCAGGCAGGCTGTCAAGCCTGCCTGTTCTGTTCGGAATATATGGACTCCATTTTAAGGCTTATAGAGTTAAGCTCTTCCGCATATTCCTGAAATTTTTTGCTTACCGTTCCTGAAAAATCGTTTTTAAGCGTCTTATAGTGAAGCTGATGTTCTATGTTCGCCCAGCAGTCCATAGTGAGCGTCCTTATCTGAACTTCAACAGGATAATACTCTATACCTTTAAGATAATGTATCGGAACTACTACTATCATATGATAGCTTCTGTAGCCCGATTTTTTGGGTTTCTTTATATAATCCCTCTCCCTTACAACATCAAGGCACGATTTCAATGCACGTACCACTTCATATACATCCTGCTGATAGTAGGTTATTACCCTTACCCCTGCAATATCTGTAAGATATTCCCTTGCATTTTCCAAATCTACTTCATATCCACGTCCTGCAAGCTTGTTCACAATGCTGTCCAGAGATTTTACACGCTGCATTATCTGATGTATCGGGTTGTGCCTGTGAAGATGTCCGTAATCAGCGTCCAGTGCCTCAAGCCGTATTCTTACAAGATTTATCGCATCGTTGTAAGGACGTATAAACTCCGTATATTCCTTCAGTGTTTCTATCATTTTGTTCGTATTATTTTTATCCATAGTACCGCCATTTTAAAATATCGTTATATTGCATAAAAATTAAATCTGTTTATTGTGTATGTTTTATGATGAAATTTTCGTTTGTTCATACTTTATTAATAAACGTATGTTATATTTATATGCGTCACAGGAAAACAATATAACTCATTTATATGTTTTACTTTGTTTTCTCATTTTTTCTTCTTATATATTCTCAGACAAAGGCAATGCGTTTTTTTCGCATTGCCTTTGTCAGTTTCATACGGCTTTTATTATTTTTTACGCATATCCCTGACGTTTGTTACCGAACCGTCAGGCTTTTCTATAACCATACTGTCGAGCTGCCCCTGAAGACTGGAGCGGAACTCACCTATGTATTCCTTGTAGAGTGCTTTCTGTTCCGCAAGCTCCTCGTCCGTCAGTCCGACCTCTCTTTTCTTTTTTGCAAGCTGATTAATTCTGTTTATCTTGTCATTTGTCACGTCCGGATACCTCACTTAAATTAACTTATGCGGAAATTATATCATATATGTATATAATTTGGTTTAATAATCTGTTAATAGCCTTCGGCAATCATATAACAATTATAAAAATAAATTGTTACGCATATGTATATTGTATAGTACAGACTTTTTAAAATTTGTCGGAAAAAGCATTGAATGTCAAATGTAAATAAATTATTAAAGCATAAAATAATGCTTGATTTTTGGAAACAAAAGGTATATCATATCATTAGCACTCAGGATATAAGAGTGCTAAAAACAACGATTAACCATTAGGAGGATAATATTATGACTATCAAACCTTTATTAGACAGGGTAGTTCTGAAATCTGCCAAGGCAGAAGAAAAAACCAAGAGCGGTATTGTTCTTGCAGCATCGGCACAGGAGAAGCCTCAGTTTGCTGATGTAGTTGCAGTAGGCCCGGGCGGAGTTGTAGATGGTAAAGAGGTTACAATGTATGTAAAGGTTGGCGATAAGGTAATAACCAACCAGTATTCGGGAACAAACGTAAAGCTCGATAATGAGGAATATACAATAGTAAAGCAGTCTGATATACTCGCTGTTGTGGAGTAATTCATATTCGGAAGATTGCTATTATGATATAAAACGGAGGAAATAATTATGGCTAAACAGATTATATATGGAGAAGATGCAAGAAAGGCACTTATGAGCGGTATCAATCAGCTTGCAGATACCGTAAAGATTACGCTCGGCCCTAAAGGAAGAAACGTAGTTCTTGATAAAAAATTCGGAGCACCCCTCATTACAAATGACGGCGTTACAATCGCAAAGGAAATAGAGCTTGAAGACCCTTTTGAAAATATGGGAGCACAGCTTGTAAAAGAGGTTTCCGTAAAAACAAATGACGTTGCAGGCGACGGTACGACGACAGCTACACTTCTTACTCAGGCTATTATAAGAGAAGGTATGAAGAACGTAACATCAGGAGCAAATCCGATGATACTCAAAAAGGGTATTCAGAAGGCTACAGATATTGCAGTTGATTCAATAGTAAAGAACTCAAAGCAGATAAACGGCTCAGATGATATTGCAAGCATAGCAGCAAACTCGGCAGCAGACGAAACAATCGGAGCTTTGATTGCCGAAGCAATGGAAAAGGTATCTACTGACGGAGTTATAACCGTAGAGGAGTCCAAGACTGCCGAAACATACTCAGAGGTTGTAGAGGGTATGATGTTCGACAGAGGATATATCGCTCCCTATATGGTTACAGACTCGGAAAAAATGATTGCTGAGCTTGACGATGCTTATATTCTCATTACAGACAAGAAAATTTCAAATATACAGGAAATACTCCCCCTTCTGGAAGAAATCGTAAAAACAGGAAGCAAGCTTCTTATTGTTGCTGAGGATATTGAGGGCGAAGCTCTTACAACTCTGGTTCTCAACAAGCTCAGAGGAACATTCACCTGTGTTGGAGTAAAAGCTCCCGGTTTCGGCGACAGAAGAAAGGAAATGCTTCAGGATATTGCTATTCTTACAGGCGGAGAGGTTATTTCGGCAGACTTTGGTCTTGAACTTAAGGATACTACTATGGCTCAGCTCGGAAGAGCAAAGCAGGTAAAGGTTGACAAGGAAAACACTATCATTGTTGACGGTGCCGGTCAGACCGAGAACATCAAGGCAAGAATAAATCAGATTAAGGGTCAGATTGAGCAGACTACATCTGACTTTGACCGTGAAAAGCTTCAGGAAAGACTTGCAAAGCTTTCAGGCGGCGTAGCTGTTATCAAGGTAGGTGCAGCTACCGAAATCGAAATGAAGGAAAAGAAGCTCAGAATAGAGGACGCTCTTGCAGCTACAAAGGCAGCAGTAGAGGAAGGTATTGTAGCAGGCGGCGGTACAGCTCTTATGAACGCTATCCCCGATGTTGAGGCTGCTATTGCAAATGCTGATGGCGACGAAAAGACAGGTATGGCAATCGTACTCAAGGTGCTTGAAGAGCCTGTACGTCAGATTGCAGCAAATGCAGGTCTTGAAGGTTCAATAATCGTAGAAAAGATTAAGGAAGCAGATACAGTAGGCTATGGCTTCAATGCACTTACAGAAGAATATGTTGATATGCTTTCAGCAGGAATTATCGACCCTGCAAAGGTAACACGTTCAGCATTACAGAACGCTGCTTCTGTTGCATCTATGGTTCTTACCACTGAGTCACTTGTTGCTGACATCAAAGAGCCTGCTCCCGCAGCACCTGCTCCCGATATGGGCGGAATGTACTGATAAATAATTGTATTTTAAAAAACCTGAAATTCAGTTCGGCTGAATTTCAGGTTTTTTGCGTTTGATGTATAAACAATGAAAATATATTAGTTTTCTTTACTTTCTTTTTCAGAAGTTACCTTTTCCTCCCTGAAGATTAAAAGAAGAACTGACGGAAAAATAAAAAAGCTTACTATGAAAAATCTGAAATCTATACCTGAAAGAAGCAGCATCGTACCCCAGTTATGTATGAGCAGCGGTATGCAAAGAAGTATTTTTTTCCAGTGCTTTGAAAATTTCATTTTCGCCATTACTGCTGCAAGTATAATCAGATTTATAACACCTGTAAAATAGAACAAATACTTAAATACAGTTGACATAATTATATCTGCATATGATATGAACAAATCGTCAATTATGCCGCCTCCGGATTTTTCAATTCCCACGCTGTTGTCTGCTGTTTCTGTATATTGATGCCAGTCCACATTACCGTCTACAGCAACTACCCTGTTAAAAAGTACGGCAGCCGCTTTTAGTGATGATGTCGGCTCTATGACAATACACTTTACAGCAAGTCTGCAAACATTAAATATGCCTACATCATCAAGAACTTCAAGATTGAATTTCTTTCCGTTTTTGCTCCATTTTATGCTGTTGAAATTGCCGCACTGATATTCGTCCCACGCATCCTGCGGTGCTATAGAATATGCAAATGCTTTAAGTTCATCATCAAGAACCTCCGGCTTTTCCTTTACAACATTTGCTATTATAGTCATAGGCATTCCTGCCATTTCAACACATCTTTTTTCAGCACTTTTAACCTGCATAACAGTATAAAGTGGTATTTTTATAATAATAAAAAGAAGAATAAACAAGGCAGTAATCCATATTCTTTGTTTTTTCTCTATGTAAAACATTACTGCTATAAAAAGCGGAAGTATAAGTAATATTGCATTGTGTCTGAATATAACCGCAAGAACTGCGAAAACGGAAAATAAAACAACATTGAGCTTTTTATTCATCCACTTTCCTTTTGTGAAAAATATATGGAGTGTATATGTCATCAAAACCATAGAAGCAATGGAAAACGCTATATCCTTGGTCGGAATAACCGCAAGGCTGTGTATTCCCGGATTAAGAAGAATAAAAAGCAGGGTTATAAGCGAATATTTTTTTCCTGCATACAACATAAGAACATATTCCATATATGCAAAGGAAAGTGAAAGATAGAGAACCTGCATAAATACAATACTTCCGACATTTCCTGTAATCTTATAAGGGAGCGTAAATATTATAAATGTATGCAGTGCGGGGTGCCAGTCGTTGTAGTCATTATTAATCATCTGCGTATATTGATTGATACTGTCAATTACAAAGCCACCCGGATAGACCGACACATATCTTATAAAAAAGATTGCAAAATTAACAGCAAAAAATATCAGAAACCACATTCTTTTCTGTTTTACTGTATACTCCTGTGTATCAACAGGTATTTTCAAAGTCCGTATCCAATCAAAAAGTTTCGGACACAGTAAAAGGGATACGAAAAATATTGCGGCAATACTCAGCAATATCATCCATATATTGCAGTTATCCACTGTAAGCACTCTCAATGTAAATATAACCGTCACATAAAGAGCAAATATAATTCCGTTTATTCCCTCAAAATGCTTAAAAATTTTTTTAATCAACATATGTACCCTCTCTTTGTGATATAGTTCCGTCTTTGTTTACAACAGGATAATAAGGTGCTTTTATTCCGTTTTCTTCAAAGGCTGTATTTATCTGTTCCTGTATTTTGTAGTATAAATCCCAGTAATCCTGATTTTTACACCAGAATTTTACATCAAGAGTGACGTATATATCCGACTGACCGAATATTCCTATTACCATATCATTTTCCCTTACCGTAAGCGGCTCTTTTTTTATTATATTTCTTGCTATTGATTTAGCTTTCGGGAAATCGTTGTCATATGAAAGCCTGTATGCAAGTTCAATACGCCTTTCCTCATTGGTTGAGAAATTTACAACACTTTTTGAGGTTATATTTCTGTTAGGGATAATAATATTTTTGTTGTCCAAAGTATTTATATGAGTTGAAAACAATGCGATTTTTGTAACCGTTCCCTCATCATCGCCTATTTTCAGATAGTCGCCCTCCTTGAACGGGTGAGTGAAAATAAGCAGTATACCGCTTGCTATATTACCGAGTGTATCCTGAAGTGCAAGTCCTACGGTTATTGTCGCCGCTCCTACTGCTGTAATAATTGTGGTCACGTCCACTCCAAGCTGACTTAAAGTTATCAGTATTACGAGCATTCTGAAAACAACCAGTATAAACGAGCGGAAAAAATATTCTGCGGCGGTATCTATCCTGCTTTTTTCTATAATTCTCATTATCAGCTTTGTGAGGTATTTCGCCAGTATCCAGCCCACTATGAAGATAATAAGTGCAAAGGTCAAATCAGGAAGTTTTTCAATAAAATATTTCCACATTGATTCAAAAAAGCTTAATTTGTTTTCCATACTATTTCACCATATTATAAGTAACATTTAAAAATTTTACGGCTTCCGTACCGACAACAGCCTTATCCGAAAATACTCCGCTTATAACAGTACCGTCACCGCAGTATATGACACCGCTGCCCGATGCAATACCGTTCAGGAAAGAACCTGTATACCTGTGGTCGGAATAAAGTATAGTTCCTTTTCCGCACGGAATGCCGTCCTTGAGCTGTCCTGAGTATACTCCCGAAAGCATAGGCTGTTCAACGACAAATTCTCTTGCCTGTCGGAATTTTTCGTATTCGGTATCTTTAAGCTTTGAAATATATTCAAGTTCGGGCATTTCTCTCAGTGAAACCTTCATACTTTTCAGCGGCTCTCCGTTTTTGAAAATACCCTCAAAGAGTTTTTCGCCGTATTCGGTAAAGGTACAGCCCATACCCGACCTTAAATCTCCTTTTACGTTTCCGTCATATATTACGCTCATACCGTCCTTTGAGTATTCCCTCATATATTCGCATTCGCCGTTTTTATAGATACACTCCTTTATAAGAATACCGTCCTTGATAACGTTTATACGTCCGTCGGGAGAACCCTCGGAAAAAGAACCTGCCATAGAAATACCGTTTTCAAGCTTGAGCAGACCCGCTCCGCTGTACTTACCGTTTTTCCACATTCCGGAATAGACTTCCCTGCCGTTTTCATAGCTTATTCCGAAATCTGAAAATATATCATTCTCAAATGTACCCATATACACACATTCGCCGTTCTGATAAAGTCTGCCTGTTCCTGACCTTACCCCCTCAGAAAGCTGTCCGTCATACACTTTAACTCCGTTACTGTAGCATATTCCGCTGCCGTCAGGTTTATTATTCAGAACCGTTCCGCTGTAATTAATCATACCGTTTTCATCGTATACGGTTATTTTTCCCTTTGCCTGACCGTTTGTAAATTTACCGTCGCTGTAGCTTCCGTCATCGTTATACAGCCTGCCGTCACCGTTATAAAGTCCTTTTTTCCAGCTTCCTGTATATATGGTTGCTCCCGAAGAGTTTTTCAGCTCTCCCCTGCCCGACGGCATTCCTGCAAGAAATTCTCCTGTATATACATTTCCGTTTTCGTATATGAGCATACCGTTTCCGCTGTAAAGATTGCGTCTGAACTCGCCCTTATATTTTATGCTTCCGTCCTCATTAAAAAGAGTTCCTTCTCCGTCCATACTTCCGTTTTTATAGTCGCCGCTGTAGAGAAGTATTCCGTCTGCTGATATTACAGTTCCTTTTTGCTGCTGTTCTCCGTTTCTGCTTTTAGCTATAAAAATTTCTCCGTTTTCGGGATTGATACTTATTCCTCCCGATTTTTCGCCGTATCTGCTTCCTGCATATACAAGACTTCTGTTTTTGTCAAATTTTGCAAAGATAAAATTCCTTTCTCCGTCACAGAAATCCGCAACGGTTATACCTCCGTCAACCGCTCTGAATTCTATACCGAAACCGTTCTTTTTGCCGTCAATGTAGCTGCCTGCATAAGCTATTTTTCCGCTTTTGAAAAATGTTACACCGAAACCGTTCTTTTTATCGTCAAGATATTCTCCCTCATAAAGCGTTTTTCCTGAAAGCGTCTGTGTTCTTCCACTGCCAGAACGCTTTCCGTCCGAGGTAAGCTCTCCGAAGTACAATCCTTTTTCTTTTGCGGATATATTTACAATCTTATCCGCAGAAACCGTGTAATCTGTATTTCCGCCTGCAATTCTTTTCTGAGGAATTTCCTCTGTGAAAGAGGCTTCTTCTTCCTCATCTTCAGGCTGTTCCTCTGCTTCATTATCATCGGGTTTGACAATAGTTTCTGAAACAGGCAATACCGCCGCTGCCGAATATCCTGTGAATATATCTTCTGTATCTGCAAGATTTCGGAAGTCTGTATCTTTATCCAGTGCCGAAATATCAAAATACTGCTTTATTTCCGCATTTGTTACGTTTTCCTCCGATGTTTCCTCGTCTTCTCCCGAAAGAATGGTTTCCCACTGTTTTTCAAGCTCCTCATCGCCGAAGTAGTACTTTATGTTGTTTACTGTAGCAGATACAGACGGCTGACAAAGCATAGCTGCCTGCTCAACGTCATATTCGCTGTCCGACATAGGAAGTGCGTAAAGTATCTGAGGAAATGAGGTTTCTCCGTCATAAACGGCTATAGCTGCTCTGTCATCATTCAGCCACGGCATAAGCGATATTACAGGCTCGCTCTGATTTCTTTCAAAATATTCAGTCTTTTGCCATATGTGGGAATGATTGAAGTACATCTTTTTCCGTATGAAGCCTGACTGCTCCCTGTAAATTATTATATACCCTGCCGGCTCTGCTACTGCTTCTTCGGATAATATTCCATTTTCCAACGCTCTCCATTTAAGCTTTCCTCTTGCGTCAATACGGTACATATACGAATATCTGCTGCCGTTGACGGAAAATGAAATTTTATCCTTTACCGTTTTTCCTCCGCCTGCAAAGTATCTGTTTCTTGCGTCTGTAAGTATATCCGCAGGAACGGTGTAAAGTTCTTTTTCATTGTAAAAAACATTGAGATATATACAGGTTTTATCCAAATCCCGACTATAATTATTTTTCATTTTTCTCCTCCCCAGACCTACAATAAACCAATTATAATACTACTACATTATTACAAATTTTTCAAGAATTTATATGACATCTTGTACGTAAAAGAATAGCCATACCTGAGCGGTGAGGCGATTGCAGACGAAAAAAGACTTGTCTTTTTTCGTAAAAAAACGCTTATGCGTTTTTGCGGCTCGTGGAAAATTCCACGAGCCTCTGCAATCGCCCCGACTGCGGCGGTTTTATTTGAATTTCATCTTGATTTTTTATCTTGACTTTCAGTTTGCGTATGATATAATAACCGAAAGTCAAAGCATAACTTGGATTTGAGGTTGTTTTTTATGAAGATAGGTAATGTTGCCATAAACGGAATTGTCGGACTTGCTCCGATGGCAGGAGTTGCCGACAGGGCATTCAGGGAAATATGCAGGGAAATGGGAGCCTGCTATGTTGTAAGCGAAATGGTAAGTTCAAAGGGAGTTTCATATAAGAATGAACGCTCAACCGAACTTATGGCGGTTTCGGAATATGAACACCCCTGTGCAGTACAGCTTTTCGGAAATGAACCTGATACTATGGCTGTCGCAGCAAAAACCGCACTGAAATTCAGACCTGATATTCTGGATATAAATATGGGCTGTCCTGCACCCAAGATAGCAGGAAACGGCTGCGGCTGTGCATTGATGAAAAATCCTGAGCTTTGCGGAGAAATAGTAAAGGCTGTGACAGAAGTTTCAGATATACCCGTAACCGTAAAGATACGAAAAGGATATGATGACGAACATCTTAATGCTTTGGAAGTAGCTCAGTACTGCGTTGAAAACGGTGCTTCAGCGATAGCAATACACGGCAGAACAGCAAAACAGATGTACAAGCCGTATGCAGACTGGGAAATAATTGCAAGACTTAAAGAAAAGCTCCCTGTTCCCGTTATAGGAAACGGAGATATTACGGACGGAGTATCAGCAAAGAAAATGCTCGATACTACAGGCTGCGATATGGTTCTTGTAGGCAGAGCAAGTCTTGGAAATCCGTGGATATTCAGACAGATTAATGAATATATATTCAGCGGAAAGGATATTATACAGCCGACCTATGATGAAAGGCTTGAAATGATGGCAAAGCACGTGAAAAAGATATGCACATACAAAGGTGAAAACATAGGTATGAAGGAAGCACGGAAGCATATAGCCTATTATCTTAAAGGATTTCACGGAGCGGCAGCTTTCAGGAACGAAGCAGGCAGACTTTGTACTTATGATGACCTGTTAAGACTTATTGAAAATGTGAGAAAAACTTTTGAATTATAACGCAGGTCAGACAGAGAGAAAACATAAAGTTTAGGTCAAGCCTTTAAAAAGGCTTGACCTAAACTTTATGGCTGGTTTTTACTGATTTCCGGGTTAATCTGTGGCTTCTGTGTCTTCTGTTGCGTTCATAGCTTCGGAAACTCCTGAAGTATCTGAAAATCCCGTATAAGACGGCGGCTCTGTCGGAGGGTCGGTTTCTATTTCGGAATTATTTCTGACAACCGCATCTTCACCAAAAATAAATTTGGCAAGCTGAGTTCTCAGGGTTTGTATATCTGTAATTTCAAGAACTGACTGAGAAAGTGCATCGGGAGTTTTCTTGAACCAGCTATACTTATAGCAATCTCCTGTAGGAAGTCTGAATTCGCTGATACCATAGGAAAGATATGTCGGAGAATTTGCAACAAGTGTTGTAATCTCATCTTTTTTAAGGTTTGTGGTGAGCATAGGGCCTATTTCCGCAACAACCTTGACTATCTCCGTAAAGCTCGCTTTCTTGAACCTGTTCATAAGGGTTCTCATAAGGTTACGCTGTCTTGATGTTCTGTCAAAGTCATTTCCCGATATTACAACTTCGGGGTGTTCCTCGTCCTGATAGCCTCTGTTGCGTGCATACCACAGAGCCTGTCTGCCGTTGAGGTGTACAAGTCCGGGACTGTCCTTTATTTCGTATCTGTCTGTTGACTGATTATTTAAATAGGTCTGCCAGTTTATATAGTCAATTTCGTCCTGAGTAAGCTTTATGTCGATACCGTTGAGAGCATCTATTATGCTTTTGAAGCTTTTAAAATTAACTATGGCATAGCGGTCTATATCAACACCGAAATTTGCTTCAAGTGTCTGAACGGCAAGCTCCGCACCGCCAAGTCTGTATGCTGCATTCAGCTTATCCATACCGTACTCATTTCCTGCATTGTCATAGTATGGTATATTTACAAGCATATCACGCATAAATGAGGTCATTTTTACCTGCTTGTGCCTGTTGTCTATGGAAACCATAAGCATAGTATCACTTCTGCCGTACTGCGTATCACTTCCTGCACCCGAATCTTCTCCGAATATCAGTATGTTGAGTATCATAGGGTCATTCAGAAGCGTACCGTCAAACAAATCAAGCGACTGCTCGCCGTCTTTTTTTATCTGCGAGGAAATCTTAGTCTTGGAGCTTGAATAGTTATTCTTTTCATCTATAGCTTTGAAGCCTATCGTGCCAAGAATGTTATAATAATAAATCATTCCTGTGCCTGACGCAAGAAAAAACACAATAAGAAAGCAAAGCAGTACATTTTGCCATACAGGTCTTTTACCGCTTGCTTTTCTCATTTCTTTTTTAAGTTGTTTTTTCTCCTTACGTCTGCCCTTTTCGGTGTAAGAAAATATTTCGTTATTGCTTTCCGACAAAACAGACACTCCTCCTACAGCATTACGGCATAATCCATTTCAGCCTTTATTATTTTATACATCGGTATCTTTAAAAGTATACCACATACAACGCAAAAAAATAAACATTTTTTACTTAATTTAATTTCAGAAAAAGATATTCTGTATGATTAAACAGAATATCTTTTTTAAGGCTGAAAAATGTAATCATTTTGCTTTTTTATAAAGAAGTCACGGCTTTACAGATTCCACCTGAAAACTGTTTTGAACGGAGTATCCTGGTCTGTTGCGAAAACCCTGTGAATATCATCTATACTTTTGACTTCTGCATCTTCGTATATAATGCTTCCGAGCCTTCTTCTTATACGCTGGGTCTGCATAAGTGCGACCGCATCTTCAAAATTCTTCTTACCCGAACGGCTGCTGCCGACAATGGTAAGTCCCTTTTCGAGTATGGTTCTTGTATCTATGGGAATCTGATTTTCACTTACTCCCATAAGCACCACTGTTCCCTGAGGAAGTATGTGCTTTATAATATTGTTTATTGCATCATAGCTTCCCTCACCGCCGGCACATTCAAAGGCGTGGTCACATCTGTAATCATCGGGAATATCATAGGCAAGATAAGTTTTGTATACAAACGAAAATCTTGCAAGCTTTCTTGTACGTCTGCCTATAACCGTTATCCTGCTTTCGGGCAGACGCTCCTTCAGAGTACTGGCAACAACATATGCCAGAGGGCCGTCACCTACTATTGCTATATCTCCCCTGTGGCTGTGGGCAAAATTGAGCATACGGTCTACAGCGTGTACTGCCACACTGAAAAATTCCGTAATACACGCAATATGCGGCGGTATTCCGTCACAAGGAACTACCCTGTCAGGAATCAAATCCACAAATTCACGCATAAACCCGTCATCTGAGCTTGAAAGAAATCTGGAGGCTTCGTCATAATTTTCACATACATAGTTGAGCCTTCGTGACGGCATATTCGGTATCATTACAACCTGCTGTCCCGGAGAAAATGTCCCTGTTTTATCCAGCATAACCTCTCCGCAGCACTCATGGATAAGTGCCATAGGGAGCTTCTGACTTAATATTTTCATATCACGCTGTCCCCTGTAGTATCTCTGGTCAGCGTGACATATCGCCATATACTTCGGTCTTACAAGAACCTTGCCTTCCGTATTGACATCACAAAGCTTGACGGAAATAAACTGAGGGTTTATAAGCTGATAAACGTAATTAATCAAGACTTATACCTCCGGCTATAACCTCAGCTATTTCATAATCGTTTACCGTTGTGATTTTCATATTCAGAACTTCTCCCCTTACAAGCTTTACGGGAATGTTCTTTATAACACATATCTTGCAGGCATCTGTAAGTATTTCCTTTTCCTCTTTTGTAAGCTGTGCATACGCTTCCTTTAGAAGAGTTATTTTAAATGACTGCGGTGTCTGTCCCTGATACATAAATTCACGGTTGGGAATTTCGGAAATAACCGTTCCGTCCTCGGAGCATACTATGGTATCTGTAGCTCTAACAACAGTATCACAAGCTCCGTGTTCTATTGCCGCATCTATATTTTCATCTATTATTCTAAGAGTAACAAACGGTCTTACTGCATCGTGAGTTACTATTATATCATCTTCATTAGCACCATAGTCACGGTTTATCTCATCAATTACCCTGAAAATTGTATCGTTGCGTGTTTCTCCTCCCGGAGCAAGTCTTACTCTGGGTGTATCTATATCATATTTTTCCAAAAGGTCGTACATATATGACATCCAGTCGGGATGTATTCCCAGATATACTGCATGAAATCTCCTGCATGCAAGCATTTTTTCAAGAGTATGAATGATTATAGGCTTTCCCTTAAGCAAAAGGAACTGCTTCGGCATAGATGAAACGTGCATTCGTGTTCCGCTTCCACCTGCAAGAATTGCTCCGTAAATCATATTGTTACCTCCTAGTTTCTAATTCTTTTTCAAAAAAGGATTTTTGAAATCATAACAGCTTTCATCGGGATTGCAGTAAACCACATCATGATGCGGTATCTGCTCTTCCTTCGGAGGCAAGTCCATATATTCTCCGAAAGCTGTCCTTAAATAAACGTCATATCCCTTTGGTATAGGCATTGACATTCCCTCAAATTCCCTGTAAACGGCACTTTCAAACGCTTCCTTGGGATACTCACACTGCATATAGTGAGGGCCTGCACAAAGCTCCGTTATTTTACTGCATTCGCTTACAGGATATTTGCTCATTTGTTTTTCAGCCATACGCCATATCCTGTTTCTTATTGATTTTCCTCTGAAAATGCCGAGAAGCATTCTGCTTCCGAAAGAAATTATTCCGCCGTGCTTTTCAGGAACTATCTGTGCAAGAAAAAGGGAATATATCATCGCCCACATTTTCTGAAGCTTTCTTTTAAATCCGTCAGGACAGCCGTCCAGAGGAAAAACGTCCATAACCAGCCCGTGCGGAATATCAAGATGTGCCTGATTAGCCTTTACACACGTTCCGCTGGTATCCACTATGGTTGTAAATATATTTCCCGTGAAGATATTGTCATTTGTCTTTAAGCAAAGGTATCTTTTATCCTTTGAGTATTTTTCCCACAGTGACGGTAATTTTTCATAATCCTTTCTCGGCATGAATATATCTATATCATCGTCCCACGGTATAAAGCCCTTGTTTCTGAGCGAACCTATGCAGCAGCCGCCGCAAAAATAAAAAAGCAGATTATGTTCGTCACAAAACTTCTTGAAATAAACAAGTGTTTCAAGCTCTCTGAGCTGTAGCTTTCTAAGCTGCTGAGGTGTAAATTCCACTTTTTCCATATTTTCACAATGCAACCCGATGCACCTCTCGTATATAAATTTTTAATTTCCAAGATAATACATTTTAACCTGCTTTATTTTCCGTTTAGCCTTATTGAGCCTGTCCTTTCTTATAGGAAAGTGAATCAGCCCTGCAAGCGTTCCGATACCGTATGAAATATGCAGAAGCGGAAAAATAAACGGCAGCAATATAAAATGCTTACGTCTGTCCTTTCTTTTGAAAGCATTGAACGTAATATAAAGGTCAAAAGCTGCATAACAGGTCAGAAGCAGCGTAAGAAAAAGCGGTATTCCGCAAAAGCAAAGCATCGTACATACTATGAGCGACAAAACAAACGCAAGGGGGACAAAATAAAACTTTGACAAGCACTTCGGGAATGTCTTTACCGTCATTCCTATCCAGAAGCCGTTGCTGAATTTCTGAACAATCATTTTTCTGAGATTGCTGCGTATATACTGATACGAAACAATATCGGGACTACAGCATATCTTATATCCTGCGTTTACTATACGGTAATGAAATTCGTTGTCCTCAGTACGCCCCAGAGCTTCGTTAAATCCGCCTACCCTTGCAAATACCTCTCTGCGGTATGCACCGTTGAATATGCTGTTTATATACTGCTTTCTTTTCTGTCTGTTCCTGTATTTAGCCACATTCCCGCCGAACATACATTCTTCCGCAGCAAGAAGTGTTTTATCCCAGCCTGTTTTGCTTACGGGAATGTTGGGTCTGCCCCCTCCGCATACATATTCTCCGCTGAGAATAACCTCTACATTGGAAGCTACAAAATTCTCAGGTATTTTTGCGTGTGCATCTATCTTTATGATTATATTTCCTCTTGTGTGGAGCAAAGCCGTATTCCAGCCTGCCGCCTGATTGCTTTTCTCGTGGTCTATTATCCTCACCGCAAAAAAATCGCTCTCACGGGCAAATTGCTCCATAATATTCCTTGTGCGGTCATCTGAGCCGTTGTTTACGAGAACAAGTTCAATTTTTTCATGTTCATACGTCTGCTGCTCTATATCGCTGAACAGGCGAGGCAAAAATCTTTCTTCATTGTACGCTATAACACACAATGTAACTAACATATCAAAGTCCACCTTATAAAAAATACAATCTTATATCTGCACAATCCCTCTGATACTCAATATAGGGTTATATTATACCACTGTTTTCGTCAGGAATAAAGTTTTTTTTACCCATTTATAAATTTTTATGAAAACTATATAAATTTAAGCTTATATTGTTGTAAACAAACGCAATCGAAATAATCTCACAGTCATAATAAAGAAGTCATAAAGTTTAGGTCAAGCCTTTTCAAAGGCTTGCGGTTTCCAAAGGCAGAGCCTTTGGTCAGGATTTTTAAGGGTGAAACCCTTAAAAAGCTGCGGACAAAACGGTAAAAACCGCATTGTCCGCAGCATATTCCAAACATTATATCAATCAATAATCAGACATTCTGAGGAAGAACATATTTCTTCTTATATTCCTTATAATCATCTTTGTAAGTTCCGTCATCATCGTGCCTGAACTCATAAAGATATTCGTGCGTTTCAAAGCTTTCTTCTTTAAGCTGTATCATACATACCGCTATATTTGAACAATGGTCAGAAACTCTTTCAATGGAGTTGAGAAGATCGGAGAATATGAATCCAAGTTCTATCGTACATATTCCTTCACGAAGCCTTTTTATATGTCTTTGCCTGAGTTCGTTTACTCTCTTGTCTATAACCTGCTCAAGAGGTTCTATCTTTTTCGCAAGCTCTATATCGTTCTTTATATATGCCTTTATTGTATTGTCAACAACCTCTATCAATGCACATATTACAACATCAAGCTCATTCACGGCACTTTCCGAAAAGAATATATCCTTCTCACGCATTTCGTTGGCAACATTTACAATGTAGACCGCATGGTCGCTTATACGCTCAAAGTCACCTATTGAATGAAGCATTTTAGATGCCATAGCACTGTCTTTAGCCGTCAGATTTTTACTGCACAGCTTGACAAGATATGTACCAAGAACATCTTCATAAACATCTATTTTTTTCTCATTTTCCCTTACCTTTTCGGCAATATCTTCACGGTAATTTGCAAGAACCATAAACGCATCATTTATAGTCGTTTCTGAAAGAAGTGCCATTTTGTTGGACATATTATTGCACTGTGATGTTGCCACCGCAGGTGTATTGAGAAAACGCTCATCAAGGAAGGGCGTATCGTCTTCGTTGTCCTTATCCTTGATTGTAAGGTAAGTAAGCTTTTCAAGCCACTTGCTCAGGGGCAGGAATACCGCAGTTGCCGTAACGCTGTATACTGTGTGTACAATAGCTATTTTTACAGGGTCTACCGCATCTCCGAGGAATGCAAAATGCAGGAATGCATTGAGTATATAAAAAATGACAAGCATAGAACCCTTACCTATCAGATTAAAGTAAAGATGGATAAGAGCGGCACGCTTTGCGTTCTTCTTCGCTCCTATGCAGGAAAGAAGCGTAGGCACACAGGCACCTATATTAACTCCTAAAAGTATAGGTATTGCACTTGAATATGTAACGCTTCCCGTAGCAGAAAAAGCCTGTAAAATTCCGACAGTCGCAGATGAGCTTTGTATTATAGCCGTAAAAACTATTCCTACAAGCACACCGAATACGGGGTTTGAGAACATCAGAAGTACGTTCTTGAACTCCGGTATATCTGCCAGCGGCTTTACCGCATCGCTCATTGTTGTCATACCTATCATAAGAACGGCAAAGCCTATAAGTATCGTGCCTATATCCTTTTTCTTAGGATCCTTTTTGCCGAACATAACCAATCCTATGCCTATTATTGCAAGTATCGGAGAAAAACTGCTGGGCTTCAGCAGACTTATAAGTATACTGTCGCCCTGTACTCCTGTAAGGCTGAGCAGCCACGCAGTAACCGTAGTACCCAGATTTGCACCCATAATTACTCCGACAGCCTTTGACAGCTTCATTATACCTGAATTCACGAAGCCTACTACCATTACAGTCGTTGCCGATGACGACTGTATAATTCCAGTCACAAGTGCTCCTACCAAAAAACCCTTAAATTTATTGCTCGTTATTTTTTCAAGAAGCTTCTCAAGCTTTCCCCCTGAAAGCTTCTCCAGACCATCGCCCATTGTGTTCATACCGAACAGGAAAAGGGCAAGTCCGCCGATTAAATTAAGCACGGCGAATACATCCATAAATTTTCTACCTCTCATCAGGATACGCAAATAAACCTTTTCATATTATTTACGTATCATTATATTTGTTTCCGTCACAAGCTCAGATAATTTTGTCGAATTTTCCGATACTCACAGCTATCATTATAACAGCTTACCTTATTCATAATCAAGAGTATTTTTCTTCCTTCTGAGCTTTGTAGTGACATACTCCCGCCGCCTACGCTTCGCTTAGAGGCGGGGGCTTCTCGTTCAAGTACAGCAACCTGTACAGTATCAGCGAGCTAACCCCGTGTGTCCC
>ONBJ01000014.1 GCA_900316025.1 uncultured Eubacteriales bacterium
TCAAACATTTTTTTCAAATCCTCAAGGTCATACGGTGTCTGCTGATAAACATAGTAGTTAAGCCAGTTTGTAAAAAGCAGAGTTGCGTTGCTTCTCCACGTAAGGGGAGGGGTAGCCTGAGGGTCGTTTTCGGGAAAATAGTTATAAGGTATATCGGGGTGAAGTCCCTTGTTTAAATCTCTGAAATACTCCGTTGCAAGAGTGTTTCTGTCATACTCACCGTGTCCCATAATGAAAAACTTTCTGCCGTCCTTACTGCACACAACCGATACTCCTGCCATACGTGAGCTTGCAAGAATTTCAAGTTCGGGGTGTCTGTATATCTCGTCACGGTGTACACCCGTATATCGTGAGTGGGGGAGAACAAATCTGTCATCAAAGCCTCTCATAAGGGGGTGGTTCGGATTGAGAACCCTGTGCTGAAAAATACCGCTGAGCTTGTATTCCATATCGTACTTTGGTATTCCGTAGTGATGGTAAAGCCCAGCCTGAGCCCCCCAGCATATATGCAAAGTTGAATACACGTTGCGTTTGCTCCACTCCATAATTTCGGTAAGCTCCTGCCAGTAATCGACGTCTTCAAACCTGAGCTGTTCAACAGGAGCTCCTGTTATTATCATACCGTCAAATTTCTGAGTTCTTATATCGTCAAATACCTTGTAGAACTTTGTGAGATGTATATTTGAAGTATTTTTAGACTGGTGCGTAGCCATCTGAAGAAGCTCCACATCGACCTGCAACGGACTGTTGCCCATCAGTCTGAGAAGCTGTGTTTCCGTTTCGATTTTATTGGGCATAAGATTTAATATTACTATTTTAAGAGGTCGTATATCCTGTTTTAACGCAACGTCCTCAGGCATAACGAATATATTTTCGGATTCTAAAACCCGTATTGCAGGCAACCCTGTCTGAACCTTAATAGGCATACTATCAAATCTCCTTAAATTTCTGACTTTCAGTAAGATATATTATAAATGTTATTTTATATATTTTCAACATTAAATATTTTATAGGAATCAGGGTAATTATAAAAAGAATTATTTTGTTTCGGTATTTTTACCGAAGATACGGTCGCCGAGCCTGAACACAAACGGATAAACTCCTATTGTAACAAAAATGGAAATACAGCTTCTTACAGTACGGACTAAATATGCATGAACGGAAGATGATGACAAAAAATCGGTGCTGAACGGCAGTTTAAGCAGAGTATTTAAACCAAAATAAACGCCGATACCCAGAGTAATACGAAGCACACATCTGACCGCATTATCAGTATTTTCAAATTTTACAAATTTTTCGTCAAATTCGGTTGCAAGAATAAATCCGACAAGAGAACCGAAAGAGGTGTAATAATCCTGACTTCTGCAATAAAACAGACCTGGAAATGTAATAAGTATCAGTATTCCGTAGAAAATAAGTCTGTTTTTAATAATATTCTGTATCATAGGGATAAGAAGTACGACGATAATTCCCAGAAGCCATCCGCATAAAACATCTGTAGGATAATGTACACCAAGGCAAAAGCGTGAAATTCCTATAAGCAAAGGAAATATAATACCAAATGTCATTAAAATTTTATTTTTTGAATAAATTCCGATTGAAGTATAGATGGTAACAGAGTTGGTTGAATGTCCGCTGGGAAAAGAAAATCCCTGAGAAGAAATATCGTAAATATCGGCACCTTCTTCCACAGGTTTAAGACATTTTATTCCTTTGTGGTCAAAATAAGGTCGCCGTCTTATAAAGATGTTTTTAATCATTGTGTTGAGAGTAATTGCGGCAAGAACGTTCAGACCGACATATTTTCCGAATTTTTTATCCCTGCACCAATAAATAAATCCGAGAATTGCAACACATATCATCTGTTCGCCGAGCATTGTAAAAGCAGCTGATACCGCTGTGCCGAAGCTGCCGAGCCACGACTGTATCCACTCTATCAGAGCAACCTCCCAGTCGAAGAAAAATGTATTTCCCATCATAAAATCATCTCTTTCCTTGAATATATATGTTTTTCTTCATAATATCATATATTTAAAGGAAAATCTACAAAAATGATAGTTTAAGGGTTTCACGCTTAAAAATCCTGACCAAAGGCTCTGCCTTTGGAAACCGCAAGCCTTTAAAAAGGCTTGACCTAAACTTTATGGTTTATTTTTCAAAGAGTTCGGGGTGCATTCTGCTGTAATGGAAAATATATTGCTGTGCTATTCCTGCATTTTCTCCGAAGCTTTCGGGGGTAAGCTCGGGAAAAAGAATTTTCATAGCTCTTTTCATCCATACGTCCATAGGGAAGCATTCTTTTTTTCCCATTCCGTATAGCATAGTGCAGTCGGCTACCTTAGGACCTACTCCTTTTATTTTTATAAGTTCTTCCCTTGCGTCACCGACAGACATTTTTTCAGCTTTTGCAAGGTCAACCTCACCGCAGGAAACTTTCTGACAAGCGTCAACTATGTATTTTGCCCTGAATCCGCTTCTCAGATGTGCAAAATCATCAACGGTATATGTACACAGTCTTTCTGCCGATGGAAAAGAATATTCGCCATCGGCAATTTGATTTCCAAAGGATTCGCACAGTCTTTTTATTATACCCTTTATACGGGGGATATTGTTATTTTGAGATATTATAAATGAACATAAGGCTTCCCAAGGTTCTTGTTTAAGTATTCGTATTCCGGGAGCATATTTTTCGGCTTCGATAAGTACAGGGTGTATCTTAGCAAGCTTTTCTTTGATACTGTCGTAATCTGTGCCGAGGTCGAAATATGAAAACCATACGTTTTCAAAATCAGATTTGGAACAATTATGGAATATTATTGTGTCATCACTCTGACTTATTTTCAGAAATTTTCCGTATGCAGCTCCGCTGTATGTATTGTCGGATATTTTTTTCCACCTGAAGCACTGACCGCAGTCCAGCGTCTGCTCCAAATCAAACGAACTTATATTTTTTAAAATTACATCATAGTCTGTATATTCAATCAGCATAAAAGCACTCCCTTTTTTCTACAATAAGACTATAACATATTTTAAGATATTAAGCTACAGTTTTGCTTCAAATTATTATTAAAAGCTTTTTTCTATTAAGCCTCGGTAATGTTCATAATATAAGCTCCTATATCTATATTTGAAGGAATTATTCCGTACATATCTGTAAGAGGGTCTCTGAAAAGCTCCGTATGCGGAGGAACTACACTGAAACAAAAATACATAGCACCGTATAAAAACAGAAATCCGAGGGCAACTGCAAATATTCCTCTTAAATCCCTTTCTCCCGATGTAATTTTGAAGCTTACAAGCTGAGATATGCAGATAATAACAAAAAATCCTGCCGCTTCGGCAATGCTTATCTTTCTGTATGAAAGCTCTCTGAAAAATGAAAAGAAAACTATAATCAGCGTACTTTGAAAATATAATGCAAAAACTTTTGCAACTACAAACTGTCTGAAATACGGAATGGAAAATGCAAGCTCAATAATCCCCCATACGACAAGGGGGAGTGCAAAAAGCTTGACATTTTCCCATATACTGTTATTTACAGAACCGAATATAATTCCTATGACGCTCCCATCGGTTATTTCATAAAGGAAACTCAGAAATATGCCGCAGGCAAAAATAAACGGTATTCCGCAAAGTTCAAGATATCCGAATGTTTTTTTCCCGATGTCATTCATAAAACCACTCCCGTATGACTATACATTATGTGTATGAATGACTGTCGGGTTATATTACGAATAGGTTCATAGCATTTTAATAAGCAAAAAGGTTATTGCAGAACCTGATACCGCAGCAGCTCCCAGACGTACAAACCAGTAAAAAACTGAATGCCATCTTTTTATTGCAGACGGAGCATTCATATTATTCAGCATTTTTTTAGCCTCTCTTTCCAGAAGCTCACGCTGTACGGCGGCATACTCGGGGCGAAGAACAAGCAAAGCTCTTTCATAGTATGTGTTTTCCGTTTCTGTGACCTCTATTATCGTTCTGTTAATACCTTTTATCATGTATAATCAGCTCCTTGTTGAAAACTATGTTCAATAGTATAATTGACACACTGTTAAAGGCTTATTCATCGGCGTAAAATTTTAGTTATGTTGAAAACTCAGTTAAAAACTTTGAAAGTTTTCAACGATTATCGTGATTATACCCTTTGTAAAGGTATAAAACCATAAAAAATGTTGATAACTCTGTCAATAATGATAAAAACAAAGCTTAAAAGCCCAATTATAAACAACTTTTTTGGGTTGAAAACTTTTTCCTTATTTTCGACAATTTTATTAAAAACTTAATTATTACAAAAAACAGCAGGATTATTACTATTTGTAAATTATTAGAGTCAACAGACAAAAATATTTTTATCATTTTATTTTTCTTTCTTTATTTTGAAAAAATCCCCATAAAAAGCCGAATTTAAAATTAAAAATATTTTTTAAATCTGTACTATTTTGTTGTCAATAGATTAAAAGGAAAAAGTTTTTATATTAATAAATTATAGCAAAATAACCAAAAATCTGCATTTTAAATTTAAGATGAAAAGTCTGCGGAAAATATGGAAAAGTTTTCAACATTTCCACAGAGAAACTCACAATTAAAGACCGCAGCATATAATTTTTATGCCGCAGTCTATGTTGATAACGTTTATATTTCACTTTTTATCTTGGTCAATGCACCTTTTTCAATTCTTGATACCTGAGCCTGACTTATTCCTATTTCATCAGCTACTTCCATCTGTGTTTTTCCTTTGAAAAATCTCAGTGAAAGGACGTTTTTCTCACGTTCAGAGAGATTATCCATTGCCTCACGGAAAGCAAGTTCTTCAAGCCAGCTTCGGTCATCGTCATTGTCGCCTACCTGATCCATTACATATACCGTATCGTTTCCGTCCGAGAAAACAGGCTCATACAGAGATACAGGCTCTACAACGGCTTCCAAAGCCATAACGATATTTTCCTTGGGTATATTCAGCTCGGACGCTATTTCTTCAATACTAGGTTCACGGTTGTTTTTGGCTGTCATCTGCTCCTTGACCTGCATAGCCTTGTATGCAGTATCCCGCATACTTCTGCTTACCCTGACACTGTTGTTATCCCTCAGAAAACGTCTGAGTTCCCCTATAATCATAGGAACGCCGTATGTGGAGAATTTTACCCCGACCGTTACATCAAAGTTATCTATAGCCTTTATAAGACCGATACAGCCTACCTGAAACAGGTCATCGGGACATTCTCCTCTGTTTGTAAACCGCTGGACAACGCTAAGAACCAGACGAAGATTTCCGTTTATCATCTCGTTACGGGCTTTTGCACGTTCGGAAGGTGTTCCGGAACGCATAATTTTAAGAAGCTCTGTTTTCTGAGCTTCACTAAGTATTTTCAGCTTAGATGTATTTACTCCGCATATTTCAACTTTACTGTACTGCATAATAAAATACCTTTCTGTTTTGCTTTGGATATTTTTATTATTAGCCTTACGTAAAGCTTTAATTCAGTGTAACGTTCATTATGCAAGAAATATTAGCCTGCGGCTATACTCAGACGAAGTGCGATTGCAGACGCTCAAAAACAAAGCTTTTGAGCAAATAAAATCGGTTACGCTTTTATTTTCCTGACAGCAAAGCTGTCAGGGTCTGCAATCGCACAGTTGACGGAGAATATCAGCTTTTTTAAGCAAAAAAGCAGCAAAATCTCAAAAAGATTTTGCTGCTTAAAATTTATGATTTATTTCTATTAATAGTCACCGTTGTGCTTGAAGTCTACAGGCAAAGCTATATTCTGTTCTGTTTCCTTATCGAAAATATGAAGCTTGCTAAGGTCAAAAGCAATCTTGATTGTATCGCCGGGCTTAGCCTTAGATGTAGGAGCAACTCTAGCTGTAACTGAAGCTGAACCTACTGTGAGATACAGATAAATTTCTGCACCCATAAGTTCTGTAACCTCAACTTTAGCTTCCATAGCGTTTGCATACTTGTTGATGCTGTCATAGTCATCATAAACATGCTCAGGACGGATACCGAATACAACTTCTTTTCCTACATAATTTGCAAGCTGAGTTGCCTTGTCATCAGGAATAGCAAGTGTAATACCGTCAAATGACAGTGTATATGTGGAACCGCTCTTTCCTATAACCGCATTTATAAAGTTCATCTGAGGTGAGCCGATAAAGCCTGCAACGAACTCATTGCAAGGAAAATCATAAAGGTGCTGAGGAGTATTAACCTGCTGTACAAAGCCGTCCTTCATAACAACGATTCTGGTACCCATTGTCATAGCCTCTGTCTGGTCATGGGTAACGTAGATGAATGTAGTACCAAGTCTCTGATGGAGCTTAGAAATCTCAGTTCTCATCTGTGCACGAAGCTTAGCGTCCAGGTTTGAAAGAGGCTCGTCAAGAAGGAATACCTTAGGATCACGAACGATAGCTCTTCCCAGAGCAACACGCTGTCTCTGACCACCCGACAAAGCCTTAGGCTTACGCTCGAGAAGGTGGTCGATATCGAGTATTCTTGCAGCTTCTTCAACTCTTCTGCGGATTTCTTCCTTGGGAGTTTTTCTCAGTTTAAGACCGAATGCCATATTGTCGTAAACTGACATATGAGGATACAGAGCATAGTTCTGGAATACCATCGCAATATCTCTGTCCTTAGGAGCAACGTCATTTGCTATCATATCGCCTATTGTAAGAGTACCCTTACTTATGTCTTCAAGACCTGCAATCATTCTGAGTGTTGTTGATTTTCCGCAGCCTGAAGGTCCTACGAGAATGATAAACTCCTTATCCTTGATGTCCAGATTTACATCTGATACGGCAACAACTCCGCCGTCATAAATTTTATAAATGTGTTCAAGCTTTACATCAGCCATTTCACAAACCTCCTATATTTTTCCCCACGAACAACAGTGGAGCATATTGTTACGCTTAATAATATAACACTTTTTTCAAGAAGTTGCTAGCTTATTTTTTACTAAAGATTTTGTTTTTTATTTTACAAATTCGATATAAAGAGAAAAATTGACATTCTATTTAGTGCAATTCGTCAACAAATATAGTTAGTATATCCAAATCATTTAAAGTTCTAACGCTATTTTTAGTCAATGCACTGTCAAGATAAAGTCCGCCTATGGCAACTCTTTTCAGATACAGCACATTTTTCCCTCTTACTGTCAGCATTTTTTTTACCTGATGAAACATTCCCTCGCATATTTTGACCTCGACAAGCGGATTTATTTCATCATTAAGCTGTCGGAGAAAAGCCTTTTTACATTTTGTTCCGTCCCTGAATGTTATTCCGCTTTCAAATGCGGCTATGTCATTTTCGTTTATACCGCTGTCGATAACTGCATGATATGTCTTATAAATATTTTTTTCAGGAGAGGTTATTTTGTGAGCAAATGCTCCGTCATTGGTTATCAGCAGAAGTCCCTCTGTATCCTTGTCCAGTCTGCCGACAGGGAAAATATCCTTTCGTTTAAATTCATCGGGTATAATATCAATTACAGTTTTTTCTTTTTTGTCTTTTGTTGCACACACTATACCTGACGGCTTGTTCATCATAAGATAAACATATTTTTGTATGTGTACAGGATTTCCGTTTATACATATCATATCCTTTTCAGGATTTATTTTAAGTGAAAAATCTCTTACTTTTTCTCCGTTGACAGTAACAAGACCGCTTTTTATCAGTTTTTTTATGTCGCTTCTGCTTTGTGTCCCCTGTGAGGCGAGAAGCTTATCTATTCTTTCCAATTTCACTCTACCCCTTATTTCTGTATCAGTGTTTTATCCGAAAGTGTTGTCATTGTACCGTCCAGCGATACGGTACACAAATCTCCTGCTATAACCCTGCCGTCATATATGATTATATTTACCTTCAGTTCTGAATTTTCGGCTGCATTTATAACTCCGTATGTACGCCGTTCAGCTTTTTTTCCCTTGTATATCTCCAGATTAAAGCCCTGCCTTGTCTGAAGATTATTGTAATTTTTGTAAACTTCGTTGAATTCGGACGGTATTGTTATATACTCCTTGGTTTCTGATGTCATATCTATACTCAAGCCGAATTGACTGCAAAAATCCTCAGCCGAAAAATTTTCGCTTATTTCTGTACGGTATTTTCCTATACCCTCACAATATGCAAAGCTTTCGGGATTTCCGCAGAAAGCCGTTCTTGCAATAACAAATACTATAAGCAGAACAAATGCGGCAAAAACAATAATACTTTTTTTATCAATCTTCTTTATTATGAACATAGCGGCACATCTCCCGATTTATACTTTCAGAAAATTTATATGTTCATAATTCTGCGGTTATGCCAAAGCTCAGATTTTCTGCATAATTCCTCCATAGTTTATATATCAGAATTTTCGGCTACACTCAGGTGCGATTGCAGACGGTCAAAAGCTTGCTTTTGACCAATTTCAAGCGTTTACGCTTGAAATTCACGGCAGATTAATCTGCCGTGGTCTGCAATCGCACCACCGCCCGAGTTTCGGCATATTATCTCAGTTTATTGTTCTGCTCTTGCCTTTGCCTTACTTAAAAATTTTTCTGCATTTACGGCAAATCTGCTGTGAGTTCCCTTTGCTATGATACCTGCGTTATCATAAGCTGTAACATAAAATTCAAAGCTTCTTCCGTTATGAGAAATAAGCTCAGCTTCCGCAGAAACCTCAACACCCTCTGCCGTTGCCGCAATATGCTCTATTGAAACGGCAGTTCCTACCGTGGTATAATCCTCGGCTATAAACTTTTCAGCAAGTTCAGATGCGGCTTTTTCCATTAACGCAATTACCATAGGTGTGGCGTAAACTTCCACGCTGCCGCTTCCTGCACTGACTGCAAGCTTATCTCTTGTTACTGTTTCCGATACTGTTATTTTTTCTGCTTTTTCTTCCATAATTTTACCTCACTGTATTTACTAAGCCTGTTGAACTGTGATAAAATAAGTTTAACTCAATATTGCCGTCAAAACAAGACTTATTGACGGTGTTTTCAAAATAAATGACAGGAAAAATATTTATGGAGCTTTTATCGGAACAGAAAATCGTAAAACAAAAAAGAATAATCCTTCTTGACGAGCTGCGTGGTACAGCGGTTATTCTAATGATTATATACCATACCCTGTACTCAATGACCTTTATTTTTCATATTGAAGCGTTTTATCCTGCTATGCGTGCCGTATATCATTATGAGCCTGTTATCCCCATAATCTTTATAACCATATGCGGAATAGTCTGTTCTTTCAGCCGTAATAATCTGAAAAGGGGAATGAAAATTTTCCTTATTGCACTGGCTGTAACACTTGTCACTTACATAGCGATACCTTCACAGGTTATTATATTCGGAATACTGCATTTTCTGGGAATATCTCTTATGACATACCCGCTTCTTAAAAGGCTGACAAAAAAAATAAACTGTAAAACAGGAGCATTGATAAGCATTTTTCTTTTTATCCTCTTTTACAACGTCCCAAAAGGATATATCGGGATTCAGCCATATCCCAATATAAAGCTTCCGTCTGTGCTTTACGAACACTATTTTATGTCATTTTTCGGCTTTCCATCCGACAGCTTTAATTCGAGCGATTATTTTCCGATTATTCCCCATATATTTCTTTTTATTTTCGGAATATTTGCAGGCGAATTTATAATCAGTCATAAAATGCCTGCTTTTATTTACAGAAAACATATTCCCTTTCTTGATGTCATAGGAAAACATGCACTCATTATTTATGTAATACACCAACCGCTGATTATAGGCATTCTCTATATTATAACTTCAGTTTCAGGAAAGTAGGCACAGCATTAAAACAAAGGAAGTGTGTTTTATATATATGAAAAAATTAAAGCTGTTCAGTCTTGCATGGCCTATATTTGTAGAAACGGCTCTTTTTATGCTGTTAGGCTTCATAGACGTATTTGTACTAAGTCAGTATGATGATCTTGCCGCTTCATCTGTAAATACCGCAAATCAGTCTGTATCAATCGTAACGATAGTTTTCACCGTTATTTCGGGAGCAAGTGCCGTACTTATTTCGCAGTACCTCGGAGCTGAAAACAATGAAGCTGCATCGAGAATTTCGGCTTTGGCAATAACACTGAACTTTTCACTCGGAATTGTCATAAGTGCCGTTTTACTTATCTTCAACAGGCGTATACTCTCATTTATAGGAGCAGAGGGTACTATACTGGAATTTTCATCTCAGTATCTTTCAATCGTAGGCGGTTTTATATTTTTGCAGGCTGTACTCAGTGCGATGACCGTAATTATACGTAATCACGGTATGACACAAATATCTATGTACGTTACTGTAGGAATGAATATAATAAACACTGTTCTTGACATTATATTCGTACTTGGGTTGTTCGGTATTCCCAAAATGGGAGTAGCAGGAGTAGCCATAGCAACCGCTTTCAGCAGAGTTGTCGGAACGTTTGTACTTGCCGCCGTACTGTTTACAAAAGTAGAAAGCTTTTCAATATTCAGACTTCTTAACCCTTTTCCCATAAAAGATATTGTAAATATCATAAAAATCGGAGTTCCGTCAGCACTTGAAACATTTCTGTATAATATTTCACAGCTTGCAATAACTTCGATAGTTCTGAACTGTCTGAGCGAAACCGAACTTATAACAAAGACTTATGTTCAGAATATCACTATGTTTTTTTACATATTTGCACTTTCAATAGGACAGGCTTCACAGATAATCACGGGACACCTTGTCGGTGCGGAAAAGTATGACGAAGCCTATACCCGAAATATTAAATCCTACAGACAGGCACTTTCCATAACCGTTATTGTATGTATAATAGGAATTTTGCTGCGTTCCCGTCTGATAGGCATATTTACCGATAACAGCGAAGTAATCGCATTAGGCTCAGATATTATAATAATCAATATCATTCTTGAGCTTGGCAGAACTACCAACTTAGTAATAATAGCCTGTCTGCGTGGTGCAGGAGATGTTTATTTTCCTACCATATGTGCAATATTCTCAATGTGGGTTATAAGTGTTGCAGGCTCTTATGTATTTGCTGTAATGCTGGGACTTGGAATTTACGGACTTTGGATTGCTCTTGCCGCTGACGAGTGTTTCAGAGGTATACTTATGGTATGGAGATGGAAAAGCGGCAAATGGCGAAATAAAAGCATAGCTGCCGTAAAATGAGGGAAAAGGAATTTTTAGTATGGATATGATTAAGGCTGAAAGATGTGCGGAATTTGTAAGAACCATAACAGATGACTTTGTTCCCGAAATCGGAATAATTCTCGGCTCAGGAATGGGCAGTATATTTAACGGTGCGGACATAAAATATACCGTTGATTATGCCGATATTCCCGAATTTCCGAAATCCACCGCTGAGGGACACAGGGGCAGATTTCTTTTTATGGAATACGAAGGAAAAAATATCGTTGTTATGCAGGGCAGAGTACACTATTATGAGGGTTACAGCATACAGGAAACAGTTCTTCCCGTCTGTGTTATGAAGCTTCTCGGCATAGAAACCCTTATGCTGACAAATGCGGCAGGCGGTATAAGTCAAAATCTTGACGCAGGTGACATTATGATAATCACAGACCATATAAGTATTTTTGTTCCATCTCCGCTGACAGGAAAGAACGATGACAGATACGGAGAACGTTTTCCGGATATGAGCTGTGTCTATAATGTATACCTGACAGAAACACTTAAAAATGTATTTTTAAAAAATAATCTTCCTGTAAAAACAGGTACATATGTGCAGACAAGCGGCCCGAACTATGAAACACCGTCCGAAATAAGAATGCTCATAGCTTTAGGCTGCGATGCTGTTGGAATGAGTACGGTATGCGAGGCTATGACAGCACATTATCTTGGAATCAAGGTCTGCGGAATAAGTCTTATAACCAACAAAGCCGCAGGACTGGGCAATATTCCTCTGAGCCACAGCGAGGTTCAGAAAATTGCGGATATAATCTCAGATAAAATTTCAGTACTGATTGACAGTTTTATCAAAACTCAGACAAAGAAACCATAAAGTTTAGGTCAAGCCTTTTCAAAGGCTTGCGGTTTCCAAAGGCGGAGCCTTTGGTCAGGATTTTAAAGGGTGAAACCCTTTAACTCAATTCAATAAATGCCCAATGCCGTGAAGACGGCATTGGGCAAAAAAGAACCTGAAAACCATTTGGTTTTTCAGGTTCTTTAAAAATCATAAAAAGAAAATTTTACAGCAAATTCTGAAGCTTGAATGCAGTAAGTGTATTTTTCATAAGTACAGCGATAGTCATAGGGCCAACTCCACCGGGAACAGGTGTAATATATGAAGCAACCTTTTCAGCTTCCGCAAAATCAACATCTCCGCAGAGCTTTCCGTCAGCGGTTCTGTTTATGCCTACATCAATTACCACTGCACCCTCCTTTATCATATCTCCGCTTACAAACTTAGGAATGCCTACAGCCGCAACCAGAATATCAGCACGTCTGCATACCTCTTTCAAATTCTTCGTCTTACTGTGACATATCGTGACAGTGCCGTTCCTGTGTAAGAGAAGCATTGACATAGGTTTTCCTACTATATTGCTTCTTCCTACAACAACACATTCCTTTCCTGCAATCTCTATGTTGTAGTAGTCGAGCATTTCCATAACTCCTGCGGGAGTGCAGGGCAGAAAATCAAAATCGCCGATCATTATTTTTCCCACATTTGAAGCATGAAAAGCATCTACATCTTTTTCGGGGGCGATAAGCTCAATTACAGCCTTTTCATCAAGGTGCTTAGGAAGCGGAAGCTGACATAATATACCGTTTATTTCTCTGTCGCTGTTCAGCTCCTTTACAAGTGCAGACAACTCCTCCTGTGAGGTTGAAGCAGGAAGTGCATACTCTCTCGAAACAAAGCCTACAAGCTCACAAGCCTTCTTTTTATTGTTTACATAAACACGTGATGCAGGGTCATCGCCTACTATAATTACCGCAAGTCCGGGCTTTTTTCCTGTCTTTTCAAATAAAGTCCTGCATTCCTCGGCAACGCTGTTTTTTACGCTTGCCGAAACCGTTTTTCCGTCTATTATGATTGCCATAGTTACCTCCGTCACGTTACTCCTTATAATTCTTTACATCGCTGAGAATTTTATTTATCTTTTTATCATTTTCAGCCTTACTGCCGTTTCCTATAACGTCATTTATATCAAACATATCATCGGAATCCGTTTCCTTTTCTTCACTGTCCAAAGGTTCGACAAGCTCTCTTTTTGTTGAAGCTGATTTTGTTTTTTCTTCCGATAATTCTTCATTCACATCATCAACTTCTATTTTTGCTGAGTGAGAACATATTTCATTTGAGTCAAAATCCGCATTTCCCGAATTTGCTGAATAAACAGGCTTCTTGAACTTAGCCAGCTTTATTTCGTCACCGTAAGGAATTAATTTCTGATAATTCTTCTTATGCAGAACAATAAGTACTGCAAGACCTGTAACAGCAATTACCGCCGATAAAATCTGGGATACCCTGAAATCCGTATTGGGAATATACAGACTGTCCGTTCTGAGACCCTCTACGAATGTACGCTCCAGACCGTACCAAACCATATATATAAGTGCCATCTGACCGTGATATTTCCTCATCTTGGTATGAGAGAATATGTGAAGCAGCAACGCTCCCAGCAGACACCATAACGACTCATAAAGGAAACAGGGGTGAACCTCAATACCGTTTGTACCCTCACTTACCATTCTCCATGGCAAATCCGTAGCTACTCCGTAAGCCTCCTGATTGAAAAAGTTGCCCCATCTTCCTAGTCCCTGACCTATAAAAAATCCTACTGCCGTAACGTCCAGAAGTGCGGGAATATTCATCTTTTCCTTTTTGCCTACTATAAGTCCTCCTGCCAAAGCACCTATTATGCCGCCGTATATGGCAAGACCGCCCTCGTTTATAGCTAAAATCTTATCAGGGTGTGAAGCATAATAGTCCCACTGGAAAAGAACAAAGTAAAGTCTTGCTCCGACTATTCCCGTTATAACTCCGACTATTACACAGTTTAAAAACTTGTCCGCAGAAATTCCGAGTCTTTTTGCATTAAGGCTTCCGTACAGTAAGCCAAGTATAAGACCTGTTGCAATTATAATTCCGTACCAGTATATCTGAATACCGAATACATCAAACTGCTTTACAATGTCTACATCAATTCCCAGTCCGGGAAAATGAACGTGATACATAAAATAATAAACCTCCCTTTAGTTTTAAGTTTTCAAAACAAGCAGAAGCCTGTTTTGACGATGGGCGATTGCAGCCTTGCGTACTCTGTACGCAAGAGTTCAATTTGCTTAGGCAAATTGAACAGTCATAATACTTTGTATTATGACTGCTGCAATCGCAGCGTGAGCGAAGCCGCAGACCTGCGGCTAATATATTAAATTAAAAACTAAGTTTTCCTGTAAAGCAATACTCAAATCGGAAGTATTACAGAAAGCGAACAGGCATTTACATCAAACTGCTGATGAAGTCTGTTATTTATATCTTCAAGGGTTGCATTTTTAACACATTCTATATAGCCGAAAAATTCCCTGTCAGAAAAATCGCATTCCATAACAGCTCCTGCTATATTCTCATTTCTGTTGAGTGATGATATACAGCTTCCGTAGACTGCTTTTTTTGCAAGCTGAAAATCTTTGTCATAAACACCTGTTTTCAGAAGTTCTGATATATAATTCTTAATAATATCCGCAGCTTCTTTCGGAGCGTGTGATTCTCCGCCGATAATTACGCTGCTGTAACAAGGGCCTTCAAAATGCTCATAATCAAAGGTATTGTTAATAAGTCCCTTATCCTCAAGTATTTTGTAAAGTTCAGATGAACCCGAAGCTATTGCGGAGAGCAGTATTTCACTTTCAGCCATTTCCTTGTCTGACAGACGTTCTTTATTAACATTTTCCTTAAATCCCATATTGAAAAGCGGAACTGAAACAGCAAGCTTCTGTTCGGTGTAATCGCAGACAATTTCAGCAGGCTCATAAGGAAAAGCACTCTCAACATTTTTTGCAGGCGACAATGGAAGATACTTATCCGCCATATCAATAATTCTTTCAGGTTCGGCACAGCCTCCTACGATAACAAGTGCCATATTGTTGAGGTTATAAAATCCGTTGTAGCAGTCATAAAGCTTCTGTGGTGTAATCTCTGCGATAGTTTCAACCGTACCTGCAATATCTATCTTTACGGGGTGATTGTGATACATAGCACCCAGCAGATTGAACATAACCCTCCAGTTGGGGTCATCATCATACATTCTTATTTCCTGACCGATTATGCCCTGTTCCTTTTGTACTGTTTCCTCCGTAAAGTAAGGCGAACATACAAAGCTGAGCAGAATTTTCAGCGATTCATCAAAATTATCTGCACACGAGAACAGATAGCATGTCTTGTCAAAGGCTGTATAAGCATTTGCGGAAGCTCCTGTTTTAGCATATTTTGCGAAAGCATCGCCGTCCTCGTCCTCGAAAAGCTTATGCTCAAGATAATGAGCTATTCCGTCAGGTACAGTAATAACCGTACCGTTTTCATCTTTGAATGTTGTATTTATTGAGCCGTATTTTGCTCCGAACAGTGCATAGGTTGATTTAAACCCCTTTTTCGGATAAACATATATTTTAAGTCCGCTTTTGTGATGTATTTTAAAATACGTATCCTCTACAATATTGCTTCTGATTTCCTCTATAACAGTTTTGCTCATACTTTTGCCTCCTCAGCGGACTTTGGCTGTAAAATATATATTGTATCAAGCTTTATGCTGTTTGCAAGCTCAACTATGGTATTCTTATCAATTTTTTTCAGTTCGTCTACAGCTTCGTCAACGGTAAGAATTTTATTGTCAAGCATTTGTCCCGTATACCAGCTTTCTGTTCCCGAAACCGTATCCAATGCACTTTTATATGAATTTATCATTGAAAGCTTAGCCGATTCAATTTCAAAATCCGTTATATTTCCGTTCTGCATTTCTGCAAGCTGGTTCTGAACCTCCTGTATGGTTCTTTCAATATTTTCCTTTTCAACTCCGCTGTCTACCGTTACTATACCCTTAAGTTTGTCATATCTTGCCGCACAGTAATAGCAAAGACTGAGTTTTTCCCTTATATTCATAAAAAACTTTGAGTTCGGAGTTCCTCCAAGAATTGCCGTTGTGAGCGACATCGGAATACTGTCATATTCAGGCTGTGCAAAGCCTGTTCTGAAGCCCATAACAAGCTTAGCCTGTGCAACATCTGAAACTTCCGTTTTCTGCTTTACTTCACCGACATTTCCCGATACTTCGGTTGAAATATCAGGTATTGTTCTCTGCATACTGCCGAATTTCTCTCTGAATATATTTTCCGCAGAAGATGTATCACTGTTGCCGATAAACATAATCTCAACTCTTGAATTTGCAAGAATTTCCTTCCACGCTCTGAAAAGTCCTGACGGTGTAAGCTCTTCAACGGCTTTTCTGCTTCCGTAGCGTTTTATACCGAATTTTTCATCTCTGCACATTTCCTCAATCATCTGGGAAATTGCATAGCTGCGTTTTTCGTTGAATTCACCGTCAATCGCTTCAAGAAGCTGACGTTTGCACTGTTCAAAATCATCTTTTGCAAAAGCCTCATTCTCCGCATTGGGATTGAATATAACCTCGCAAAGAAATTCCACAAGCTCGGAAGAAATTTTTTCTTTATTCATTGTGTATCTGTCGTCAATTCCCGCAACAGTTATGGTAACAGCAAGAGCCTCGCCCATTTTACGGCAATATGCTCCAATGCCTGCTCCGTAAAGATTACTCAGTTCTCTGTTGAACTCTATAGCTGTGGGATATTTTTTACAGCTATGAACCAGAACAGAGGGTAAAAGTGCATATGCCGCTGCTGTTTCCTTTGCCAGTGGAACAAACATCGTTACGGAAAGCTTTACTGTCTTGAACCGTTCTTCCTTTATGTTGCTGAATGAAACATTGTGTGCTATCGATTTTCTCACTATATTACTCATTTCATTTTACCTTTCACATAAAATTTATATAGCCTTAAACATCACGTCATTATATCACATAATGGCTTTATATTAAAGGGGTTAAATCAAAAATTATAATTGCTTTTAAAAAAAATTTTCTGTTTCTATTGACAAAGAATGTAATATATATTATCATTGACTTGTAAATATGAGCATATGTTCATATGTTCTTTAAGGGCGGTGTCTTATATGTCAGAAAATATATTTATTCTGGAAAATCTGAACTGTGCAAACTGTGCGTCAAAAATTGAAGCGAAAATAAATAAGCTTCCTCAGACAGAAAGTGCGGTATTTACATTTACAACAAAAAGGCTTGTTGTGACAAGCACTCTGAATACACAAGAACTTGCAGAAATTATACAGAAAACCTGCGACAGCGTAGAGGACGGCGTTATCGTAAAGCCTGTTAATGCAGCAAATCATATACACAATAATTCTCATTCAAATACTGAGGAAAATCATTCACACGGGCATAATCACAGCGAAAATTCCGTAAAAAATGATATTATCACAATCGTAACAGGAGCAGTACTTTTTATTATTGCCTTAATACTGGAACATTTTTTAACGCTCTCTGTAAATATTCCCTCAATAGCGGCATACATACTTGCTTATCTTGTACTTGGCAGTGAAATTCTGATTAAATCGGGCAAAAACATATTAAAAGGTCAGCTTTTTGACGAAAACTTTCTTATGAGTATTGCAACTCTCGGAGCTTTTGCGATACAGCAGTTTCCCGAAGCCGTAGGAGTTATGCTTTTCTTCCGCATAGGTGAACTCTTTGAGGAAATCGCAGTTGAAAAAAGCCGCAAAAGTATTATGGAAGCTGTAGACTTACGTCCCGAAACAGTAAGAGTTGCCGTTGGTGACGAAATAAAGGAGCTTCCTGCCGAATATGCCAAAGTCGGTGATATAATCGTAGTAAGACCCGGCGACAGAATACCTCTTGACGGTACTGTAACGGAGGGCGAAAGCACCATAGACACCTCTGCACTTACAGGTGAAAGCATACCTGTGAGTATAAAAAAAGGTATGTCCGTTATGTCAGGCTGCGTCAATACTTCAAACCTTATCAGAATAAGAGTTGACAAACCGCTTTCCGAATCTATGGTAACAAAAATACTTTCCGCAATAGAAAACGCTTCGGCAGGAAAACCTAAGATTGATAACTTTATTACACGCTTTGCAAGAATATATACTCCCGTAGTAGTTGCTGTTGCGTTTATAACCGCATTTGTAATTCCTCTTTTGTCACATCAGGAGTTTATGCCGTGGATATATACCGCACTAAGCTTTCTTGTAATGAGCTGTCCGTGTGCATTGGTACTCAGTGTACCTCTTGCATTCTTTTCGGGTATTGGTGCAGGCTCTAAAAAAGGAATACTTTTTAAAGACGGTCTGTCAATGGAAGCACTTGCAAAGGTTAAGGCTGTCGTTATGGATAAGACGGGAACTCTGACAAAAGGCAGTTTCGAGGTTCAGAACGTAACGGCAATCAAAGGAAGTGAACAGGAGCTTATATCTCTTTGTGCTTCCTGTGAGCAGGAATCCACTCACCCTATAGCTTTGAGCATTGTCGGATATGCAAAAGCCCTGAAAGCTTATATGCGAAAAGCCGAAAGTATAAAAGAAATAAGCGGAAAAGGTATAGAAGCAGTCATTGACGGGAAAAAAGTATTGTGCGGAAACAAGGCTCTTATGAATGACTTCGGCATTGATATAAGCCTGTATGACGAAAGTATATACGGGACTCACGTTCTGGTTTCGGCTGACAGGGAATATATAGGCTGTATAGTAATTTCCGATACCATAAAGCCTGACGCTGTCAACGCTGTAAAGCGTCTGAAATCACAACGTATTTTTACGGCTATGCTGACGGGCGATAACCTTAAATCAGCACAGAATACGTCAAATCAGCTTGAAGTTGACGAGGTACACGCAGGTTTGATGCCTCAGGATAAATTAAGCGAACTCAAAAAAATACGTGAAAAACAAGGAAGCGTAATGTTCATAGGTGATGGAATAAATGATGCCATAGTGCTTGCAGGTGCTGACGTAGGAGCAGCTATGGGAAGCGGTGCAGATGCAGCGATAGAAGCGGCTGACGTAGTATTTATGAATTCTGATACGGAATCCATTCCGAAGGCTATAGAAATAGCTCAGACTACAACAAAAATATCAGGACAAAATATAGTATTTGCAATCGCCGTTAAAATAATAGTTATGATACTGGGAATAACAGGAATTTATTCCAGTATGTGGCTTGCGGTATTCGCCGATACGGGAGTAGCTATGCTTTGTATTATCAACTCGGTAAGGATTTTATTTCAGTACAGGAAAACCCCAAAATAATCCGCCAATCCAAAACCATAAAGTTTAGGTCAAGCCTTTTCAAAGGCTTGCGGGTCGAGGGCAGAGCCCTCGTCAGGATTTTAAAGGGTGAAACCCTTTAACGTAAATTATTTCTTATCGGCATAGAACGAGGGTACATCGCCTATTATTATATTTTCAGCCACAGGAATTGTCGTTGATACGGTAGTATATGTTTCCGAGTCACTGTCTGAGGTTATATACACCTTACAAGTAACTACTATATTAAGCGTATGTTTGGTCTGATTTATGCCGCATACCTCAAAACTGCTCTGCATATCCGTTATGACACTTGCCGAAAAATAAAGCTGTACGATAACATCAGGGCCTCTGCCTGCAAAAAGCTGTGAGCCGAAAAAATCACCCAGATTATAGCTTATTGTCATACCTGACATTTTCTTTATCTCTTCCTGAGCTTTCAGCGAAACCTCAGACTTGAACTTATTGGTTTTCACCGAATTTGTGCTTATGTTTATTACCGAACTTTCAGTTTTATTGACCTGTGCAAAATCTCCGTAAGAGTACTGACCGCTTTCAAGTACCTCAACAACAGCCGTATTTACCGCATTTGTACATAATTCCTCAGCTTTTACTCTGGTTATATCCCGTATGTTGGGAGCTATCTGGTTTTCAAAGAATATGTAAATTACAACAAATGCTGTAAGTAACAGTGCAATTATGATTTTTCCCGAACTTACCATTGTTCTGCGGTATCTTTTGTTCATAAAAACCCCCCTGTTTCCATAATAATCAGAAGGAATACGCATTGTTACGAAAAAATTTTTTTAAAAATTTTTTATTTATTATTTTATTGATGTTATTTTGTTGTTGTTGATATATTATAATGTGTTCGTAGAAAGATGAAGCTAGTAATTAAGCTGTACGCCAAGCAGCTGAAAAGTGCCATATATCTATATTAGACTTCGTTCTTCCTAAGAATTTCTCACAAATCGGCTTTATGCCGAAACTCTTGTAACCTTAAAATAAAAAAGCCAAAGGTAATGCTGAGACCTTTGGTCTTTTTTTGTTTAAAATAAAAAATACATAAAACTCTAATATATTATGTATTAAACAGTATAAAATCATTTATTTTTTAAATTACTTGTCTAACTTACGTTAAAATATGTTGAAAAGTCCCCGAAGCAATTTCGGGGACTTTTCAGAAAAGAGGTATAATATAAAGAATAAGTGATGTTGTTATCAAAGAAATTTAATGGAATGGCTAAATTATATTTTATATAATTTAATTTGTCAATACAATTTTACTGTTTTCAATTATAAAGTGAGCAATTTTGATAAATTAAACAAATTTTGATACATAAACTGGCTATTAAAAAACAGTCATTAGGGATAAAATCATTTTTGGGGTCTGACTTTGTGTTTTGAAGCAAAGCCGCATACAGGGCAGTCATCGGATTTATGAGGAAGCTTTATTTTACGGAAATCCATTTTAAGTGAATCATAGGTGAGCAGAGAGCCTGTGAGAAGCTCACCCGAACCTGAGATATATTTTATAGCTTCCATAGCCTGAATGCTTCCGATAGTTCCTGCAACAGCACCGATAACCCCCAGCCGTCTGCCTTTGGGAACGCTCCCGTCAGACGGTGGATTTCTGAATATACAGCGGTAGCAAGGAGTTTCATTATCGGGAATGTATGTCATAACCTGACCGCTGAAACCCATAATTCCTGCGTGAACAAAGGGCTTGCGACAGAGTACACAAGCATCATTTATTAAAAATTTGGTATCAAAATTATCGGTAGCGTCTATGATAAAGTCATAATTAGTTATTATCTGGTTTATGTTATCCGAGGTTATGCGGATATTGTAAGTATTTACGCATATATCGGGATTGAGGTTTTCCATAGTTTCCTTTGCGGAAAGAACCTTTTCTTTTCCGAGGTCATATGATGAGTGGATAATCTGACGCTGGAGATTGGATAAATCTACCCTGTCGGCATCAGCTATGCCTATTGTACCAACTCCTGCGGCGGCAAGATACAAGGCGACAGGTGAACCAAGTCCACCTGCACCGATAATCAGTACACTTGCGTTCATAAGATTTTTCTGACCTTCTGTTCCTATTTCATTCAGAATAAGCTGTCGTGAATATCTTTCTGATTGTTCTTTACTAAGTTCCATAATTACAGCTCCTTTTAAAATATGAGTTTTTCAGCATTCGCCAAGTATCATATCACGTATAGTCTGCATTGACAAATCGGTAGACGCAAGCTCATCTGCACATCTTTTAAGCTCCTGCACGATAAGCTCCTTGTTTTTTCCGATTTCCTTTTTGTATTTAAGATGGTGTTCCAGTGCCGCCTATGTATCCATAGATATGGTTCTTAGCTGGATTTCGGCGTAATAATTTTCGGGTGTTTTCAGTATTATGTGATAGCTTCTGTAGCCGTTCGGCTTGGAGTGCTTTATATAGTCCTTTTCTTCTGTAAACTCGTATTTGCCCGAATTTCTGAGATGTTCCGCTATATCGTAAACGTCATCTATAAACGCACATACAATTCTTACGCCTACAGCGTCCTTTATAACCTCAAGTGCGGAATGTTCATTCTGCGGCAGTCCCTTACGCACACACTTTTCACGCATACTTTCCTCGCTCTTGATTCTTGAAAGATAATGCTCAACAGGGTCCATACCTGTTTTAGCCTCGATTTCCGCCCTTACCTCAGATATGTATGCCGAAAGCTCATCGCATACCTTCTGAAGCTCAGGAAGTTTATCTCCGTAAATACTGCTTTGTATTGTTCCTTCGCTTTTCATAAATTACCTCGCATAGTGTTGTGTTGTTTCATATCAAAGCCTGCGGCTCCGTCCGAACAGGCGATTGCCGACCGTCAAAAGCTTTGCTTTTGACGAATAAAAAGTGTATACACTTTTTATTGACGGCAGACTTTGTCTGCCGCCGTCGGCAATCGCCGCAGTGCAGACGTACACAGCTTCTTACGTTGAGTATACATAATTTGTCAAGTCAATTATAACAATAGAAAATGTAATATTCAACATAAAATGTAAAAATTTCATATTGTATAGTGTAAGATATACTAATGTTTTTTGACTGATTAATAAATATTGACAATATATATCTGCAATACTATAATCATAATGATTTGGAATATGTTTAATTATTCCGGATAATATGGAAGGATATAGTATGTTATGTGTACAAAGAATGTATCTTAAACAACTATACTATCTTCTGAAAAAATAAATTTCATATAATTATATGGGGGTAGATTTATGAGATTAAAGAAGATGCACAAAAGAATAACAGCAGTAATGCTGAGTGCGGCTATGCTGTCGGCAGTTGCGGTGTCGTCAGCACAGGCGGCGGTGACGGACGCTCAACAATCGGGAAGTGTATTGTTTGCACACAATATATATTCCGACCCTGATTTATCAGGCACAAGCGGAAAGTTTACAGGCTTTATGATTGATTTCAAAACCGATGCACAGGCACATGACACATACTGGCAGATGTGCTGTGCAGGTCTTGATATTTCCGAGATAAGGCAGACGTATCCCAATGCTTCTGGAGGCGGATTTTACGGAGGCTTACAGAGCGGCCCTAAAAATCAGAATACACTTTTTTCATTCTGGGATATAATTAACGGAAATGACGAAAGTGCCGTAATAACAACTCCCACAAGAGTTTATCCTCCCGGAGATGAACACAGCTTCGGAAATGAGGGCAACGGACATAACTATGCTATGGCATACAAATGGGACGAAAGCAAGTGGTATACATATCTTGTTCATTGCTGGAAAGATAAGTCAACGGGAAGAACCTTTATAGGACAGTGGGTAAAAGATGTTGAAACAGGTAAATGGGATTTGACCAGCTACTTTGATACAACAATGAAGGACACTGCTATAACAGGAGCTATGTCACAGTTTATGGAAAACTTTGTAACACAGTATTCCGAACTTAAGCGTGACGTATATATGAAAAATGTATATACCTGCGATAAAGCCGACGGAAAATGGGTTTCTCTCAATAAAGGAAGTATGGCATACAGCTATTTTCAGGATAACAAAAAGGGAAGTCATGAACTGGGATTCAATGACGAATACTTCTTCGGAAGTGCAGGAGAGGTTGTTGAAAATCAGGAGGAGTATGACAAAAACAGTCAGAAGGTAATGCCCTATACCATTAAACAGCCCGCTATGCCAAACTTCGGCAGCTTCACTGTAGACTGTATGAATATAAGTGACAATACTCTTACATGGGTTCTGAATGAAAAATGTTCGCCTATGCTCGAATTTGAAATAGATATTCTGAACGAAGATAATGCGAGCGTGAGAACATATACAAGCAGCAGACCCGAAAAAAGAGAAGTACAGCTTGATAACCTCAGTGACGGAAGACATCTTATTCAGGCAAAGTTCAAAGATGTTTTCGACAGGGAACACAAGTATATATATGAATGCGATATTATAGACGGAAATGCAATATATGTATATCCTAAAAGCGGAATATATGGTGATGTAAACAATGACAAGTCCGTTACGCTCAAAGACGTTGTACGCATTCTGAAAAACAATGTGGGACTTTTGTCGGCGGATACATATGAAACTATGATTGGCGATATAAACGGTGACGGCAAAATGTCAATTAAAGATGCTGTTCTGATTCAGAGATATGTATTGGGCGAAATACTGGACGACTATCCGATTGACGAGAAAATAAGCCTGCCGTCAGCGGAAGAACCTAAGTATATCCCCGAAAAGAACGAAGCACCGTTCCAGCCAACAGTCCGTACCGTGAAATTTACAGATAATAAGGGATGGGGTACGACGTATATATATGCGTGGAACAGTGAAACAGGCGAAACCAATGCAAAATGGCCCGGTGTTCCTATGTCATATCAGTCAACCAACTCATACAAACAGACGGTTTACAAGGCTGATGTAAATACAAAGTACGATATGATAATATTTACAACCTCTGTAGGTACGCCTCAGACACAGGATATTGTATGGGACTATACTGTAAACGGTTACTGGGTTACAGACCAGAAAACGACAAATTCCACAGGTATAGAAGTATGGGTTGCCGATACGTGGTAATTCCGTACCGAAATGAATTTTGTATGATTACGGGGGGCTGATTTATGAGATTAAAGAAGATGTACAAAAGAATAACAGCAGTAATGCTGAGTGCGGCTATGCTGTCGGCATTTGCGGTATCGTCAGCACCTGCGGCACTTGCGGCATCATACGATAAGCAGGGTTCGGCAGCGTATACATATGCACATGAAATATATGTATTTCCCGATACTGCAAAGACAAGCGGAAAATTTGACAGCTTTATCATAGACTTCAAGACGGAAGCACAGGCACACGCCACATACTGGCAGATGTGTCAGGGCTGCCTTGATGTATCGGAAATAAGGGAAACTTATCCCAATGCACAGGATTCCACGTTCTACGGAGGATTTCAGAGCGGCCCTGAAAGAAGAAATACTCTGTTTTCATTCTGGGACGTAACAAACGGAAATGACGAAAGCACCGTTATAACAACACCTGCAAGAGTTTATCCTGCAGGTGATGAAAACAGCTTCGGCTATGAGGGTAACGGACATAACTATTCAATGGATTATGAATGGCAGAAAAGCAAGTGGTATACGTATTTCGTACACTGCTGGAAGGATAAGTCCACCGGAAGAACCTTTATCGGACAATGGGTAAGAGATGTTGAATCGGGTAAGTGGGATTTGACCTGTTATTTCGATACAACTATGAAGGAAACCCATATGAACGGTATGATGGCACAGTTCCTTGAGAACTTCGTATCGCAGTATGCTCTTATGCCCCGTGATATATACCTTAAAAATGTGTACATATTCGATAAGGTATACAAGGACTGGAAAAGGGTCAATCAGGGAGCTGTCGGCTATAGCTGGAATGAGCCTAACAAAACAGGAACTCACGAAATAGGCTTCAATGACGAATACTACTTCGGAAAAACAGGTGAGCCTGTAGAAAATCAGACCGAATATGACAACAGCTTTACAAATCACTATATAGGCTACAATATTGTAGAACCTGAACTGCCCAACTTCGGAAACTTCATTGTGGACGGTATGAGCATAAAGAACAATCAGCTTGAATGGACTTTCAATGAAAAATGCTCGCCTATGCTTGAATTTGATATTGATGTTGTCGATATGAGCGACAGGACAGTAAAATCATATACAAGCAGCAGACCCGAAAAAAGAGAAATACAGCTTGACAGCCTCAGTGACGGAAATTATCTTGTACAGGCAAAGTTCAAGGACGTTTTCGACAGGGTTTACAGTTACAGCTATGAATTTGATGTGGTAAACGGCAGTGCAGAGGGTATACAGAAAACCAATAAAATGGGTGATGTAAACAACGATGACTCCGTTACCCTCAAAGATGTTGTAAATATTCTGAAATACAATGTAGGACTTGTATCTGCAAGCGGCTGTGAAAAAATGTGCGGCGATATAAACCGTGACGGAAAAATGTCCGTTAAGGATGCTGTTCTGCTTCAGAGATTTCTCCTGAATGACGTTGTGAAATATCAGATTGGTGAGAAAATAACCTTGTCATCAGCGGCAGAACCGCAGTATCTCCCCGAAAAGAATGAAGCACCGTTCCAACCGTCAGTCCGTACTGTGAAATTTACAGATAATAAGAACTGGGGTACACCATACGTTTATGCGTGGAACAGTACTACAGGCGAAACAAATGCACAGTGGCCCGGTGTGAGAATGACATATCAGTCAAAAAATTCATACGGACAGACGCTTTATAAGGCTGACCTTAAAACAAAGTATGATATGGTAATCTTTACTACGGCGACAGGTTCACCTCAGACGCAGGATATTGTCTGGGATTATACCGTAAACGGTTACTGGGTTACAGACCAGAAAACGAAAAATTCCACTGGTATAGAAGTATGGGTTGCTGATACGTGGTAAAATCCATTACAAAGCTTTGACGGAGCAAAACCATAAATGTAATATTGTTTTTCGGGGGAATGTCTATGCACGATGAGAAAAAAGTTGAATATCTTGAACTTATATATGACCTGATTTTTGTATACATCATAGGCAGAAACAATTCACTGCTTCACCACACGGCAGACGGAAGAATACAGCCTGAAATGTTTGTCACATATTTTGTATGTACTCTGGCAGTTATACAGATATGGAATTTTTCCTCTTATTACATCAACATTTACGGAAAAAACGGTTTGCAGGAGCATATTTTTCTATTCAGCAATATGTTTCTGCTGTACTTTATTGCTGAGGGTACGCAGGAGCATGGGGAAAAGTACCATACACAGTATCATATTGCATGGGCGTTGATACTGGTAAATGTAGCGGTGCAGTATCTTATTGAATTTAAAAATCAGGAAAAGCGTTTCAGGTATAAGAGAAATATTTTTGTTCTGGTTGCGGAGGCACTGCTTGTTCTGCTGACTATACCTGTTTACCGATATACAGGCTATGAGCTTTCGTTCATACCGATAGTGTTCGGAATAATAGCGACGAGTATTTCCACAAAGTACAGTGAGAATATAAAAGTTGATTTTGCTCATCTGTCGGAAAGAGCTATGCTGTATGTTGTGTTTACGTTCGGAGAAATGGTAATTGCCATAGCAGGCTACTTCAAGGATAATATGAGTATAGAAGGTCTGTATTTTCCGCTTATGGCGTTTCTGATAGTTGTAGGACTTTTCCTCAGCTACGGTACTTTCTATGACCGCATTATTGACCGTGAACAGAGTACCAACGGACTTTGGTATATGTTCCTTCATATTTTCATAATTTTCGGACTGAACAACATTACAACTGCACTGGAGTTTATGCAGAATGACAAGATGGAGCTTATGTCTAAAATGGGATTTCTCATAGGTTCGTTTTTGCTGTACTATATCTTCCTGTTTATGACAAGGAAATTTGCAAAAAAGAGCTGCCGTCCGCCCATAAGCTTTTATCTGAAAATGGCTGGTATAGGAATAAGCTTTATTGCTTTAATGCTGATTTTCAGGGGAAATATGCAGATTAACATACTTATAAGTGTAATCTATGTATTTGCCGTATATGCGATTATTTACGGAATAGGAAGGGTCAACAGCAAAGTAAAAAGCAAATCCGAAGAAAATTAATTCTTTTCGGATTTCGGAAAATCTTTAACAGAAAAAAAGAACCGTCTGCCGAGAGCATTCCCGGCAGACGGTTCTTTATTGAATTATAAAGTAAAACACTTTAATTATTTATTATTTGAAGCGTTCTCTGTTCTTAACGTAGGTTGTATGGAGAAGCTCGTGAGCCTTATGAGAGTTAGGCTCGCCAAGATAATCAGCATAAAGCTGCTTAATCTGAGGATTGTTATGTGACTGACGATATGCCTGTCTTTCGTCCTCAAGATAGAGAGCGTGAGCACGTCTTTTCAGATATGTGTCTATGATGTTGACCTCTTCATCTATGAGCAGTGAAGGACGTACATATGACTGACCGCCGCCGTTGATACAGCCGCCGGGACAGCACATAATCTCGATAAATGTATAAGGTGACTTGCCTGCACGAATATCTTCCATAATAGGCTTAGCGTTCTTCATACCGTGAGCAACAGCGATTTTGATTTCCTTGCCGCCGAGAGTAAATGTAGCTTCCTTTACACCTTCAAAGCCACGAACTTCGTTGAAGTTTATAGGGCCGTACTCCTTGCCCTCAAGAGCAAAGTAAGCGGTTCTCAGTGCAGCTTCCATAACACCGCCTGTAACGCCAAAGATAACGCCTGCACCTGAATAAAGTCCTATCAAATCCTGGTCGAACTCTTTATCGGGGAGCTTGTGGAAGTTTATACCTGAACGCTTGATAAGCTTGCCAAGTTCACGTGTTGTCAGAACAGCGTCTACATCGGGCAGACCCTTTGTTTTAAGAGCAGGACGTTCTTTCTCATACTTCTTAGCCGTACAGGGCATAATTGAAACTACAAATATATCCTTAGGGTCTAAGCCGTTCTTCTCAGCATAGTATGACTTGAGTATAGCACCTTCCATCTCGTGAGGTGATTTACATGAAGAAAGGTGGTCTAAGCAGTCGCCGTAGTAATACTCAGCATAGTTTACCCAGCCGGGAGAACATGATGTAATCATAGGCAGTGTGCCGCCGTTCTTAATTCTGTTAAGAAGCTCATAAGCTTCTTCCATAATTGTAAGGTCAGCACCGAAGTTGGTATCGTAAACCTTCTCAAAGCCAAGACGCTTGAGAGCAGCAACCATCTTTCCTGTTACGGGTGTACCGATAGGCATATCAAATTCTTCACCCAGAGAAGCACGTACTGCGGGAGCTGTCTGCACGATAACGTGCTTGCCTGCTGCCATAGCTTCATCTATCTTGTAAATCTCTGATTTTTCCATCAAAGCACCTGTAGGACATACGGCAACGCACTGACCGCAGAGCAGACAGGGTGAATCAGCAAATGAACGGTTTCCGGCAGGAGCAACTATGGTTTCAAAGCCACGGTTTTCAAATCCGAGTATTCCGTTTCCGTGAGCTTCCTGACATCTTGTAACGCATCTTCCGCAGAGAATACACTTTGAGGTATCTCTTACGATTGACGGAGTAAGCTCATCGTATGTTGTAGATGTTTTCTTACCTTTGAAAGCACCATCTCTTGCACCTGTAAGCTGAGCAACGTTGAGCAGCTCGCAGTGACCGTTCTTTGAACACTGCTGGCAGTTTCTGTTATGGTTGGAGAGAAGCAGCTCAACAGAAACTCTTCTTGCCTTTACAGCCTTAGGTGAGGAAATGCGTATCTCCATACCTTCGGCAACAGGATATACACAGGAAGCAACAAGACCTCTTGCACCTGTAGCTTCTACAAGGCATACACGGCATGAACCCTGTGAACACTGTCCGTGATTGAATGTACATAATGACGGAATATCATATCCGCATCTTCTGGCAGCCTCCAGAATGGTAAGACCCTCTTCAACCTGATAGGCTATGCCTTCTATTTTTATATTAACAAGTGACATTATAATATCCCTCCGATTATTCCTTCATGATAGCACCAAACTTACAGGAAGCTCTGCACAGACCGCACTTGATACACTTCTCGGGATCGATAATCAATGCAGGCTTTCTCTTACCGGGTGCGGTATAGTCGCTGACACTGATAGCCTTAACAGGACACTGACGGGCACAAAGTCCGCAGCCGAAGCACTTATGTCTGTCAATCTTATAGTGCATAAGCTTCTTACAGATACCGGCAGGACAGTGCTTCTCAACAATATGAGCCAGATATTCATCTCTGAAATGTGCGAGTGTCGAAACAACAGGGTTTGCGGCAGTCTGACCCAAAGCACACAGTGAGTTGTTCTTTACAGCCTCTGCAAGCTCTTCAAGGTCTTCAAGATCCTGCATAGTTCCTTTACCGTCGGTAATCTTTGTGAGAATTTCAAGCATACGCTTTGTACCTATACGGCAGGGTGAGCATTTACCGCATGACTCATCGCAGATAAATTCCATATAGAACTTTGCGATATTTACCATACAGTTGTCCTCGTCCATTACGATAGCTCCGCCCGAACCCATCATAGAGCCTTTTGCAACGAGGTTGTCAAAGTCGATAGGTTCGTCAAGATATTCTTCAGTAAGACAGCCGCCTGAAGGACCTCCTGTCTGGATAGCCTTGAACTTCTTGCCGTCAGGAATGCCGCCGCCTATATCATAGATAAGCTCACGGAGTGTTGTTCCCATAGGAACTTCAACAAGACCAACGTTATTAACCTTTCCGCCGAGAGCAAATACCTTTGTACCCTTTGAACGCTCTGTACCTGTTGATGCGAAATCTGCTGCACCTTCACGGAGTATGTAGGGGATACATGCAAGTGTTTCTACGTTGTTTACAACCGTAGGCTTGCCCCAAAGTCCCTTTACAGCAGGGAAAGGAGGTCTGGGACGAGGCATACCACGCTTACCCTCTATTGAGTTAAGCAATGCAGTTTCCTCACCGCATACGAAAGCACCTGCACCAAGACGGATATGTGCCATAAATGAGAAATCAGAACCAAGAATATTGTTTCCGAGAATACCCATTTCCGTCATCTGGTCGATAGCAAGCTGCAGACGGTTTACTGCTATAGGATACTCTGCACGAACATAGAAATAACCCTCTGTTGCACCTATTGCATATCCTGCAATCATCATACCTTCGATAACTGCAAAAGGATTACCCTCAAGTATGGAACGATCCATGAATGCACCGGGGTCGCCCTCGTCACCGTTACATACTACATACTTCTGGTCTGCATCGTTTGCATATGCAAATGACCACTTACGTCCTGTAGGGAAGCCTGCACCGCCTCTTCCTCTGATACCTGAAGCAAGAACCTCGTCAATAACTTCTTTCGGAGTCATTGTCAGAGCCTTTTCAAGACCCTTGAATGCACCGTAGCCGATAGCTTCGTTTATATCCTCAGGGTTGATAACTCCGCAGCCGTGGAGTGCAACTCTTTTCTGTTTCTTATAGAAATTGATGTCGTCCTGCTTCTGTACCTTCTCGTTTGTTGAAGGGTCAACATAAAGAAGTCTTTCAACAACCTGATTGTTTATAAGGTCTGTATCAACGATTTCTTCAACGTCTTCAATCTTTACAAGACGGTATAATGTATCTTCAGGATAAATCTTTACGAAAGGTCCCTGTGAGCAGAAACCAAAGCAGCCTACCAGATTTACAGTAACCTTGTCTGCAAGACCCTTCTGCTGAATAAGTTCTTCAAATTTTGCCTTTATTTCATCGGAATGTGATGAAAGACAGCCTGTACCGCCGCAAAGCAATACGGCACGTTTTCCGTCAGCACCGCTCAATTTGTTGTTCAAAGCTTCGGCACAGCCGCCGATTATGTTGTCGAGCTGTTGTGTTGTTTTTACATCCATAGCTTATTAATCCTCCTTACTTACGGCGGTATTCATCAATAACTTCCTGTACCTGATTTACCTTCATTTTAGGGTAAACAGTACCGTTTATTGTTACTGCCGGAGCTATACCGCAGGCACCTATACAACGCAGAGCGTCAATAGTAAACATACCGTCATCTGTTGTTTCGCCGGGTTCGATACCGAGAATTTCACAGAATTCGTCAATAACCTGCTGTGCACCCTTTACGTAGCATGCTGTTCCAAGACAGCAGCCTATTACGTACTTTCCCTTCGGCTTCAGTGAGAAGAATGAATAGAATGTAACAACTCCGTAAATCTCCGCTACAGAGATACCTGTTTTTTCTGAAACAAGTTCCTGAACCTCTATGGGTACATATCCGTATTCCTTCTGAATGTCACTAAGGATCATCATAAGCGGGGTTTTGTCATTTGCGTGTCTGTCACAAATTTCAATAATCTGCTTTACTGCCGCTTCACTTAACTTTTGCTTTTGCATAGCAACCTCCTTAAATATTTGAAAACATCATATTACGGCATAATTCAACAAGTACATAGTTGAATTTGTACCGATACTTTGTTAAAAATAACATAAAAAATAAATTTTTAACAAAAAATAGTTGCAACCGCAACAAAAAAGGCTATAATATAATATGTATGTCATGCTTTCGCAGACAGACACAGATATTTCCGATATATGTCATTATATAACAATAAATCGGGTATAACCTTTTAATTATAGTTATTCTAACATAATTATAAAAATAAAACTGTTGCATACGCAACAAATTTAAAATATATTTATTATAATTTCTTGCAAACAAATGAAAAAGTTGGTTAATTTGCATTGACAGCCTTTCAGAACAGGACAGATGACTATGAACTTGAAAAACAAAGCCCTACACAGTAAGCTTAAAGATATACAAAACTGTGAATCAAAAAAGTTTGAAAAATTCGCAAAGGGTGATACTATCCTCTCTCTCAGCAGCGGAAACGGAGTGATAGGGCTGCTCCTTGAGGGTCAGGCATGTATTGTAAATATAGACGAAAACGGTCATCAGAGCATTTCAGACTTTCTGACATCAGGTGACAGCTTCGGAGAATATATCTTTATGCCCATCAAATCACTTGAATATATAGTCGTTGCCGACAGCTACTGCGAAGTAATGTTCGTAAACTTTGAAAACATTATGAATACCTGCCGCTATAACTGCGAAAATCATAACGAGCTTATGAAAAAAATACTTCAGTTTACCGCTCAGAGAGCAAAGCTTATGTCTATGCACGTTACACTCCTAAGTCAGAAAACGCTCAGGGGAAAGCTGCTTATGTACTTTGAATACCTAAGTGTAAAATACGGAACAAAAAACGAAGTCTTTATTCCCACAACGTTTGAACGTTTGTCAAGTTATCTCGGTGCGGACAGGAGTGCTTTGATGAGGGAGATACGCAGAATGAATGATGACGGAATAATAAGCTCGAAAGGAAAACGTGTAATTCTGCATCAAACCCTGACGGAGAAAACAGAAAAGTTTTGATTGAACTTTTTCAAAAGTTCACGGTTTCCAAAGGCAGAGCCTT
>ONBJ01000011.1 GCA_900316025.1 uncultured Eubacteriales bacterium
ATTTGTAGGCTTTGTTCATCTCTGTTCACCTCTTTATTTCAAAGATACCATAATATGAAGTCATAGTCAACAATAATTCAGTCTACGGCTGAAAGGCAATTAATCTCACCGCCTATAGAGGCGGGAGACTTCTTGCCTATTAGGTTAAATTTTAAGCCGTTTTTACCGCAATTATAAAACCATCACAGTTATTTCCGCAAATCTGATATTCACTGGCTCTGGGAACTCGCATAGACGTTTTATCTCCGCTTTGTGCGGGAACATAGTAAACCGTCCAGTTTGCCATAGAACCGTCAGTCATATGTATCGGATTAGACAGCGTGTGCTTTCTCAGAAGCTCGATATACTCCTCAAGACAAAGCTTATTCTGCATAATATACGCTGCGTGCGGCACTCCTACATATCTGTAGTGCCACGTTTCATAGCCTATATGCGTTTCCTTTACCTTATCTTTCGGGTATCTCAGAATAAAACCGTACTTTGTGCAGTTATTCAGCAGCCAGCCGTATTCGCCGTCATTGTCAAGCTCTCTCATTGTTCCGTCCTCTTCTATTACGGAAAAGTCAACAGCATAGCCCGTCTGATGCTCACTGTAACCGGGAACTGCGACAAGTTCTTCTTTATAACCGTCTGCGTTCTCAGCGGCTTTCTTTGCAGCGTCCTCGGAATAAAGCTCCGCCTGAAGTGACTTGCTTCTGTATCCGCTGACAACGTAAAGATTATCCTTTCCTGTCACATTGTAAAAATCAGAAAGCATTCTGTCAAGATTTTCCATAACTACACGGTTTACTTTGACATTGTAGTCAGACGCACCGTATTTAAAGCTGCTTCTTTTTTCAAGCACAGTCTGAAGCTCCTCACCGTCAAACTTGCAGTTGTAATAATTGTTTACCAATACCAAAGGCCCGTAATAAAGTCTGGTGTTGTCCACGTCAATTTTTACAAAATCGTCCTGCACATCAAGCGTTGTAACATACGGCAGTGAGCCTATGAGATTTTTTTCGCTTGCCAGAACCGAACCTATGCTTGCAGAAAATATAAGAATAAATGCTGTAGCACTTATATATATGAAAAATACCAGACTTACCAGAATAGGATAGTGGTTTTTAACTTTCTTTTTACGTAACAACAGCCTTATCCCCCATTCGTCAGATTAATTTATTTTTGTGTTATATAAAATTATTTCTTTTCTAAGGAAACTTCTTCCTCAAAGCCTTCAAGCTTAGATGTACAATGAGGACATCTTGTAGCTTCTATTGCGATTTCGCTCTTACAGTAAGGACACTCCTTGGTAGTAGCAGCTTCTTCTTCCTCTTCCTTCTTCTTGCCTATCGACATAAGCTTGTTAATAGCCTTTACTATAAGGAAGATTATAAGAGCCATAATCAGGAAGTTGATTACTGCTGTTATAAATGCACCGTACTTGATTGTTACTGCTGTTCCTTCTCCGCCGCCTATAACATCAGGGAAGGTGAATTTCAGCATAAGCTGGTCGAAATTCATTTTTGTAAACAATCCGAGAATAGGAGAAATAATATTGTCTGTGAGCGATGTTACAATGTTCTGGAAAGCAGCACCGATGATTACAGCTACTGCCAAATCAAGAACATTTCCTCTCATTACAAATTCCTTAAACTCTCCGAAGAACTTTTTCATAATTAATCATCACACCTCTTTAATGTATTGCACGGACAGTCTGATAAATTAAAGATTATTTCAGTACTGACCGCAGCATTATCTGACAAACAGTGCGATATGCCGACTATACGGCTGCCTCAAGCTTTTTACTCCGATTTTCCGCATTCAATATGTGTATCTTAGCGAACCGTTTTTTAATATATACGATTTGCAAACGGTTAAAATTTAGCACACCTCCAAAAAAATTGTGCAGATTTATGAATTAATCAATATCACGTGGTTAATTATACTATAAATTATTGTTTTTTTCAATAAATCTGAACAATTTATTAAAAGACGATATTTTTTTATTTTTAAAGTTACAGAATACGGTAATTATCTGAGAATTACCTTATGGAATATCTTCTTTCCTTTTTTGATTACAATACCCGCTGAAAGCTCTTCTCTGCTGACTGTCTTTTTAGGGTCTGTTACCTTTACATCGTTTACGGATATTCCTCCCTGAACTACAAGTCTTCTTGCCTCTCCGTTTGAAGCTGTAAGACCTGCCTTGCAGAGAAGTCCGAGAACTCCTGCTTCGTTTCCTGTCAGATCTGCTTCCGTAATCTCGGTTGTGGGCATATTTTCATCGGTTGCCTTGCTTGAAAACAATGCTCTTGCCGTTACCTGTGCTTTTTCTGCCTCTTCCCTGCCGTGAATAAGCTCTGTAAGCTCATATGCAAGTATTTCCTTAGCTTTGTTGAGTTCGCTTCCCTCAAGCTTTTCAAGCTCCGCTATCTCACTAAGCGGAAGAAATGTGAGCATTTTCAGACATTTTATTACGTCGCTGTCGTCAACGTTTCGCCAGTACTGGTAGAAATCGTAGGGACTTGTTTTATCCGCAGAAAGCCATACTGCTCCCGACTGAGTTTTTCCCATTTTCTTTCCCTCTGAGTTGAGCAGAAGATTTATTGTCATTGCGTGAGCATCTTTTCCAAGCTTTCTTCTGATAAGCTCTGTTCCTGCAAGCATATTGCTCCACTGGTCATCTCCGCCAAACTGCATATTGCAGCCGTACTTGTTGTAAAGTACGTAAAAATCATATGCCTGCATTATCATATAGTTAAATTCGAGAAAACTCAGACCTCTTTCCATACGCTGCTTGTAGCATTCTGCCGTAAGCATTCTGTTTACGCTGAAATGTGTGCCAACTTCTCTGAGCATTCCTATATAATTAAGGTCGAGCAGCCAGTCGGCATTGTTAACCAGCATAGCCTTGTTGTCGGAAAAATCTATGAAACGTCCCATCTGTACCTTGAAGCATTCTACATTGTGCTGTATAAGCTCCTTTGTCATCATCTGACGCATATCTGTTCTGCCTGTGGGGTCGCCTATCATAGCCGTACCGCCGCCGATTAATGCTATCGGCTTGTTTCCTGCCATTTGCAGACGCTTCATCAGACACAATGCCATAAAATGTCCTACGTGCAGACTGTCTGCTGTAGGGTCAAAGCCTATGTAAAACGTTGCCTTGCCGTTGTTTATCATTTCTCTTATTTCTTCTTCGTTTGTTACCTGAGCTATTAACCCTCTTTCTATAAGCTCTTCGTAAACTCCCATTCCAATTCCTCCTGATATTTTTATTAAGCAAAAAAGTCCTCTGTGTAAAAAATGCAATTACACAGAGGACGAACTGACCTTGAAAGTCCGTGGTACCACCTCTATTTACCGCCTTGCGGCAGCCTTAAAGGATAATGTCATATCCATAAGCTGTAACGGGCTTTCCCGATGATGCCTACACAATGTACATAAATATTATATACATCTTCGGCAGCACAGCTTACAGAGGTAACTTCACAGCAACAGTACAGCCGTTTTCACCGTCCACGACCTCTCTTAAGCTACCGATTGCTACTACTTCATCTGCTCACGGCTTTCTGATATTGTTATCATTATAATAAAACTGTATACCTTTGTCAACCCTCCGATTGCATATGCGGAAATCGGATTTCAGCAAACAGAGGTAATCAGAGCTTGTTTCCGCAGTTAGGACAGAATTTAGGTGTCTGTCCCTCGGGAGGCTCAAAGCCGCACTTCGAGCATTTAGCCTTTGAGGGCATAGGCTTTCCGCATTCTGAACAGAACTTGCCTTTGTTTACTGCTCCGCACTCACATTTCCAGCCGTCTGCCTGCTGAGGCTTGGGTTTGCCGCACTCGTTACAGAATTTTCCTGTGTTGCTTGCTCCGCACTCACACTTCCACGAATTTGCAGCCTGCTGTCTTTGCTGGGGCTGGTGAGGCTGAGGAGGAACAAATCCGCCCTGCTGCTGACCGTAGTTCTGCTGCTGATAGCCCTGCATAACGTTTCCTGCCATATTCATACCCATTCCCATACCTATGAATGAGTTCATCGCACCGCCTGAATTGCTTCCTGCATTTTTCAGACCTTCAGCTACATTCTTAGCCATATATCCCGACTGTACCTGCGGATTTCCGAACATCATACCCTCGGAACGTGACTTTACAATCTTTTCGGAATCCTGGTCATATGAAACAGAAATAGTAGTTTCAACAATTTCAAATCCTCTGAGCTGACGCCATTCGTCATCAAGAGCCGTATTGAGGTATTTTGTAAGATTTTTCGTATTTCCGTGAATCTGATATATGGGATAGCCGTCAATAGACATCTGTCCGAGCGAATTGCGAAGCTCTGTAAGGAACTCTCCGTTGAACTGCTGCTTGATAGCGTTTATATCAATATTGCTGTTTGATATTGTGCTTCCTCTGTCTACAACCTCTGTATAGAATTTCATAGGGTCTACAATTTTTATAGAGTAAGTACCGTGAGCTCTTATGAAAAGCTCTGCCTGATACATCGCATCAAAGTAGTTCATAGCATTCTCCGTGCCGAACTTTATACCCCTGATTTCCTGCATATTTATATAGAAAACTCTCTGTGAACGGGGAGTAGTTCCTCCGAACTTAACTCTCTCGAATGTATCCTTGAGTGCGTCTTTCCACTGACCTGCAAATATCGACGGCGAGGTTGAATCGCTTACCTGATAGTAACCTTCCTCACAGGAAGCTGCTATAACTCTTCCTCCGTCTACAAGAAGCATCATTGAGTTAGGCCATACGTGTATAATCGAACCGTTTGATACAACATTGTCTGTACCTCTGTTGGTATTGCGGCGGTCATTTGCTCTTGCTTTCTGACCTGCTGCAAAAACAATGTTGTTGGACATATTTTCGGGCGGCTCAATAACTTCTCCGTACTGGTCGGCAAAAGCTCCTCCTACAGAATTTATCGCTGCTCTGATAATTCCCATTATTAATCTCTCCTTTTCAGATACAATTTTTATTTTTCACTTTTTAGATTAAAATAAAAATTATTACTGCTTATTATTTGTATACTATGTATACCTTACCGAATATTATATAATACTTCAACAAATAATTCAATATATAATTTGTTAATTTATAGGGTATGTCTGAATCCTTTTTATGCTTTAAGAAAACGGAACACAGCGGTATGATGCTGTGTTCCGTTTGTTCATAAATTTATTGTATTCTTTCAGCTTCGGAATTTATTCCTCAGGGCTTTCTTCAGCCGAACCGAGAGTAGCGGTAACTGTCTGTTCCTTGTATCCGCCGTTTCTCTGCTGACGCTGGATTGTTATTTCAGCTTTGTCGCCAGGGTTCATATTTTTAAGCTTGTTCTGGAGCTGTGACATAGTGGAAAGAGTTTCACCGTTGAGCTTGGTTATTATATCTCCTGCCTGAATGCCTGCTCCTGATGCGGGAGAACCTTCGGTTACACTGGAAACATATATTCCTGTGGGAAGTCCGAATGAATTGGAGTATCTGTCACTTACGTCTACGCCTCTTATTCCAAGATATGCACGGCTTGACTGAGCTTTATGAGTATTGTTCATCAAATCCTCGATAATAGGCTTTGCCTTTGAAATGGGGATTGCATATCCCATACCCTCAACACTGGTATCAGAGTATTTAGCTGAGTTTATTCCTACAACCTGTCCGCTCATATTGAGGAGAGCTCCGCCGCTGTTTCCGGGATTTATTGCAGCGTCAGTCTGGATAAGGTTCATTGTATTGTCTGTCATCTGAACCTCACGCTCCAATGCACTTATATAACCTACAGTTACCGACTGACCATAGCCGAGTGCATTTCCTATAGCTATTGCACGTTCACCAAGTTTGAGGTCATCGGAGCTTCCAAGCTCTGCCGTTGCTATATTTCCTTTTGTTTCATCTGAAATTGAGGAAAGCTTCACTGCTATTACCGCAAGGTCATAGTCTGAATCCGTACCCTTTACGCTTGCAGAATAGCTTGAACCGTCATTGAATGTTACATTTATTTCTGTAGCGTCCTCTACAACATGGTTATTGGTTACTATGAGAAGTTCAGACTCGTTTTCGGAAATTATAATGCCTGAACCGCTTCCTGTTGTTTCCTGCTGATAGGTATCGTTTCCGCCGAAGCTGAAGAAATATCTGTAAGGATTTTCAACAGTTGTAGTGGCTTTTACATTTATTGATACCATCGCCGGCATAACACGTTCCACAACCGAGGAAACATCGCTGTCTGTGTCTGATTTGGACGAGCTGTCTGTTTTGGTTTTGGTGTCAGATGTGCTTTTTATCGTGCCGTTTTCTGATGAGCCTGAAAGTTTAAGCGAAGAACTGCTGCTTGATGAAGTATTGCTTGGAATAAATCTGTTTCCTGCATAATTTATACCTACCATAACCGTTCCTGCAACTATACCGAAGCAAAGAGCGGCAGCTATTACCTTTGCAAAAAATTTTCCGCTGCTCTTTTTTTCTTTTTTGACTTTCGGTGTGCTCTGTGTATTTGAATACACGTTTGAGGCGGTGGTACTCATATCGGGAGTGCTTTTTCTGTAGGAATAGCTGTACTCTGCTTCCTGATGATATACTCCGTTTGAATTGGAACTGTCCGTATTGCCGTATGTTCCGCCTCCGTAATATGAGCCTTCCGAGGGAGTATCGTTATTGGGTGTGTTTCCGTAAGAACCTGCATTTCCGCTGTAGCTGCGGGAATTCTGATAGTAGCGGCTGTCAGAATATATATTGTTTTCATCATTCTGCATATTGTTCTGAACTCCCGAAGCGTTTATTGTGTTTTCGTTTGTATTGTTATATCTGCTTTCATAGCTGTTGAAGTTGTCGTTGAAGTTATCGTTGAAGTTATTGTCATTTCTGCCTGCTGCATTGAAGCTGTTGTTATTGTTATTGTTATTGTTATTGTTGTTATTATTGATGTTGTTATCCATAAATCTCTTTCCTTTCGTCGAATATTTAAGCTGTTGGTTTTATGCACTTCTCTTGGAACACCTATATAATAAAATGAAAACCTTGAAAAAATATTGAAAAAGCTTTAATTTTTAATTATTCAAATAAAGTTAATATTTGTAACCAAAGTATGCTCTATAAGACAAAATATCCTAAACAATATGCAGCCATTCCAGAATAAGTTATGCAAAGATTAAAAACAGTGATGTAAATTTATAAAAGGGTTGAATATTGTCGCATTTGGGGTTATAATACTAACTAGCCTGAAAAAAACAAGTACGTCAATCCCTTCAATTTCATATTCTGTACATATGCTGATTGTTTGCAGAGGGATTTGTACAGGCCGTGCAGGAAATATTTGTTTGGAAGATGAGGAGAAAGCTTTATGAACGGTAATAAGAGACTGCCACTGGAGATAGAAAGAAAATATCTCATAAGAATGCCCGATGTATCTTTACTTGAGAAGCAGCCGCTTTATATGCGTATAGAGATGGAGCAGGCATATCTCAGGGACAGGGGAGATAATTCCGGTATGCGTATAAGAAAAAGTACGCTCAACGGAAAAACATCATACAAAAAGACGTACAAAAAGAGCATAAGCTTTATGACCAGAATAGAGATAGAGGACGATATATCAGAACAGACCTGGAAGGATTTGCTTTTCAATAAAGACCCTGACAGTACACCGATTGAAAAGGTTCGTCACTGCTTTATGTATGGCGGACAGCTTTTCGAGCTTGACATATATCCTTTCTGGAATGACAGAGCTACGCTTGAAATAGAACTTAGCGCCGAAAACGAAAACTTCGAGCTTCCTCCCTTTATTGAGGTAATAAAGGAAGTAACCGATGATGACAGATATAAGAACCGTTCCTTGTCTTATGAAATAGTAAACGAGGAAATATGAATATATAATTCAGCCTGCGGAAAAACACAGGCGATTGCAGCCGTTTTCGGACATTTGTCCGAAAACAAAATTCAGGCATCTGCCTGAATTTTCACTGCGGCATATGCCGCAGCGGGCTGCAATCGCAAGTATGAGCGAAACCGCAGGCTTTTTTTAATCCTGTCATCATTCGGCTTCCTGTATAACGGGAAGTATGCTGCCAACATCAGTCAAAGGCTTATTGCTAAGCTCCAGTGAGTATATATTGTAATTTCTCAGAAAGGATTTTATTCTGTCACAATCTCTGTGTAAGCTGAGCTTTCCTGTAAAGGCAAGAATATCTTTACTGATTTTTCCGCAGCAGCCTCCTATAAATCCGTAGCTGTATCCGTAAAGCCTTACATCTCCCTGTTCAACCATAAGTGCATCAACTCCGTTTTTTATGCAGGCATTGTATATTCCCGAATCCGCTGTTATGACTGCATTTGCATTTACTACCGCTGTTGAACATTTTGTATATCCTTGTTTTACATCTATAAGCCTGATTTTTTTGCTTATGCAATAATTCTTTACCTCCGTACAGGTATATTTCTCTCTGCATATCAGAAAATTACCCATAACAACGTGATTAAGCAATGTATTGTAAGGGTATTCTGTTCCCGTCTTATCTTTGGTAAACTCCGTCCTGATTTCAAGACTACTTTTTTCTAATTTTACAGAACTGTCAGTACTTAAAAACACCTTTCCCCTTTCGTAATATGAACACTGCATATCCGCATGGTATCTTTCATAATATGGCAGATAACTGCACGGAAAAACTTTTACTGCATTAATTCCCAGATTTTCCAGTTCCTTTATTATGTAGGTATACTCTCCTGATATTATAACGTCGGTTACTCTTTTTTCTGGCAGATTTGGTCTGCAAAATTCTCTCAAATTTATAATTTCTCCCCTTTCATTTTCCGTCAGCATATGCGATTGCAGATGTCTGCGGACATTTGTCCGCAGACAATAAAAAGGCTTGCCTTTTTACCATCAAAAGCAAAGCTTTTGATGGCTGCAATCGCAGCCTGAGCGTTGACGGCACTCAAAGCGAACGCAAAGCATTGGCAGGATTTAATTCAGATGCCTTTACAGCAGGATAAACTCCGAAAACCGCACCTGAAATCATAGAAATAACGCACGTTGTAAGTACGGTTTTTAAATCTGTACCTACAGAGCTGTTGTTCATCAAAGCACCTCCTGCAAGCACGACAAAGAAAGCCATAAACGCTCCAATTATACAGCCTGTAAGCGAAAGTATAAGTGCTTCTGAAAGAAACTCACGTACTATGACGGCTCTTCCTGCACCTATAGCTTTTTTGATACCTATTTCACGCTTTCTCTCTCCTACCGATACCAGCATAACAGTCATTATGCTAAGCCCTGCAACTATGAGCGATACAGCTCCGACAGCCGAAAGTATTGACGTAACTATGTTCAATATATCGGTAAGTGATTCCTTTTGTTTTGCCAGATTTGTTATTTTATAGCTTCCCTCACTCTCTGAATTGAGTGCGGAAAGCTTTTTCTCTATGGTTCTTGACAAAGCAGAAAGTTCCGTGTTTCTGTCGGCTTTTGTTATTATCTGATTATAGTTTGCAAGTCCTGCAATATGCTGTACTGTGGTATAAGGAACATATATAAAGTTCGGAACATAGCTTCCCATAGCAGACTGCAAAAGTCCGCTTCCTGTTTTTATTACTCCTGCTATCTTGAAATCCTGAGTATTGCCCTTGATTGTAAGCGTTATCATATGTCCTACTGCATTATCTTTTCCGAACATATTTCTGGCAAACGTCTGGTCTACAACACATACACAGGCATTGTTTACTATATCGGCTCTGCTTATATCTCTGCCGTAAACGGTTTTAAGCGATACTATATCCTTTGCGTTGCTGTCTATTCCCCATATAATGGAATTTTCGCTTTTTCCGAATGATGACAGTGCTTCTGAATTTTCCGCAAAAACGGGCATAGCACTGATTACTCCGTCTATGCTTTTTATAGTATTGAGTTCATCTCTGCCGAGCGGAATGCTGCTGTTTTTTGCGGCTACCGTAAGTCCTCCAAGACCAAGGCTTTCTATTTCCGTATTTACGGCTGTTGTTCCGAAAACTCCTATACTGTTTATTATTATAACAGAACATACACCTATGGCAACACCCAATATTGTTATAAGGCTTCTTCCTTTTTTTCTCATAAGATTTTTAAGGGGATATATAAGCATTTGTTCAAGCATTGTCATTCTCCAGAAGTTTATTTATTTTTACCGCACCTTTCTTGTTTTCCATTTTGTCGGGAAAATTTATTATGAGGTCGTTTTCCTTTATTCCCGAAAGTATTTCTATACCGTTTTCGTACTCGTTTCCTGTTTTTACAGATTTTCTGACAGCTTTTCCGTCATTGTAGGTATATACTGCTCCTTTGCTGCCACTTTCCATTTCGACCGCTTCATAGGGAATGATATAGTCATTATTCTTGACCTTTGTCGTTATGGTACATTTTGCGGTATAACCCTGTCTTATGCTGTCATCAGGGTTATTTATATCGACCGTTACATTTACCGCAGTTTCTTTTCCTGATGTTGTGATAACCTGCTTTGCTACGTTGTCGATTTCCGATACAACTCCGTCATACTCCTTATCCCCCAGTGCCGAGCCTGTTATTCTGACTTTCTGACCGTTGGAAATAACCGAAATTTTACTCTCACTTACAGGTATGCTGACGCATAAATCCTTGCTGTTTACTATTGTTACCGCTGTCTGAGTATTTATGACATCATCGCCCTGCTTTATTCCGATATCGAGTATCTTGCCTGATACGGGGGCTGTAATTTTCAGTTCGGATTTATTCACCACATCTGCAAGCATACCGTCAAGCTGACTGTATTCTTCGGGTATATCAGCATACATAGTAAACAGAACATCGTCTTTTTCTACAATATCCCCCTTAATAAATTTTATGTCCTTTATTCTGCCGACTGACGGCGGTGTTACTTCGCAGGTTTCCTTATACTGAATTTTTCCGTAGCATACGACCGTATCCTCTACTCTGCTTGCCGTTACCCTGTAGACATCTGCTGCATACACGCTGTTTTTCACCGCCGCTCCACATATTATAAGCGTAATCACCACCCCTGCGGTTATAACCAGCTCCAGAATGATTTTTTTCATTAATTATCAGCTCCTCATTTCTTATTATTCAAAAATAAAGTAAGATTATTTACATTAAAAATCTTTTTTTCCCTTTGGTTTAAGGGTTTCACCCTTAAAAATCCTGACCAAAGGCTCCGCCTTTGGAAACCGCAAGGGCTCTGCCCTTGACCCGCAAGCCTTTGAAAAGGCTTGACATAAGGGACAGAGGTTTCCGCCTCTGTCCCTTTTGATAAAAATTATTTATTCAGAAATGTTCTGACTGTTTACGTTTGCCGAGCAATCCGTGCAGCCGCAGCAGCCGTTACAGCCACCTCCGCAGGAAGAACAGTTTTTTCCGTTTTTCTTATCCTTCACGACTGAAAAAAACGCAAGTAAGATAACAGCGAGAACTATAATTCCTACCGATATAGTGCCCATATTGGCAGACAACCATTCAAGCATAATAAAAACCTCCCTGAAGCTTAAAATTTCTGTTTCAGACAATTTAAACATTTACTTTTTGGGTAAGTCTGTTCGACTCCTTATAAGGTCTGAACAACATATATATTATACAGCCTACAGCAGCAACGGCAATAACTGCACCAATAATATTCCACACTGTGAGAGTACCGCCTGCAAAGAGTGAGCCTATCTGATTTATAATAAATGCAATAACATAGGCAAAGCCACACTGATAACCTATAGCAAACCAAGTCCATTTAGCATTGTTCATTTCACGCTTGATAGCACCTATTGCCGCAAAGCAGGGAGCACAAAGAAGGTTGAATACAAGGAATGAATATCCTGTAACACCTGTAAAGGCATTACTCAAAGCTTGCCATACCGTATTATCACCGCCACCGTAAAGAACTCCCATTGTACCGACAATGTTTTCCTTAGCGACAAGACCTGTTATTGAAGCAACGGCAGCCTGCCAGTTGCCCCAGCCTAGCGGAACAAATATCCACGCAATAGCCGAACCTATAGCTGCAAGAATTGATTTGTCAAGCTCATCTTCCGCAAGCATTCTGAAAGCACCATCAGCAAATCCGAAATATGTTGTAAACCATACAACTACCGTTGACAGCAGAATGATTGTACCGGCTTTCTTTATAAATGACCAGCCTCTTTCCCACATTGAACGAAGTACATTTATTAATGTGGGCATATGGTATGCAGGAAGCTCCATTACGAAAGGTGCAGGGTCACCTGCAAACATCTTTGTCTTTTTAAGCATAATTCCTGAAATTATTATAGCCGCCATTCCTATAAAGTATGCTGAAACGGCTACCCAAGGAGCTTTTCCGAATATAGCACCTGCTATCATAGCTATGAAAGGCATTTTCGCACCGCAGGGAATAAATGTTGTTGTCATAATTGTCATACGTCTGTCACGTTCGTTTTCTATGGTACGGCTTGCCATAATACCGGGTACTCCGCAGCCTGTTCCTACAAGCATAGGTATAAAGGATTTTCCTGAAAGTCCGAACTTTCTGAATACCCTGTCAAGTACAAACGCAATACGTGCCATATATCCGCATGCTTCAAGAAATGCAAGCAGTAAAAACAGCACCAGCATCTGAGGAACAAATCCAAGCACCGCACCTACACCGGCTACTATACCGTCAAGTACAAGTCCCTTGAGCCAGTCGGCAACGCCTATGCTGTCAAGTCCGCTCTCAACCAAGGCAGGTATTCCCGGAATCCATATTCCTTCTGCGGCAGGGTCAGGCTCTTCAAAGCCGTTTTTCTCAAAATACTTCACTGCTTCTGTATAGGAAATTCCGATAACCTCTTCTTCATCGGCATTTTCGGGAACTTTGTCAAAATAGACTGTCATATCAACAGTTTCAAGTGTTTCTTCATCTTCTACGGAAATAACTGCTGTCTTTTCGCCTTTTACCTCAGACATCTCTTTCAGTGCAGCTTCTTTGTCAAAGTCCTCAGCGTCCGTATCAAGTTCGTAAAAAGCACTTACCGCATTAGCTGCGTCCGCATACTCTCCTGCTTTTTCCTCGTATGAAGCCGCACCTATACCAAACAGGTGAAATCCGTCACCGAAAAGATTGTCATTTGTCCAGTCAGTGGCAGGAGTTCCCACTGCAACCATAGCTATGTAGTACACCAGAAACATTATACACGCAAATATCGGCAGACCTAAAAATCTGTTGGTCACTACCTTGTCTATCTTATCAGATACCGAAAGTGCTTCGCTGTTCTTTTTCTTATAGCATTCATTTATGATTGAAGAAATATACTCATAACGTTCATTTACAATAATACTTTCTGAGTCATCATCAAGTTCTTCCTCTACAGCCTCAATATCCCTCTCTATATGACTGCGGACTTTTTCGGAAAGACTGAGTTTTTCCATTACCTTTTCGTCACGCTCAAAAAGCTTTATCGAATACCAACGCTGTCTTTCTTCGGGCATATCGTGAACAACTGCTTCTTCTATATGTGCAAGAGCATGTTCAACCGTTCCGTTGAACGTATGCTTCGGAACAGTCTTACCTCCCTTTGCGGCTTTTATTGCCGCTTCTACAGCTTCGTCCGTACCCGTACCCTTAAGTGCGGAAATTTCTACAATATTACAGCCGAGCTTATCTGAAAGCTTTTTTATATTTATCTTGTCACCGCTTTTTTTTACAATATCCATCATATTTATTGCAATTACAACAGGTATTCCCAATTCCGTAAGCTGTGTTGTAAGATAAAGATTTCTTTCAAGGTTTGTACCGTCAATTATATTCAGAATTGCATCGGGACGTTCATCAATAAGATAGTTTCTTGATACTACCTCCTCAAGCGTATACGGTGAAAGCGAGTATATACCGGGCAGGTCGGTAATGATTACACCGTCACTTTTTTTTAGCTTGCCCTCTTTTTTCTCAACCGTTACTCCCGGCCAGTTTCCGACAAACTGATTTGAGCCTGTAAGTGCATTGAACAGTGTCGTTTTACCGCAGTTGGGGTTACCCGCAAGAGCAATCCGCAGTTGTTTCATACTTTTCTTCCTTTCATTTCATTATTGTTATATTAAACTAACCTTTATGGTAAATCATATTGAGAAAACCCGAGCGGCTTTCTCAATGATATGATTTCTGATTATTTTATTCAATCTCCTTATTCAACTTCTATAAGTTCGGCATCTGCTTTTCTTATGGAAAGCTCATAGCCTCTTACCTTCAGTTCCAAAGGGTCGCCCAAAGGTGCTACTTTTCTTACAAGAACTTCTGTTCCCTTCGTAAGTCCCATATCCATAATCCTGCGTTTTACTGCACCCTCTCCGTGCAGCTTTTTAACCTTCGCTGTCTGTCCTATTCCTACATCTTTCAATGTTTTCATTTTTATTTCCCCCTGTTATACCATAATTTTTTTTGCCATTTCTTCGCTTATTGCAACTCTGGTTTCCTTTACGTTTACTATGACGTTTCCTCCGAGCTTATTGACTATCCTTACATTTCCTCCTGCTACAAAGCCAAGATTTTCAAGATGTCTTTTCACATCGGGACTTCCTCCTATTTTTTTTATTATATTTTCCTCTCCGATAACTGCCATTGATAACGGCATCATAAGAAATCCCCCTTTGTCAAGCCTTCTTTTTTAGGTTAGGCTTTTCTAACTGTATATAATGATAACTCTTATTTAAAAATTTGTCAATAGCTTACAAAAAATAAATATTTTTTTATATCCTGAATATAATTTGAAATATCATACAGAAAATATACTGTATATTTTAACCAATACAATTTATTGCAGTTCTTCATTTTTTTGCATTGAAAATATAAAAAAATAGTGCTAAAATAAAGTCAGGATATACAAATTACCCAAATCTTAAAGTTTGGGTCAAGCCTTTTCAAAGGCTTGCGGTTTCTAAAGGCAGAGCCTTTGGTGGGATTTTCAAGGGCAAAGCCCTTGAACAAAAAATATTGTAGGATAACGCAAATGCTTCGGCGAATTTGCGTTGGCATATATATCAAACTTTTATTTATCACTAAGGAGGTTTCTCAATGAAATTTTCAAAAAAATTAATATCATTGACTTTAGCCGCATTTATGGTACAGAGCGTATTTGCTGCGGGCATTTCATCAGCTTCCTCATACAATACCGAAGTATTCCAGAGCAGTGCTGTAAGTCACAAAGAAGCGGTCGGTGACACCGAACTTCTGTCATTCGGCGATTTTATGTACAAGGTCGAAAATAACGCAATAACCATAGTAAGCTACGGCGGAAGCGGTGCTGATACCCTTAATATCCCATCAAATATCAACGGTCTGCCTGTAAAAGTCTTAGGTGACGGCGTGTTCGCAAACTGTACCTCCCTTACTTCAATTACTATTCCTGAGGGAATACAGACCATCAGCAACGGTGCATTCTTCCAGTGCCGTTTCGCAAGCATTACAATTCCGACTACCGTTACAAAAATAGGCGACTTCGCTTTCCAGCGTTGTAACAATCTTACTACAATAAAAATTCCGGGCAGGGTAACAAGTCTTGGCAAATACGCATTTTCAATGTGTACCGCTCTTAAATCCGTAACATTATCAGGTAAAATTACTACTATCCGTGAAAAAACCTTTGCTGACACTGCTCTTACTTCCGTCAACATACCCTCAAATGTTACCACTATAGAGGACAGTGCGTTTGAAAATTGTGCAAACCTTAAAAAAGTAACAATCCCCACTTCCGTTACAACAATACGTTCTGCCGCTTTCAAAACCGATACAGCTATAACAGATGTCTATTTCCTCGGTACAAAGGCTCAGTGGAGCAAAATATCCATCGGAAGCTATAATGACGCAATAACCGACAGCAACGTACTCCACTACGGCAGCCAGTCAGTATCTCTCAGTGCGTCAAGAGCTACTCTTTACGTAGGTCAGACAAAGACACTTACTGCTACAATCACACCCGAAAATCCCGATGAATCATTCTACTGGAAGAGCGATAATACTACTGTTGCAGCCGTAAACTCAGCAGGAAAGATTACCGCAAAAGCTGAGGGTACAGCTACAATTACGGTTTCAACCTCTCTCGGAAATACCGCTACCTGCATAGTTTCCGTAAGAAAAGCTCCCGAAAGTATTGCACTTAACAAAACGTCCGCAACAATAAGCGTAGGCGAAACTCTTGCTCTTTCCTACACTCTCACACCCTCAGACGCATACACGGTATGCTCATGGAGCAGCAGTGATTCAACAGTCGCTTCCGTTACATCAGGCGGAAGTGTTACGGCTAAAAAAGTAGGCAAGGCTACTATAACCGTAAAGACATCAAACGCAAAGACAGCCACATGTACCGTTACCGTAAAGAAAGCTGCTACTGCTGTAACTCTTGACAAAACTTCGGCTTCAATGGGTGAAGGACAAAGCTGTCAGCTTACCGCAACAGTAACACCTTCAGATGCTCTGACAAAGCTTACATGGAGCAGCAGCAACGAAAATGTTGCCACTGTAAGCGGTTCGGGAAAAGTATCAGGTAAGAGTGCAGGTACAGCCACAATCAAGGTTACAACTTCCAACGGTAAGACGGCTTCCTGTTCGGTAACAGTTAAAAAAGGCCCTAAAAGCATATCACTGAACAAAACCTCTGAAACACTCGGAGTTGGTCAGACACTTACTCTCGTTGCTGCACTCAACCCTTCAAACTCTGTGACATACTGCAACTGGAAAAGTACGGATACTACAATAGCTACCGTAAGCTCGGCAGGAAAGGTTACAGCTAAAAAGCCCGGTGACGCTATAATAACTGTGAAAACCTCCAACGGCAGAGTAGCTGTATGTGAAATAACAGTAAAAAAAGCACCTACAAGCATAGCGCTCAACAAAACATCTGTAAAGAACTGCGTTGGTCAGTCATTTACTCTGAAATGTACTCCTACTCCCAGCAGTGCTTACAAGGTATGTACATGGAGCAGCAGCAACAGTACCGTCGCTTCGGTAGACAGCAACGGAAAAGTTACATCTAAAAAAGAGGGTACTGCAAAGATAACTGCTAAAACCTACAACGGTCTGACAGCAACCTGTAATGTAACGGTTCAGAAAGAACCCACAGCAATAACTCTTAACAAAACTTCACTTACAATGGCTGTAGGTCAGTCATATAAGCTTGTAAAGACACTTACTCCCTCAGATTCGGTTACGGGATATACATGGCAGAGCCACAACCTCTTTGTCGCAACCGTTGACAGTACAGGAAAAATAAAGGCTGAAAATATGGGTACATCTGTAATAACAGTTACTACATCAAACGGAAAATCGGCTGCTTGTACTGTAACGGTAAAAAAAGCTCCCACAACTGTTGAACTCAACAAAACAGAGGCAACTCTCGGTGTTGGTCAGACGCTTACTCTTACAACCACGCTTACACCTTCAGACGCTTTCACATACTATAGCTGGAGCAGCAGCAACAGTACTGTAGCTACAGTTGAAAAAGGTAAGGTTACTGCTAAAAAGGTTGGTACGGCTACTATAACCGCAAAGACCTCCAACGGCAAAACAGCAACCTGTACTATAACCGTAAAGCCTGCACCCACTGCAGTTTCGCTTGACAAGACCACGCTCGACCTCAAGGTAGGTCAGTATTACAAACTTACAACTACCCTCACCCCCTCGGACGCATACACTTACTACAGTTGGAGCAGCAGCGACAGCACTGTAGCAACTGTTGAAAAAGGTAAGGTCACTGCTAAAAAAGTCGGTACGGCTGTTATAACTGTAAAGACCTCCAACGGCAAAACCAAAACCTGCACTGTAACAGTTAAATAATTCCTTTCAGGCTGTGTGAAGATTATCATTAATTTTCACACAGCCTTTCTTTTTGAGAGTTCTGCCTGTAAAAATACCTGAAATACAGCCTTCATAGTTATTATAAAAAGCTACACATTTATAATATTTTTAAGTAATTGTTACAAAAAATTAAATCTTTTTTTATTGCAGTTTACCGAAATATGTTGTATAATTTTATCGCAGTTGCAAATTAACAGATTGTTGTAAAAACAATGGATATATATTTTGATATGTTTTCAGAGGTGTAATAAAAGATATGAAAAAAACGTTGACTATTATGCTCGCAGCAGCTATGGCGATTACAATGACTGCTGCTTTTACAGGATGCAGTAACGATAAAGCAGGTTCTTCCGCAGCAACATCAGCCTCCGCTGCTACAAAAGCTACTCAGAAGGCTACAGCCAAAACTACCGAAAAATCTACTCAGAAAGCCACTCAGAAAGCTACTCAGGCTGCTACGGAAGCTCCCACAGAGGCAGAAACAGAAGCTCCTACAGAAGCTCCTACAGAGGCAAGTACATTCAATGTTTCTGAGATAATCAAGCAGGACGAGTTCACCGCCGATGATGCGGCAGCAGCCTTGATCCAGTTCCTCGGAAGCGATGAAAGACTTTCCGCAAATTATCTCAGCTCCGTAACAGTTGAAGAGTACGGTCAGAGTGTTGAGTATTTCTGCTTTGACGTAAGACTTATTGACGAAATCTCAAACAGCCATATTGATTATTACTATGTTATAAATTCACGTCAGGGCGGCGGTATATATGACAGCGAAGCTTTTGCACAGAGATTTGATATAAACGGCGGAGAAGAAGAGCCTGACACCTCCGACGATGCAGTAAAAACCGAAGATTTTACAGTAGCAGATGCTAAGACCGCTTTGCTCTCATATCTCGGCGGCGATGAAAAGCTTAGTGCCGATTATCTCGGCTCAGCAAAAGTTGAGGATTACGGTTCTGAGGTTGTATATTACTGCTTTGATATAAAAATCACAACCGAAACTGAAAATACCCACGTTGATAACTACTATATAGTTAAGTCACGTTTCGGCGGCGGTATATATGACAGTGCAAGCTTCAGAGAGCATTTCCCCACTATTGAATGATGAACGATAACTGACAATCAAAAATAAGAGGTCGGCTACACATTGATTGAGTAGCCGACCTCTCACATTACTGAAATACAACTATAATCAGAAGATTTTTACCTGAAATTTTTGGCTTGTTAAAACTGCGTTGATATGATATAATCGTTAGGTATCGGCAAATCCGGCTTGAGAGCGGTTATGAAAACACAGCTTTCATCTTATTTTTGGTGCGATTGCAGCCCACAGCGGCATTTGCCGCTGTGAAATTCAGGCGGTATCGCCTGAATTTGGTCAAAAGCAAAGCTTTTGACCGGCTGCAATCGCCGCCTGAGTGTAGCCGCAGACCGATATTCTGAATTATACTGTTTTTTGCGGAGGCTGTAATGGTTGTACTGGGAATAGACCCCGGTTATGCGATAGTAGGCTGGGGTGTGGTTTATTTTTCGGGAAATATGTATAAGCCATTGGGATTTGGTGCGGTTACAACAGAACCCGAAATGAAATTCACCAAAAGGCTGGAGTACATACATTCGGGTATGAGCAGACTTATGCTTAAATGCAAACCCGATGCTGTTGCCATAGAAAAGCTGTATTTTCAGAATAATCAGAAAACAGCCATAGACGTTGCACAGGCAAGAGGAGTTATACTTCTTGCCGCAGAGCAGAGAGGAATACCTGTATTTGAGTATACGCCGCTTCAGATAAAGACGGTGGTTACAGGTTACGGAAAGGCTAAGAAGCCGCAGGTAATGGAAATGACAAGACGGCTTCTTAAACTTGAAAAAGTTCCGAAACCTGATGATACGGCAGATGCTCTGGCGGTTGCATTGTGTCATATTCAGGCAAACGGTTCTGGAATAAGACGTATTTTATCACAGGGGAGATACTGAAACTATGTTCTACAGCGTAAGGGGAAGGCTGATATTTAAAGGTGAGAACTTTGTTGTAATAGAGTGTGCAGGAGTAGGCTACAGATGTTATACTTCGCAGAATACTATTAATAAAATCGGAAATATGAACAGTGAAGCATTTCTTTATACTCAGCTTGTAGTAAGGGAAGATGCTATGGAGCTTTACGGTTTTTACAATACGAGGGAACTTGAGCTTTTTAAGCTTCTTTGCACCGTAAGCGGAGTAGGAGCAAAAATGGCGGTTTCCATACTTTCGGTTTTGCCCGAGGAAAGATTTGTGCTTGCAGTTGTTACTTCAGATACAGCTTCGATTTCTCAGACACAGGGAGTAGGCAGAAAAAAGGCAGAAAGAATAGTCCTTGAGCTTAAAGACAAGATTAATACATTCAATGATATGCTTCCTTCCGCAAATGCCGACTATCAGGAAAATTCAGCGGATACAGTTCTGCCAAAGGTATCGTCGGGTAATATCAGCAAGGCTGTCGAGGCTCTGGGTGTATTGGGATATACTCAGGGTGAGGTTATGCCGATACTTCTCACTATGGATTCCACGCAGGCCGTTGAAAAACTGATAAGCGGTGTTCTTAAAGAAATGGGAAGACGCTGAGAGGGTTGGTTAATATATGGATTTTGACAATATAGATTTTGAAAACAGAATAGTCGACCCTGAAGAACTGCCGGGTGACTTTGCGGAAACAGATAATCCGCTTCGTCCCCGTACATTGGACGACTATATCGGTCAGGAAAAAGTCAAGGAAAATCTTGCGGTTTATATTCAGGCGGCGGTTCAAAGACACGAAACACTTGACCATGTACTTCTTTATGGCCCTCCTGGACTTGGAAAAACAACTCTTGCCGGAATAATTGCAAACGAAATGGGTGTAAGTATGAGAGTAACCTCCGGCCCTGCCATAGAAAAGCCCGGAGATTTAGCTTCAATTCTTACAAACCTTAATGACGGTGATGTTCTTTTCATTGATGAAATACACCGTCTTAACAGACAGGTTGAGGAGATACTTTATTCCGCTATGGAGGATTTTGCCATAGACATTATAACGGGTAAAGGTCAGATGGCGGCTTCATACCATCTGCCGCTTCCTAAGTTTACTCTTGTAGGGGCGACAACGAGAGCTGGTCAGATTTCAGCTCCGCTCAGGGACAGGTTCGGAGTTGTACTCAGACTTGAGCTTTACACTCCCGAAGAGCTTGGCAGAATAGTTACGAGAAGTGCAGGCATTCTGGAAATGCCTATAGATTATGACGGAGCTTTGGAAATAGCATCACGCTCAAGAGGAACTCCACGCATAGCAAACAGACTGCTGAAAAGAGTAAGAGATTATGCTCAGGTTATGAGCGACGGATTTATTACGTGCGAAGCGGCACAGCTTGCACTTGATAAAATGGAAATCGATGAACTTGGTCTTGATGCAAATGACAGACGTATGATAGAAGCTATGGTTAAATATTACCGTGGAGGACCTGTAGGAGTTGAAACACTCGCCGCTACAATAGGTGAGGAAGCAGTTACTATAGAAGATGTTTATGAACCTTATCTTATGCAGATTGGTTTCATAAACAGAACACCCAGAGGAAGGTGTGTTACAGAAAATGCCTGCCGTCATCTGGGACTTGCATTTCCAACATAAGATGATTATAATTTTATGAACCAGCAATAAACTTACTTAGTAAATAATTAACGAATTGGAGGATTTAAGAATGGGAAGACTTTTTGGAACAGACGGTGCAAGAGGAGTAGCAAACACGGAACTTACATGTGAGCTTGCTATGAATATAGGAAGAGCGGCTGCTATGGTTCTTACGGAACAAAGCGATAAAAAGCCCGTTGTCATCATAGGAAAAGATACACGCTTAAGCTCGGATATGCTGGAGGGAGCTATAATCGCAGGACTTTGTTCTGTAGGAGCAGATGTAATAACCCTAGGAGTAGTACCTACTCCTGCGGTAGCTCTTCTTGTAAAAAAATACAGTGCTGATGCAGGAATTATGATTTCGGCTTCTCACAATCCGTATGAATTTAACGGAATTAAAATATTCAGTTCAACAGGCTTCAAACTTCCTGATATACTGGAAAATGAAATAGAAGAAATCGTTCTCGACAATGCAAAGCTTTACAATATAGTTTGTGAGGATAAACTTGGAAAGGTAACTGTTTCTGAAACAGGTCTTAATGACTATATAAATCATGTTATAGGAACAGTACCCGAAAAACCTCAGGGACTTAAAGTCGCATTTGACTGTTCAAACGGTTCGGCATCACGCACGGCTGAGGCTATTTTCAGCGGCTTGGGTGTGGAATGCCATATGATGAATTCAAATCCTGACGGCGTGAACATAAATAAAAACTGCGGCTCAACACATATCGAAGCTCTTGCCGAGTATGTAAAGGAAAATAAACTCGACTGCGGTATAGCATTTGACGGTGATGCTGACAGATGTCTTGCTGTGGACGAAAACGGCGAGCTTATAGACGGTGACTTTATAATAGCAATGTGTGCCCTCGATTTGAAAGAAAGAGGTATGCTTAAAAACAATACCGCTGTAGGAACAATTCTTACAAATATGGGATTTAACAAATTCTGCGAGAAAAATCAGATTGATTTTGAAGCCACAAAAGTAGGTGACAGATATGTCCTTGAATCTATGGTAAAGAACGGCTACTCAATAGGCGGAGAGCAGAGCGGTCACGTTATATTCCTTGATTACTGTACTACAGGTGACGGTCAGACAACTGCCGCACAGATTTTAAGCCTTATTAAAAGAAAAAATGTTAAGCTTTCAGAAGCTGCAAAAGTAATGCAGAGATATCCGCAGGTTATGGTCAACGTTAAAATCTCTCCCGAAGGAAAGAAAAAGTTGGACTGTGACAGCGATATTCAGGCTAAAATTTCAGAGGTTAAAAATCAGCTTGATGGTCACGGAAGAATTATTGTAAGAGAGTCCGGAACAGAACCTCTTGTAAGAGTAATGCTTGAGGGTACTGATTACGATGAAATCAAAAAGCTTGCAGATGAAACAGCCAAGGTTGTAGAAAATAAACTGGGAGCAAAGTCTTGAATTTATATTTTATGGTTCGGCAGCAGTTTCCGGCTGTCAGCATAATGCGATTGCAGTCGACAAAAGACTTGTCTTTTGTCGCTTAAGTGGCACAGCCGCTTAAGCCCCTTACGGACTTGTCCGTAAGGGGACTGCAATCGCACATAAAAACGCACATACACGTAATTATATATGAATTAAGTATGAAAAATTAAAATTCGGAGGTAACGGCAGTTGCGTTCAGCTAATTGGAAAGACTATGAACTTATAGATACATCAGAGGGAGAAAGACTGGAGCGTTGGGGAAATATTATTCTTATAAGACCCGACCCTCAGATAATATGGAATACTCCTGAAAAAAATCCTTTGTGGAAAAAGGCACACGCACGTTATCACCGTTCTTCATCAGGCGGCGGAAAATGGGAGCAGTACAGAAAAATACCTGATGTATGGCAGATAAGCTACAGGAATATTGTATTCAGGATAAAACCTATGGGCTTCAAGCATACGGGAGTATTTCCCGAACAGGCGGCAAACTGGGATTTTGTTGACGGAGTTATAAAAAAATCCCATAAGCAGCTTAACGTACTTAACCTTTTTGCGTATACGGGTGGAGCTACTCTTGCATGTCTTAATGCAGGAGCTAAAGTATGCCACGTAGACGCTTCAAAAGGTATGGTGCAGTGGGCAAAGGAAAATGCGGACGTATCAGGATTATCCGACAGACCCGTAAGGTGGATTGTTGATGACTGCATAAAATTTGTACAGCGTGAAAAACGCCGTGGTAACAAATACGACGGAATTATTATGGATCCTCCGTCATACGGAAGAGGTCCCGGAGGCGAAGTGTGGAAGCTTGAAGAACAGCTTTATTCTCTGGTTCAGCTTTGCTCAGAGGTTTTATCTGATGACGCACGGTTTTTTATACTTAATTCATATACAACGGGATTATCGCCGGCAGTAATGGAATATTTGCTGGGTACTGTTCTTATTCCGAAATTCGGCGGAAACGTAACCTCCGATGAAATCGGACTGAGGGTTACTGACACAGGACTTGTGCTTCCGTGCGGCTCGACTGCGTTGTGGACAAGGTAATTCGGCTATGGAAAGTTTTATAAGCATAAAAAACGTAAGCTTTTCATACGGAAAGGCTGCTGTTATTGATAATATATCACTTGAAATAGAAAAAGGAAAATTTACTGCGTTGCTCGGTCACAACGGCTGCGGAAAATCCACTATGGCTAAGCTTTTCAACGCACTGCTTCTTCCCGATGAGGGTACAGTGTCGGTAGACGGCATCATTCCCGAAACGGAAGATGATATTTATGAAATAAGACGAAAAGTTGGTCTTGTGCTTCAAAATCCTGACAATCAGCTTGTGGCAACCATAGTTGAGGAAGATGTTGCTTTCGGGTGTGAGAATCTCGGAATAAACCCCAAAGAAATACGGGAACGTGTAGATAATGTACTCAAAGCCGTAAATATGTACGAATACAGGAAACATGCACCTCATAAGCTTTCGGGAGGACAAAAGCAGAGGGTAGCTATTGCAGGAATAATAGCAATGAAGCCTGAGTGCATAGTTCTGGACGAGCCTACCGCTATGCTCGACCCTGAAGGCAGAAAGGAAGTAACCGATACAGTACGCTTTCTGAATAAGGAGTACGGTATTACGGCGGTTCTCATAACACATTATATGGACGAAGCTGTACTTGCTGACAAGGTAATTGTTATGGATAAAGGAAAAATACTCACTCAGGGAACACCTGATGAGGTTTTTTCTCAGGCAGAACTTTTAAAGAAGCATTCGCTTGATATACCACAGTCGGCACAGCTTGTGCATATGCTGAGGAAAAACGGCATAAAAACCGATACCCTGCCCTTAAAGCCTGATGAATGTATAGATCTTATAAAAAAATACATCAAAACGTCAGAGCAATAACCTTAGGTTTTGCTTACTATGCGATTGCAGACGACAAAAGCGTTACGCTTTTGTCAGATTTCAGGCTTGAGCCTGAAATCCCGTTTCGGACAAATGTCCGAAACGGTCTGCAATCGCACTGCACTGAGTGAGGCTGACAGCTTACTATTTTTATAATTTGGGAGTATTACTGATTTGAGTATTATTGAAGCAAAAAATCTTAACTACAGATACGGTGTCCGAACTCCGTTTGAAAAAACTGCCGTAAGTGATGTAAGCTTTTCGATAGAAAAAGGTGAATTTATCGGAATAATAGGTCACACAGGTTCGGGAAAGTCAACGCTTATACAGATGCTTAACGGACTGATAAAGCCTGACAGTGGTGAAATTCTGCTTGAAGGAAAAAACATATGGGAAAAACCAAAGGAAATACGAAAGGTACGTTTCAGGGTAGGAATGGTTTTTCAGTACCCTGAGTATCAGCTTTTTGAAGATACGGTTTACAAAGATATTGCATATGGAGCTGTCAACAAAGGTCTTTCGGGAAATGAGCTTGACGAAGCTGTCCGAAATGCGGCAAGATTTGCTGCATTGTCGGAGGATTTGCTGGAAAAATCCCCTTTTGAGCTTTCGGGAGGAGAAAAAAGAAGAGCCGCTATAGCAGGAGTTATAGCAATGCAGCCTGAGGTTCTCGTACTGGACGAACCCACGGCAGGACTTGACCCTATGGGCAGGGAATTTCTTCTTTCACAAATTCAGAAATATCATAAAAATCAGGGAAATACTGTAATTCTGGTATCTCACAGTATGGAGGATATTGCAAAAATATCTGACAGGGTTCTTGTGATGAATAAAGGCAGACTTGAAATGTGTGGTACAACCGAAAATGTATTCTCTCAGGGAGAAAGACTTAAACAGATGGGACTGAAAATTCCTGAAATAACATACATAATGAATAAGCTTTCCGAAAGCGGATACGGAGTAAAAAAAGGTATACTGACGGTAGAGGAAGCCGTCAGAGAGCTTCTGCCTCTGATGAAAAAATCCTGAAAACAATCTATATTGAAATATAAGGGGGAAAATCTCCTTTGATAAGAGATATTACACTTGGTCAGTTTTTCCCGGGAACTTCACTTATACACAGAACTGACCCCAGAGTTAAAATCGTGCTTGTAACGGCATATATAATTTTTTTATTTGTGACAGGAAATTTTGTTTCGCTGGGATTTATGCTTGCCGTTGTTCTGTTCGGCGTTGTTATGACGGGCATTCCTGTAAAAATGTATTTCAAGGGAATGAAGCCTGTAATTATGATACTGCTTTTTACGTCTGTTCTCAACATATTTTACGGCAAGGGTGAAGCTGTCTGGCAATGGCATTTTCTGAAAATAACGTGGAACGGAATAAGCAACGCTGCTTTTGTATCCGTCAGAATAATCGCACTTATTCTTATAAGCTGCATTCTTACATATACAACATCGCCTACAGACCTTACGGACGCACTTGAAAGACTTATGAAACCGCTTAAAGTATTTCATATAAAGGTTCACGAAATAGCTATGATGATGACCATAGCTTTAAGGTTTATTCCTACACTTCTGGAGGAAACGGAAAAAATAACCAATGCACAGAAATCAAGGGGTGCGGATATGGAAAACGGAAGCCTTATGAAAAGATTAAAGGCAATGATACCTGTTCTTGTTCCTCTTTTCGTGTCATCGTTCAACAGAGCCTACGAGCTTGCGGTAGCTATGGAATGCCGCTGCTATCGTGGAGGAAACGGCAGAACAAGAATGAAGGTTCTTAAAATAGGAATAACCGATATAGGTATTATAATTTTTTCGGTATTTGTTTTAATCGGGGTGATAATATGCAATCTGATGTTTTCGGAAATGATAGTGAAATAAGAAATTTCCTTATAACAATATCTTATAACGGAAAAAATTACCACGGCTGGCAGATACAGACCAATGCCGTTACCGTACAGGAGGTATTTCAGACGGCACTGGAAAACATAATAGGCGATACTGCCTACAGCGTAAAGGGTTGTTCCAGAACAGACAGCGGAGTACACGCCAATATGTACTGTATAAGCCTAAAAATGATACACAGCATTCCTTGTCACCGACTGCTTTCGGCATTGAACAGATTTCTGCCGTCTGATATATCTGTGCTTGATATTAAAGAAGCCGAACAGGATTTTCACGCCAGATACAGCTGCAAGAGTAAGCAATACGTTTACAAGATATGGAATGCCGAAGTAAGAAATCCTTTTCTTGACGGACTTGCATATCATTATAAATTTCCGATAGATGTAACTCTGCTAAACGATTGCTGCAAAGCATATATAGGCAGACACGATTTCACCTCGTTCTGTACAATTGACAACAGGGATACCAATAATATGTGCAGAACGGTTACGGACTTTCGTGTCGAGCGTGACGGTGATATGGTAATAATTACGGTAGAGGCTGATGGTTTTTTATATAATATGGTTCGCATAATGGTGGGAACGCTCATCAGAATAGCTCAGGGAAAGTTCAGTCCCGACTGTATCAGCGGTATAATAGAGGCTAAGGACAGAGCAAAGGCAGGGCCTACTGCTCCAGCCTGCGGCCTTTATCTGAACAAAGTCAACTACTGATGTATGGTAAAAATATAAGGGTTAAGCTGAATCAGAGGTGAGTTCTATGGATATGAAAAAGAAAAGAAAAAACAAGAGAGAAATGCTCAGCTATGAGGATAAACCCATAGAGGAATATGAAAGGGACAGTGAAATCAAAAAAAGAAAAGAACTGCCTAAGCCGAAAAATAAAAAAGTAAGAACTATTGTGATAATAGGAATAATTCTGGTACTTGCTGTAGGTATAGCTGCCGTATGGAAATTCATATCTCCTGATTCGCTTATGGGAAGCCTTTTCTCTTCTCAGGTAAAAGGGGACGGCTTTCCCGTAAAAATAAAGGGCAAGTCCGTAAATGCCAGTGATATGTGTATTATCAACAACAGTCTTGCATATATAAGCGAAACTCAGTTCCAGATGATAAACTCAAGCGGCGGAGTTACCGTAGACAAAAGAATAAAATATTCTTCTCCTGCGATGAAATCCTGCAAAAATTACAGTATAATATATGACAGACAGGGAAACGGCTATGAAATACAGTCGGCTGTAGGAACAGTGTATGAAGGCAGCGTCGATGATATTATCTTTCAGGCTGTGATAATCGACAACGGCTGTTATGCGATATTATCAAAAAGCGACGGCTACACATCAAAGCTGACTGTGTTTAACAAGGATAACACTCAGAAATATGCCTATTATTTTTCGGAATGCTATGCGGTTTCCATTTCTCTTAATAAAGATGCTACAAAGGCTGTAGTCTGCGGTCTTGATGCCAATGAGGGCAGCATAGTTTCAAAGGTATATATAATCGACTTTTCAAGCGATAAACCCGAGTCCAAAATTGATTTTGATAACGTCACAATATACAGTGCCGGCTTCTTTGACAACGGAAATATCGGAATAATAGGCGACCGCTCCGCTATGGTTATTACTTCCGATTACCAGAACAAGTATGAATTTACATATAACGGATATAATCTTATAAGTAAGAAAATTATGCAGAACAATATAATACTTTCACTTTCTCCGTTTGAGGACGGAAAAAGCTGTGAGCTTTGGAATATATCTCAGAACGGCTTTATTACCAGCACCAAAACAGACCTTGCGATTGTAGCAGTTGATGTTTTCGGGGATAATGCCGCTGTTCTTGCCGGAAATACTGTTTCTGTATTCGACATAAAAAAAGAAAAGCTTCTGAACGAGTATAATGTGGAGCTCGATTCAAAAGGAGTTACTTTTCTTGACGAAAAAACCGCCTATGTACTCGGAACAAGCGAAATACGTGCAATAAAACTGCGTTAATAAGCAAAAACAATCCTCATTTGTTTACAATTTAATAATTGTATTTTTGGGCATAATGTGTTATATTAACTGGTAATAGCTGAATAATGATATGGGTTGATGACAGATGATGTTTAATTGGTTTGACAGTTTAATGCTTCTTACAGTGGCAGTATTTGCGATTATAGGATTTGCAAGGGGAGCTGTGGGGACGGTTCTTTCCTTAGTGGGCGGAATTGTTTCTATGATAATATCATATGCTTTGGGAACAAATCTCGCACCCTGGATTTATGAAAATTTTATAAGGCCCGGTGTTGACGAAAAAATAACAAATACTATTTCCGATGCAATATCCAACGGAGTTGCCAACATAGGTGACAGCGTATTCAACAGCTTTCCACCGTTTCTCTGGGAATTCTGTGACAGCGAAGACATTATAAATTCCCTTAACAGTATAACCGGAAGCTCCGTTGAGGAGCTTTCGGGATATGCCAGCAATATAATACATAATGCTGCCGCTCCTGTATATATAGCAGTCATACGTGTCTGTGTCATATGTATCCTTTTTGCAGTTATAAGTATAATAATAGGAATTTTGTGCAGAGTAGCAAATATTGTAAACAAAATCCCCATCGTAGGCACTGCAAACCGTATAGTAGGTCTTATCATAGGTCTTGTTTACGGTATACTGATAGTTTTTATAGCTGTATTCGCTATGTCAGTGTTTATGCCTGCCATAGACAAGGAAGGAAAAGTAACCGAAAATATTCAGACAAATTCGTTTTTGTTTGATTTGATTTCGGACGGAAGAGAAAAATTTTACGGTTATGTATCTTTTGAAGATACCGATGATTATGATGAATCATATGATGAAGACGGAGAGGTATATTACGATGAATAACAAAACTTTGAATATCCCTTTTCCTGCCGGCAGAAAATCCTTCCCCTTTGCGGCAGTAGTTTGAAAAGGAGAGAATTTCTTTATAATGTCTAATGCTGATAATAAAGATATAAAGATATTGAGTCCCTGCGACGAGGACTCCAATATGATTTTTACCGTACCAAACTGCATATCTTTTTTCAGAATTTTGTTGATAATCCCTTTTGTTCTGTTTTTCCTTTGCGGAAAATATATAGAAGCCTTCAGCTTCATACTTTTGTCGGGAATAAGTGACTGTCTGGACGGCTTTTTTGCAAGAAAATTAAATCAGGTATCAAAGCTTGGTAAACTGCTTGACCCTATTGCCGATAAACTCACTCTTGTAGCTGTAGTCATATGCTTCGGAATACTTATTCCTGTTATTTTTCCGTTTTTGTCCGTTCTGATAGTAAAAGATGTCCTTATGCTTACAGGCGGCTTCTACCTTCTGAAAAAAGGTATAGAGCCTCCCGCTGCAAAATGGTACGGCAAGGTGGCAACGCTGATTTTTTATGTTTCGGTAGTATCCATAGTTTTATATAAATCAGTTCTTCACTATGATATGCCTTATCTTACCGTTTTTCTGGTCGGAATTACGGTTTTTGCGATGATTTTCGCTCTTCTGAATTATGCCGGAGTTTTTCTGCTTCTTTTGAAGGAGTTGCCCCAAAATGAGCAGAAACCCTCTAAAAAAATCTGAATGCGGGTAAGTTCGGCGATTGCAGACGGTTTCGGACTAACGTCCGAAACCGAAATTCAGGCAAAGCCTGAATTTCCGCATCGGCGTATGCCGATGCGGTCTGCAATCGCATTGTGAGCGAAGCCGCATGATTAAGTTTATGTTAAGAAAATAAGTTGTATTTTGTATATAAAATCTATGTTGAGGAGTTAATTTTATGCTTTGTAGTAATTGTGGAAAAAGACCTGCAGTTGTGTTTGTTTCTGACAGCTCCGGAAATAATCAGAAAGGTTACTGTCTGAGCTGTGCGGATAAGCTTAACATCAAACCAGTAAAGGATTTGATGAACAAAATGGGAATTACAAGCGAACAGCTCGAAAATATGCAGGATTCCATGGACAGCCTTATGGAAATGAACGGCGGTGAAATTCCGGGTATGTCTGATTTGGGCAGTATGCTCGGTGATGCAGGCTTTCCCGTAAGCGAAGATGATGATGACAGCGATAATCCTGATAAATTCTCTCAGGGAGGAGCACCGACATTTCCTTTCGGAATATTCGGTAATGCTGCCCGTGATAAAAAACAGCAGGGAAAAAGCAGAAAGGACAAGGAAGCCGGACATAAGCATATAGATGCTTACTGTACAAACCTTACCGAAAGAGCAAGAAAAGGTAAGCTTGACAGAGTTATCGGAAGAGATAAAGAGATAGCAAGGGTTATTCAGATACTTTCGAGAAGAAGCAAAAACAATCCCTGTCTTATAGGAGAACCAGGAGTAGGAAAAACAGCTATAGCCGAAGGTCTTGCACTCAGAATAGCAAAAGGTGATGTTCCTCTCAGACTTAAAGACAAGGAAATACAGTTGCTTGACCTTACATCACTTATAGCAGGAACTCAGTTCCGAGGTCAGTTTGAAAGCAGAATAAAGGGTCTTACGGCAGAGGTAAAGGCAGCAGGAAACATAATACTTTTTATAGATGAAGTCCATAACCTTGTCGGAACAGGCGATTCCGAGGGAACTATGAATGCTGCAAATATCCTCAAGCCTGCACTTTCAAGAGGTGAAATTCAGGTAATAGGAGCAACTACCTTCAACGAGTACAGAAAGTATATAGAAAAGGACGCAGCACTTGAAAGACGTTTTCAGCCTGTTACGGTAAATGAGCCTTCAATAAAAGATACCACAGATGTTCTGATGGGTGTAAAGGATTATTACGAAAAACACCACAGGGTTTCAGTTCCTGAAAAGATTATACGCAGAGCGGTTGTTCTTTCAGAAAGATATATAACCGACAGATTTCTTCCCGACAAGGCTATAGATTTGCTTGATGAAGCGTGTGCGTGTGCGGCATTGGGCTGCAAGGCTATGGAAAAATATGATAACCTTACAAATGAGCTTAGATACCTTGAAACAAGAGAAGAAGAGCTTACAGAAAATCAGGAAGTAATAGATTACGAAGCTGTAGCAAAAATCAAGGCTGAGATTGCAAAGGTAAAAGGAAAAATAAGTAAATTAGAGCCTGAAGCACTTAGTGCTGAGGTTACAGATAAGGATCTGGCTCATGTCATAGAGCTTTGGACAGGTATTCCCGCTCAGCGTGTGGAAGAAAACGAGCTTAACAAGCTCGCAGAGCTTGAAGTTTCTATGAAAAAGCATATAGTAGGTCAGGACGAGGCTATATCCGCTATAGCAAAGGCTGTAAGAAGAAGCCGTGTACAGATAAGTCCTCGCAGACGACCTGCATCTTTTATATTTGTAGGCCCTACAGGTGTCGGAAAAACAGAGCTTGTAAAGGTACTTGCTGAGGAGCTTTTCGATACTCCCGAAACTCTTATCAGACTTGATATGTCGGAGTATATGGAAAAGCATGCTGTGTCAAAAATTATCGGTTCACCTCCGGGATACGTAGGCTATGACGAGGCTGGACAGGTAACGGAAAAAGTAAGAAGAAAACCTTATTCCGTACTGCTTTTCGATGAAATAGAAAAAGCTCACCCCGATGTTCTGAATATACTGCTTCAGATTCTCGATGAGGGAAAAGTAACAGATGCTCACGGAAGAATTGTTAATTTTGAAAATACTGTAATAGTTATGACCTCCAATGCAGGAAGTAATAAAACCGAATCCGCACTCGGCTTCGGAAAAACAGAGGAAGAAGCAAACAAGGAACACGTTCTTAAAGCTTTGAGAGAGTTTTTAAGACCTGAATTTCTTGCAAGAGTAGATGATATTATAGTTTTCAGAAACCTTAATAAAGAGGATTTCAAGGGTATTGCAAAACTTGTTCTGAATGAGTATGTGGATTCTCTCAGCGAAAAAGGTATAAAATTTGAATTTGATGATCTTTCTGTTGATTTTATCGCAGAAAAATCAACAGGCGGAAAAAGCGGTGCAAGAGATATAAGAAACTATATAAGACATAATGTTGAAGATAAAATAGCTTCCGAGATAATAAGCCATGGTGAAGGAATGCTTACCACGGCAGCTCTTACCGTAGAAAACGATGACCTTATCATAAAAACTTGGTGAACTGCATGAAAGCTTTTGAGTTTGTTCATCAATATTATAATTTCTATTTAGACAGTTCGTTTGCACCATCCTGTCTATAAACAAAACTAGGGCATCTATAGTTTATTAACTTATTGAATATAAGTTTTTGTAAACACAAAACTGTCGGTGCGTCTGCTTTATAATGGGCAGACGCTTTTATTTTGAGGGTGAGTATATAATGTATAAATTAAAAACATCAGCATCATTCGACAGTGCACATTTTCTCAAAGGCTATAACGGAAAATGTGCAAATATTCACGGACACCGCTGGGTCATTGAGGCTGAAATATACGGAGAAAAATTACAGTCTGAAGGCGAAAAAAGCGGAATGCTCATAGATTTCGGAGATTTCAAAAAAGCCGTCAAAGCCGTTGCGGACAGCTTTGACCACTCTCTGATAGTACAAAAGGGAACTCTCAGAGAAAATACAATGAAAGCTCTATGTGATGAACATTTCAGAATTATAGAGGTTGACTTCCGGCCGACAGCCGAAAATTTTTCAAAATACTTTTATGAGATACTTAAAGAAAGAGAAAAACTTCAGATGTACAGTGTGACGGTATACGAAACACCTGATAACTGTGCCTGTTACGAGGAGGAAATATAACAATGCTTGATGTCGTTGAAAAATTTGTAAGTATAAACGGAGAAGCTGCTCATGCGGGAGAACTTTCAGCATTCATACGTTTTAAGGGCTGTAATCTTAACTGCTCATACTGCGATACAAAATGGGCAAACTGTAAGGATACGCAATCAATTCCTATGTCACCGCAGGAGCTTCTGGAATGGGTAATACAGCAAAAAGTTATAAACGTTACCCTTACAGGCGGAGAGCCTCTTTTGCAGAATGATATTGGAACTCTTATTGAGCTTCTCTCAGGTAAAGGACTCAGAGTTGAGATAGAAACAAATGGGAGCATACCTCTCGGTAAATTTGCAGAATTAAAGCACCGTCCAGTATTTACTATGGATTATAAGCTTCCGTCAAGCGGTATGGAAAACTTTATGTGTACAGATAACTTTTATCTTCTGAAAAAAAGTGATACAGTCAAAATGGTAGCAGGAAGCAGTACCGACCTGAAAAAAGCATTGTACATAATAAAGAAGTATTCGCTTTCCGACAGATGTCATATATACCTAAGCCCTGTTTTCGGAAACATAGAACCGTCAGAAATGGTTGACTTTATGATAGTGCATAATCTCAATAAGGTAAGGTTACAGTTACAGCTTCATAAATTTATATGGGAGCCTGAAAGAAGAGGAGTGTAAGTACAGATTTATGGACAGAAAAGCTATTGAGGAACATGTAAAGGGCATACTTGAGGCTATAGGAGAAAATCCCGAAAGAGAGGGTCTGAGAGAAACTCCGCAGAGAGTAGCGAGAATGCTCGAAGAAGTACTTGAGGGAACGGCTTATAGCAATCACGAAATTGCACAGATGTTCGGCAAAACCTTTGAGTACGAAAGCTATGCTGACAGCGAAAATGCCGTAGTAATGAAAGATATTACAGTTTTCAGCTATTGTGAGCATCATATGGCACTTATGTATAATGTGAGGGTCAACGTAGCCTATATTCCCAACGGAAAAGTTCTCGGTATGAGCAAAATTGTACGTATATGCGATATGGCGGCTAAAAGATTACAGCTTCAGGAAAAACTCGGAAAAGATATTGCTGAAATAATATCTGAAGCAGCAGGAACGGAAGATGTCGGAGTAGCAATAAGTGCCTGTCACAGTTGTATGACATCAAGAGGAATAAAAAATCCCAACGCAAAAACCATTACAACAACGTTTACAGGACAATTCCGTACCGATTCAAATCTTAAAGAACTTCTCAGATTTGAATAAACATATATATAAAGGAGAACTGTATATTATATGAAAGCACTTGTATTGCTCAGCGGCGGTGTGGACAGTACAACCTGTCTTGCAGAAGCTGTAAATAAATACGGAAATGAAAATGTACTTGCACTGTCTGTAGCTTACGGACAAAAGCACGATAAAGAAATATCTTCTGCCGAAAATATAGCCGATTACTATGGTGTAAAACTTCTGAAACTCGATTTGGCAAAAATATTTGAAAGCTCGGACTGTTCTCTTTTAAAGGGTTCAGAAAACGAAATTCCAAAGGAAAGCTATGCAGCTCAGCTTGAAAGTACTGACGGTTCGCCCGTATCTACATATGTACCGTTCAGAAACGGCTTGTTTTTATCTGCGGCGGCAAGCATAGCACTTTCTCACGGCTGCGGCGAAATTTTCTACGGAGCACACAGCGATGATGCCGCCGGCAATGCCTATCCCGACTGCAGCAAGGAATTTAACGATGCAATAAATACTGCCATTTACATAGGCAGCGGAAATCAGCTTAAAGTATCAGCTCCGTTTGTGGGAATGAAAAAAGCAGATGTCGTAAAAAGGGGACTTATCCTTAAAGTACCTTACGAACTTACCTGGAGCTGCTATGAAGGAAATGAAACTCCCTGCGGAATGTGCGGAACGTGCCGTGACAGAATTGCCGCATTCGAGGCAAACGGAGTAACCGACCCTCTTATGAAAGGAGAATAATCTTGAACGGAAGAACAGAAAGCGAAAAAGGAAGCATAACTCTTTTAGGCAAAAAAAATACCGTATACGGAAACAGCTATTCTCCTGAACTGCTTGAAGCATTTCCGAATAAGCATACGGAAAACGATTATTTTGTAAAGTTCAACTGTCCCGAATTTACAAGCCTCTGCCCTATCACGGGACAGCCTGATTTCGCAACAATATATATATCATACATTCCCGATAAGCTTATGGTTGAAAGCAAATCCTTGAAGCTGTATCTTTTCAGCTTCCGAAATCACGGAGATTTCCACGAGGACTGCATAAACATAATTATGAAAGACCTCATAAAGCTTATGAACCCTAAATATATCGAAGTATGGGGAAAGTTCCTGCCCAGAGGCGGATTATCCATCGACCCCTACTGCAATTACGGCAAACCTGATTCAAAGTGGGAAAATCTCGCCTGGGAAAGACTTGCACATCACGATATGAACCCCGAAACAGTGAATAACCGATAAAAACCTGTTTAATATTCTTTTTTGCATCAGAATACTGTAGTGTTCAAATTTTTAGTAAAATATTTTTGTATTTTACTTGACTAAAGGGTAAAAGTGTTTTACAATGAAATCTGTTTTATAATGTATATTGACAAATGAATACCGTCTTTTTTGTTGATGATTAAGGCAATTTGTCTATATTTTACGGAGGTGCATAAATTGAGTGAAAATCCTGTGGTTTCTTTAAAAAATATTGAAGTGTCGTTTGACGGAGAGGTAATTCTCGACAAAATCAATCTCGATATCAGGGACAGGGAATTTATTACCCTGCTGGGCCCCAGCGGCTGCGGAAAAACCACTACTCTGCGAATTATAGGAGGTTTTCTTGAGCCTGACAGCGGAGAGTTGTATTTCGACGGTGAGCTTATAAACAACCTGCCGCCCAACAAACGAAATGTAAATACTGTTTTTCAGAAATATGCGTTATTTCCACATCTTAACGTTTATGAAAATATCGCTTTCGGGCTTAAACTCAAGAAAAAATCAAAGGAAGAAATTGACAAAACCGTCAAAAAAATGCTAGCGGTAGTCGATTTGAAAGGCTACGAAAAGCGTCCTGTATCAAAGCTTTCAGGCGGTCAGCAGCAGAGAGTTGCCATAGCAAGAGCGTTGGTATGCGACCCTAAGGTTCTTCTTCTTGATGAGCCGCTCGGTGCTTTGGATTTAAAACTGAGAAAAGATATGCAGATTGAACTTAAACAGCTTCAGAACCAGCTCAAAACCACCTTCGTGTTCGTAACGCACGACCAGGAGGAGGCTCTCACAATGTCGGACAGGGTTGTTGTTATGAACAACGGCAAAATCGAGCAGATTGGTACTCCGACCGATATTTACAATGAGCCTGCAAATGCCTTTGTAGCCGATTTTATCGGAGAAGCCAATATACTCAACGGTATTATGAAAGAGGACTGCACCGTGATTTTACAGGGCAGGGAAATAAAATGTATCGATACAGGTTTTGAAAGCTATCAGCCTGTAGACGTTGTTATCCGACCCGAAGATATAGAAATAGTAAGTCCCGAAAAAGGACTTCTTACAGGTACTGTTACAAGCGTTGTTTTCAAGGGCGTACACTATGAAATGGAGGTTGACTGTGAGGGCTGTCTGTGGATTATTCACAGCACCGACTGCGAACCCGTAAATACTAAAATCGGTATGAGCTTTACTCCCGAAAACATTCATATAATGAAAAAGCTCTTCCCTACCGAAAACAATATATTTACGGCTGAGGTCACTTCAAGCGACCCTGAAAATAATTCTATGGAAATTGAAATCGAGGGCAAAACCCTCGAAGTGAACGGTCACTGCTACTCTGAGGGTGCTGTTGTTGAAATAACCCTCCCTCCTTCGGGAATTTATATTGCAGGTGACGGTAACGGACAGCTTGAAGCTTATATCGAATCCGTCATATATAAGGGTGAGTACAACGAAATTATTATGGAAACAGAAAATCATAAGTGGCTTATGACAAGTACTCAGGACGAACAGGTTGCAACTACCGCTCCGATATGCTTCAATTTTGAGAATGCTCATTTCTCGGAATACTGCGGCACAAAGCCTTCATCATCTGACGGAGGTGATAAGGCGTGAAATCAAAAGCTCCTGCAATACCTTATCTTATATGGATGCTGTTTTTTACTGTTGTACCTCTTGTTATGGTCGTGTACTACGCATTCACCGACAAAAGCGGTGCATTTACGCTTAATTCATTCGTGGACAGCCTTTTTTATACCGATGTCTTTATACGCTCGCTGTGGATTGCACTCATATCTACAGTTATCTGCCTTGTCATAGCATATCCTTTAAGCTACATAATGTCACGCTCCAGCGGAAGAGCAAGAACGGCAATAACTATGATGATTATGCTCCCTATGTGGATGAACTTCATACTCAGAATATACGCATGGGTTCTGCTGCTGCAAAATGACGGTCTTGTTGATACAGCCGTAAAAATATTCGGTCTTGATATTCCGCTTATGGGAAACGCTGGCTCAGTTGTACTCGGTATGGTATATAACTATCTTCCTTTTATGGTGCTTCCTCTGCACGCCGTTATGCTTAAAATAGATGACAGCCTGATTGAAGCCGCAAAAGATTTAGGTGCAGGTAAATTCAACGTATTCAGAAAGGTTGTCTTTCCTCTCAGTGTATCCGGAATTATAAGCGGCTTTACTATGGTTTTTGTTCCCACCGCAAGTACATTCCTTGTAGCTCAGTATTTAGGCGGTACGGGCGACAAAATGATTGGTGACGTTATAGAAAATATCTTCCAGAGAGATAAAAACGTCGGTTCTGCTATTTCGCTTGCCCTTATGGTTATTATTCTTATCCTTGTGGTAATTATGAACAAGTTCGGTGACGAGGAGGCGGCTGTAGCTTGAAAAAAAAGAGAAAAATCGCTTCGGGAATTTATATTGCACTGGTTATGCTTTTCCTCTACCTCCCTATTGCCGTTCTTATTCTCTATTCTTTCAACAACGGCAAAACCTCCGTATGGAAGGGCTTTACCTTAAAATGGTACTATGAACTTTTCAACAACAGTGCCATTATGACCTCACTTTACAATACCGTTATTGTTGCTGTAATAGCTTCGATAGTTTCCACTGTTCTGGGAACTTTAGCCGCTGTCGGCATTTATAATATGAAAAAAACTGTCCGTACAGTAGTTACCAACGTTTCAAACGTTCCTATTATAAATCCCGAAATAGTTACAGGTGTATCATTTATGCTTCTGTTTACATTTCTTGGTAATATTTTCAACTTTGAAATGGGCTTCTGGACAGTCCTTATCGCTCATATAAGCTTCTGTACACCGTATGTGGTTCTGAATGTTATGCCTAAGCTCAGACAGATGGACTACAGTATATATGAAGCCGCTCTCGACCTCGGCTGCAATCAGCGGCAGGCTTTTATGAAAACTGTTGTGCCTGAAATTATGCCCGGAGTTGTTTCAGGTCTGCTTATGTCTTTCACATACTCTCTTGATGACTTCGTAATTACATATTTTACCAGAGGTGCAAGATTTCAGACACTTCCCATTCAGATTTACACTATGCTGAGAAGAAGAATTTCGCCTACTATAAACGCATTGTCTACCCTGCTTTTTGTTGTTACGATAACTATACTCATAATCGTTAATGTCCGTGAGTACAGAGCCGAAAAAGCAAGGGCTGCAAACTCATAAATATAATTAATTCCTAAAAACATAAAGTTTAGGTCAAGCCTTTTTAAAGGCTTGCGGTTTCCAAAGGCGGAGCCTTTGGTCAGGATTTTTAAGGGTGAAACCCTTAAACAGAAAAGGAGATATGAAAATTGAAAAAAATACTAAGCTTGATTATGTCTGCACTTGTTATAAGCTCGGCAGCCTTTATGGTTACAGGCTGTAATTCGGAAAACGGCGGCGGAAACGGCAACAACACGGAAAAACAGGAAATAAACGTTTTCAACTGGGGCGAATATATTTCAAACGGTGAGGACGGTACTCTCGATACCATAAAATCATTTGAGGAAAAATATAACGTCAAGGTCAACTATACAAACTATGAATCCAACGAGGAAATGTATAACCTCATAAAAGAAAGTAATTCCTCCTACGATGTTATAATTCCCTCTGACTATATGGTCGCAAAGCTAATTGAAGAAGATATGCTTGAAAAAATTGATTTCAGCAATATTCCCAACTATGACAACGTTATGGAAAAATATAAAAAGAACGATTTCGACCCCAACGGTGAATATTCCGTTCCTTACTCCTGGGGTGTGGTCGCTCTTGCTTACAACAAAACTATGGTTAAAGAAAAACCCGACAGCTTCAGCGTTCTTTGGGACAAGCAGTACAGCGGAAATATCCTTATGTTCGATAATTCGAGAGATGCTATGGCTATAGCTATGCGTCTTAAAGGCATAACTCCCACAAAAATTACAAAGGACGATATAGATATAGCTTCGGCTTATCTTAAAGAACAAAGACCTCTGCTCAAAAAGTACGTTATGGATCAAGTGTTCACAGAGATGGAGGGAAATCAGTCTGCACTCGCTCCCTACTATGCCGGCGATATAGCTACTATGATGGAGAATAACGAAGACCTTGACTACGTTCTCCCCAAAGAAGGCTCAAACCTCTTTATAGACTCTATGTGTATTCCAAAAACAACGAAAAACAAGGCTCTTGCTGAAAAGTTCATAAATTATATGCTCGAACCCGAAGTTGCCAAGGCTAACGCTGAATACCTCGGATATTCCACTCCCAATCAGGCTGCTTATGACCTGCTTGATGACGATATTAAAAACAATAAGCTTATCTATCCCGATGAGGCTTATCTTAAAAAATGCTATACTTTCTCAAATCTTCCTACAGATGTTTATAACTATATGCAGGACGAATTTCTGAAAGCCAAGGTATAATGAAATATTAAACCCACAGTCAGATCCATTTTTGTTTGAATCTGACGGTGGGTTATTTTTTTGTTCAGCCTGCAATTTCAGCAAGCTCTGTTAAACTGTAGCCCTCGTGCAGAGCCATATTGACAGCCATTCCGATAAATTTTGAGCTTTTTTCTATTAAAGTATCTATTTCCCTAGGTGTGACAAACATATCTTTCTTTCCTGTAAAATCCTTAATATCCGTTTTTTTATCCCCTATAATATCGTATACAAGAGTATACGCATTTACTACTGTCGGCACTCCTATAGCTATAACAGGTATTCCCAGAAATTTTTCCTTAATCTCAATACGCCTGTTCCCTATTCCTGCACCCGGAGATATTCCCGTATCTGAAATTTGCAGAGTATTTCCCAGTCTTTCCGTTCGTCTTGATGCAAGTGCATCTATCACTATGACGGCGGACGGCTTTATTTTTTGTACCGTACTTAAAATAAGCTCGCCTGCTTCTATTCCCGTCTGCCCAAGAACTCCCGGAGCTATTACTGCTACGCTTCTTAATCCATTAAAACCTGAAATATCCGATATTTCACTTTTTATGTGCCTCGTAGCAATTATATATCTTGTACTCTGAGGGCCGAGTGCGTCAGGTGTTATTCTGTAATTTCCAAGCCCTGCTACAAGTACCGTTCCATTCTCAGGCAGAAGCTCCCTGATATACCTGCCTATAATTTTTATCTTGCAGCCGTTATCCGAAAATATATCAGGTATAGATAAAAACTCTGCCGTAATGTATGTTCCCTTATCTTTTCCGAAAATTTCGGCAGCCTTTTCCGTTATTATGTTTATTCTGGTAATGTGCATTCCGTCACAGGACTTTTCTGTAACTTCTGTTCCGTCCATACTGTTACCTGCAAATTCCTGTACTTCCAGTGCCAAATCCGTATTTATATTCATACCGAAATCACTCCCTTATTATCAGATTCTTTCCCGTTCGTATTTTAATAATACAAAAATTTAATGTCTGACAAAAAATAAAAGCGTTATACTTAAACAACGCTTTTACAAAATTATTAAAAACAGCAGTTATTTGCGATTGCAGCCGTAAAAAGCTTTCGCTTTTTACAACTTCAAGGCAAAGCCTTGAAGTTCACGGACGGCTTATGCCGTCCGTGGGCTGCAATCGCATATGGTTTGTGCATCAGTCATCAATACTTTCAAGTTCTTCTCTGCTTACTACACGCATAGGCTTCCTGTTCATAACATCGTACATTACAGGTACTATAAAGAGTGTCATAAGTGTAGCGTACATAAGACCGAAGATACATACTATAGCTACAGGCTGCATCATCTCTGTACCCTCGCCTATGCCGAGAGCCATAGAAACAAGACCTATAATTGTAGTTATGGCAGTCATAAGTATGGGACGCATTCTTGTTTTTCCTGCTTCCACAAGAGCCTCTTTCTTATCCATACCGCCTATACGAAGCTGATTAACGTAATCTACAAGAACGATACCGTTATTTACAACAATACCACAAAGCATAACAAAGCCTATCATTGAAACAACGCTTATATCAAATCCTGTAAAGAACAATCCGAGGAAACCGCCCGTAAATGCAAGCGGAATAGTAAACATTACTATAAACGGAGATTTCAGACTCTGGAACTGTGCCACCATTACAAGGTATATGAATACAACTCCGAGTAAAATCATTTTTGTAAGTTCACCTACCGACTCCATAGTTGTTTCGTTTTCTCCCGAAAAATCTATGGATACATCTGAATCATGTTTATAGGCATTCACAACGTCCTGTATGCTGTTGGCAACCTCTGTTACAGTATGATACTCTGAAACTGATGCAGTTACTGTAACATACCTTCTCTGACCGTTTCTTGAAATGGTATTCATAGCCTTTTCTCTCGTGATTTTTGAAATTTCTCCGAGTGTTACAGACTTTTCATTTCCCTCCATATCGGTATAGGTAAGCTTTTCGTCCATAAGCTCTTCTATTTCTATTTCGTTTTTGTTCTCGTCTATTACCATAACGTCTATGGAACTTCCGTCCTTTGAGGTAAGAGATGTCGCCTTGTTTTCATTTTTTATTATTCCTGAAATCTTCTGAAATACCTGTGCTACGGTCAGTGAATTTTCCATAGCCTTTTCCTTATCTACGGTAATTCTTATTTCTTTTGTTGTGTCAGGTATGCCGTTGTCGGTTTCGGTTACACCGTCAACTCTTTTAATGAGTGTTTCAATCTCATTTGCAGTTTTCTGAAGCTTGTCGAGGTCATCACAGTATACCGTTACACCTATGCCGCTCCCCATAAGTGCAGACATAGAACTCATACCGCTGCTGCCTACGGTGAATTTTACATCATCGTCAAATTCTTTCTTGAATTTTTCCGAAAGCTCGGAAGAAATTTTTCCGCTTTCCTTTGCATATGCATCTTTGAGAACTATGTACATAGATGCTGCTCCGTCATCTGAGCCTCCGCCAATTCCCATTATCGATGTACTTCCGCCGACCATTGCTCCGACAGTTTCAAATTTTTCCTTTCCTGAGGAATTTATTATTTCAAGAACCTTATCTATTCCTTTTACGGTATCATCAAACTTACTGCCCTTAGGCATAGTCATACTTATCTGTATTTCGCTGCTGCTTGAATCAGGCATAAAGCTGAAACCCTTTGTAAACTCCAGAACAGAGCTTCCCACAAGCATAGCAAAGGCGATAAGCAGTGCAACAAGTCTGTGCGAAAGCGTAAATCTTATACTTTTTTCATATAACCAGAGCATTCTGTCAAGCAGACCTTTTTTCTGCTCCTTGGTTTTTCTGAAAAGCGACTGTCCCATAGCAGGAACAAGCGTAAGTGCAACTATAAGACTTGCCATAAGTGAATAGGTTATAGTAAGTGCAAGGTCAACAAATATCTGTTTTGTAATACCTTCTACGAAAACTATGGGTAAAAATACGCACACAGTGGTAATTGTCGAAGCCGTTATAGCTCCTGCAACCTGCCTTGCTCCGTTTACCGAAGCTTTTATTGCCGAATGTCCCAGACTTCTCAGTCTGTATATGTTCTCGATTACAACAACAGAGTTGTCTACAAGCATACCGACACCGACGGCAAGTCCCGAAAGTGAAATTATATTCATAGTAACTCCGCTGAAATACATAAGTACTATTGCAAATACCACGGAAAGCGGTATCGAGCAGGCTACTATCAGGGTAGGCTTGAAATCTCTCAGGAACAGTAAGAGTACAAGTATTGCAAATACTGCACCTACAATAAGGTTTTGCAGGACATTTCCGACAACAAGGTTTATATACTTTCCCTGATCCATAAGAATTGTATAGTTGAAATTGCTGTTGGTTTCTTTTATGCTGTCAAGCTTTTTCTTGATATTGTCGCATACGGTTGCCACCGCCGTCTGAGATGATTTTGTAAATGAAAGCATAACTCCGTCATTACCGTTAATTTTTGCATAGATTTCGTCAGAGTTATTCTTCTGGAATACGTCTGCAACATCTTTCAGGTATATAGGGTCTACCCCGTCCATTTTCATATCAAACAGAAGAAGCTCATTCATTTCCTTTTCGTCAGCCAGCTTGTCGCCTACTCTTACAAGGTATTTTGTTCCTCCCTCGGTTATGTATCCGGCAGGCATTGAAAAATTCTGTGCTGTCAGTATACCCGACACCATTTCTATAGTAATCATTTTGGTTACATCTGATTTTTCCTTTGTCTGCTTTTGCTGCTCGTTTACGGTTGTAAGAGAACCCTCCAGTTCTGATTTTGTCTTTTCAAGCTGAGCCTGAGTTGCCGCAAGCGTGCTTTCGTTTACTCTCAGTTCGGTATAGGCTGTACTCATTTTATATTCGGCTTCACTTTTCTGCTTGTTAAGCTCATTCATAGCACTGTTAAGTGTTATAGAACCTTCTTCGAGCTGTGCAAGCGTTGCATTGAGCTGAACTACAGCTTCATCTATCTTATCTATACCGTTCTTCATTTCGTCTACTGTTGTCTGTAAGGTTTCAACCGAAAAGCCCTTGTCGGTTACAGCCTTTATCATACTGTCAAGCGATGCCTGAAGTTTGTTTACTGTTTCGTTGAATTCACGTATTTTTTGTGGAAGGTCGGCAGTTTTAAGTCCTATTTCCTTTAAGCGGTTTTCAATATCTTCAAGTCTTTGCAGTGCCTGTTTATACTCCTCGCTTTCGGGAGAGAGAGTTTCCATTGCAGCTTTGAGCTTTTCTACTGTTTTCTGATAAGCTTCAAGCTGCGTTATGGTTGCGGTCATATCGCTTATATTTTTTTCAAGCTCCAGTATAATGCTCTGAATGCCTGCCATCTGCTCATATGTACTCTGAAGCTGTGTTCTCTGTGTGGAAAGTGAACTTAATGTATTGAGTATCTGTATTTTTCCGCTTAACAGCTCCGACTGTTTTTCGCTGAGCTGCCCCTGAGCCTGAGAAAGCTGTTCATTGGCAGCCTGTCTTTGTTTTTCAAGCTCATCTTTTCCTGCGTTTATCTGATTCTGACCTTCTTTTGTCTGTTCAAGACCATCATTAAGCTTTGAAAGAGCGTCATTCAGTTCTGTTTTTCCGTCATTGAATTTGCTGTCTATAGCTTTCTGAATTTTTTTATTTACCTTTTTGAGCTTTTCCTCGTTTATTACTACGTTTATTCCGTTTTCGATGGAACCCATAGTTGAAATTGATGCTACTCCGTCAACACCTTCAAGCTTGTTCAGAAGGTCGTTTTTTATGTATGACGAAAGCTCTACTGTTTTCATTCCCTCAACGTCTACTGCAACGACAGCGGCAGGCATCATATCGGGATTTATTTTCATAATAACGGGAGTGCCTATCATATCGTTCCAAGAGCCTTTAAGCGTATTTATACTGCTGTTGAGGTCTACTACGGCACTGTCCATATTTGTTCCGTCCTCATACTTCATAGTTATGAGGGAATAGTTATCGCTGGAACGAGAGCTTATTTCCTGCACTCCGTCCAGAACGGACAATGACTGTTCCATAGGCTTTGTTACTTCTGTTTCCACAAGCTCAGGACTTGCTCCCGGATAGGTAGTCATAAGAATTACATACGGAAAGTCCATATTAGGCAGCAAATTCGGTGTCATATTCATAAAAGATACAACACCCAGAACTATCACAAGCACAACGGCTACGAACACCGTCATCGGTTTTTTTACACTGAATTTAGCTAACATTTTTACCTCCTTGAACAAACCGTTCCTGAGCATAATAATACGCTCTCTAGCTTGTAATTATACTTAACTAAATCTCAAATGTCAATCAAATTTTCCTTTATTGTTCAAGGGTATTGCCCTTGAAAATCCGGTCGGCCTTCTCCAGCGCGTCATAATCCATTTCCGGCATATGTCCGTTCAAGGGCGTTGCCCTTGAAAATCCCACCAAAGGCTCCGCCTTTGGAAACCGCAAGCCTTTGAAAAGGCTTGACCTAAACTTTATGGTTTTCAGATTTAAGAAATTTTGAAAAAAGAAAAAGACAGAACAAAAATTCTGTCTTTGAACTCCGTTTAATTTGTTATTCAACCTCATATTCTTCTATTGTCTTTATGAGCGAACCTGTTCCCTGCTCGGCAAGATTTATAAATGAAAGTACTTTTTCGCTCCAGCCTGCAATAAGATTGAATTTCTTTCCGAAAAACTGCTGTGTTCCGTATCCCTGCAAGTCCACACCGTGAACCCAGAAATCGGGATTATACTTTAAACGATAATTTTCTATAAGCTCCTGAACTGTTCTGTCGAAGCCGTCATAAGAATTGTTGCATTCATTGTCGCTGAAATAAATTACTCTGTCAAAAGGTCTGACACGTGCTGTTTCGTCATTATTAAGTGCGTATAACATAGGAAGGCTCATATCCGTACCGCCTCCGCCAAAACGGCTTTTACTGCATATTTTCATTATAGAATAATCTTTGCTGTAACGCTTTATCATATATCCGCTTTTATCGGGAAAAGATGACCATTTTCCTGCATCATCAAAATAGCATACTGTAGCGTCCTCGCAAAGACGGCTTGCAATCGCACCCAGCAGTGTTGCAATATCGCTGCACTTTACCGTGGAATTCGCTGCAACAGATGTCTGCATAGAACCTGAAACATCTACAGCTATCAGAGTACGTCCCATAACAGGCTCCATATTTTCTACAGAAAAAGTTATGGCTTTCTCTAATGCGGCATTAATTTCGGCGGTCATAAGATGTGCCTGTTTCAGCATAAGATATGCACTGTAAAATCGGAACGGAAGCTGACGGCTTTTCAATACCTGCTCTTTTGAAGAAATTATGCTGAGTGCGGTTTCGATATCTGCTTCCTGCTGAATTATGTTACGAAGATTTCTCAGGAGTGCCATATAGCCAAGTTTTCCTGACGCAATAAGCTCATTCCAGACTTCCTTTGTATTGCCACGCTTTGAAAGCTCGGTTTCCCACGTATACGGAGTTTCAAGGGTATCGTCAAGAATTTTTCTGAAAAGCTCTTCTGTTTTTTTGTCTTTCGGGGTAGGGTGCGTAATTCGCAGAACGTCCTTGAATTTCATAGTCTTATGTCTGCTGTTGTATTTTGCAAATCCGTATTCGTCAAATCGTTGTATCTGTTTTGCTATCTCACGCTTGAGGGCATTCGGAAAAGGCTTTCCGTACATAAGACGATAGCATTCCATAATCTCGGTTATATCATCAGGACGGACAATTATATTTCTTATCGTTTTGCGTGTATATCTGTTTGCCTCGTGTGCAATTACTGCGGCAAGTACGTGACTTACGGAACGCATATTGAACTCATTTCTTGCATAGCAGGCAAGTCTGCAAAGAAAATCGGGATTTTCCCTTGCACACACAACCGCCAGCCTTACAATATCGCTGTCCGTTGTGCCGTAAAACTTAGGCTCTCCTATCATAGAAGTAAGAACGGCAGCAACAAGCTGCTCCCTGTCGTCCGTCTTGTATGCAGCATACCCCTCACGGTTGACTGTTTTTTCAGTATTTTTCTGATTGAATTTCGACACAACACACGCCCCCTCAGCTACATAATTCCACAGACTAAAAAAAGCCGAACACGAGTTCGGCTGGCATAATCGCACACAGAGAATAAGCGACTACGGTACAGTGAAGTACTCACCGCCTATAGAGACGGGAGCTTCCTTTAATCCGCCCAACCTTGCAAAGGATTTCATTTTACAGGCATCAGTTTCCGAGGCTATGGGTTTTTTATGAGGCAAACCCTTCCCGT